>JAVHYE010000025.1:9480-26671 GCA_031119295.1 Pedobacter sp. | reverse complement strand
GCCTGAACCTGACCGGGTTTGTAATTCGCGAAAGGAGATTTTGTCAGACCACCGTTCCACGCAGGAATGGTGCCCTCTTTGTTGCCGGCCTTTTCGCCGCCCAGCGGAGTCAGGGTGCTTTTGAGCTTGTCAGCATCGGCTGCCGAGACAGCGGCCTGTACTGTGGTCGCCGCAGCGATAGAAACTGCCAGAGCAGCTCCCATCCATGCGATTTTCTTGTTCATGATGAAACCCTCAGAAGAAACTCAGAAATTGTAGACGCGGGCAGAAAACCTGCCCGCAATCCTGAACCAACATACACTCAGAATGAGTACTTGAGCGTCAACGTCACATTGTCACGGTCAGCCAGCAGATTGCTGCTCTTGGCTCCCCAGAAGGCG
The DNA here is from genome assembly GCA_031119295.1 of Pedobacter sp. Lineage (GTDB taxonomy): Bacteria > Pseudomonadota > Gammaproteobacteria > Pseudomonadales > Moraxellaceae > UBA2031. Next base: position 26,291 of record JAVHYE010000025.1, on the reverse strand, counting down.
TTATACGCAATCGCCGTTTCAAAGGCCTGGTTATAAAGTGCGCTCAGACCAACAGTTGTGGCTTTGCGATTCTCCAGAAAGTTCCCGGTGCGATGTGAGTTGCCTTTGAAGTCATGAGCAAAACGAATAGTCGGACTCAATGCTACGCCAGCAAAAACATCGTTATACGTGGACGTCAGGACAATACGATAGCCCATAGAGAGACGATCAAGATAATCATCACGCGGCCCCTCAGCAGGAACTGCAGCTCCCGCAGCGCCTTCCAGATTCAATAGGGATGCAGTCGACGCATACTTATAATCCTCACCTGCGGGAATATAGTTGGCACCGTACTCCAAAACGCCGGTCATCCCATCAGCACCGATTGTAGGGCCAAAATTATAAATGCTGACCAGAGCCAGGTTGTAGGTGGCCAGCTCGGCAGCATCCGTCACGGTCTGGCCAGCAGTTACCGGCTGACCACCATTGAGAATCGAACCGAAACCTACTGCACCTGCTGCCGTCGTATTGGAATTAAAGCCATTGCCCAAAGCGCCAGAATTAAGGGTGTTGTACGCAACCAGATTATCCCCCAGCTCAGCCAAGATTACGTCGTTCGGGCGATAAGCCAACTCACCGGAGAATGAAAGATCACCAACCGTGGTACTGAAGCTAAAGCCGTACATTTGAATGTCTTCAGGATAAACAAGCTGATACGTCGTGGTATCAATATAGTGCGCCGCATTCAAGCCCTGCCTTGCCGTCGCATTGCCACATGCAGCCTGAATCTGCGCTGGCAATCCAGCCTGCGAGCAATAATTCGCCTCACCCGTCGTTGCCTGTGCAACCGGTTTGTGGCTGTGGTAGTTCATGAAAAACAAACCAAATTCGGTGGCATCAAGTGAATAACGGAAAGCCAAACCAAACTGCCCCTTTCCATCTGTCGGGATATCAGGGCCGCGCTTGTTTGTTAGCGTATTGCTAAGCTGGTTTCCATTGAAACGATTGTAATACTGAGCAACGGATACGTTACCAAGAGCGCCTTGTGGCGTTCCAAGCAAAGTACCGGTTGTATCAACGAGAATGCGGTTTGCACCTTCACCAGCGAATGCATCATCTGTCGAATAAAACGTACCTACATCATCTGGCTCGGAGTAATCCCAATCGAATTGATAGAAAACTTCTGCAGTCAGACTATCCGTGAGACCCAGAGAGGCATAAAGCATAGGCAGCGGCAACAGAGCCTCTTTGACTTCTGCGCCAGGCAGACGCAACTTGGAAAGTGAAACAGGATTTGCGCTATTGATACCATCCTGGAGGAAAAGCGCCTCCCCCCAGTTGACGACCATCGAGCCCGCACGCAAGTTCAAGGGCATGCCACCAACATCAAAGTTTCCGTAGACATAGGCATCAAGAAAGCGGGCATCATGACCCGAGTGATCATTGACTTCATGCGGGAAGCCGCAAGAAGCAGGATTGGCAGAAACCTGCGCATTGCAACTGGCCGAATTGGGATAGTTACTGGCACTTGCACGGTTTACATCATTACTCATGATCACCGTGTCATAAAAAGCCGTACCACGAGTAAAAAGACCATAGTCTTTGTATTTCAACTCGAGGTCAGCCGTAATTTTGAAGACATTGGTGATAGGGCGCGAGTTGTTATCAAAGTTGGCATCACCATCATTCTTGTTGATGAAAGTGCGGCGATTATCCTGCACAGCAGCTGTATAACTGGGATAGCGCGCAGCCAAGGCCGTATCAGGATCTTCCAGACGCCAGCCGGTGCCATAGGAAACCGTTGTATCCAATGCACCAGTCACCTCACCCAGATTAAGCTCGAATGCCGAAGCAGTGTTGACCGCCAGAGGCAGCAAAGTGGCGAGGGCAAAGCCTGCAGCGCGAGGCGCCAGACGGAGAGAGGGCATGCCATGCTTGTTTTTCATGTCGGAGCTCCAGCGTGAGAATTCTTGTTATGAAGCACGCGCGCCCGGTAAACAGCCGACCTGCCTTGGCAGGTCACATCACTCATTCCGGACTCCTGCCGGCTGGTAATGCCTTGAATAAACTGGCTCTTCGTTACCGGAGCACTTTTTATGTCGCATTTTTTGTGCAAACCGGCCAATGACCGGTTATTGCCGATTTATACCTGTTGGCAGACGCAAAGAAAACCGCAAAGTCTGACCAGCCGGCCGCTTATGCACTTTATGACCCATAAGCGGGGCCTGCTGTCCGACAAATCCCTGCGTCTGTCTGCAAAACCACGCAGTCACATCAAAACAAGCTAGCCGATTTCCCCAATAGCGCCAGTAAAAGCACGGGCTTACGAACAACTCTTCGTGTTACCGGGAGCCAGAAGACGGCTGACGGTTTCCAGAACATCAGAAGAACGGGCCTGAGTCTGCAGACGCTCCAGAGCCGTCTTGGCTAAGCCCTGACGACCACTGTCAAAACGCGCCCAGGTACTCATGGCTCCGAGCAGCCGGGCGGCAATTTGTGGATTGCTGCCATCAAGGAAGGCCACCTCCTCCAGCAACAACTCATAACCCCGGCCACTGGAATCATGGAAAGCCAGCGGATTGTTATTGGCAAACTGGCCGATCAGGGCACGAACACGGTTTGGATTATCACGATGAAAATCCGAATGGCAGCGCAGCTCTGCCACACGCTCAATGGTGTGGGCTGAAGGTGCAGAGGCCTGGATAGCAAACCATTGATCCATGACCAGCGCCTCGTCCTGCCAGCGGAGGGCAAAGTCTTCCAGCAAAGCCAGTGCCTGATTGCTGCCTGCATGCACCAGCGTCGTCAGTGCTGCTGCGGCATCCGTCATATGCAAGGCCTGGCGATACTGCTTTACAGCCAGCTCGTGGTAGCGGCCACTCATGTCTACCAGCAAGCCCAGCGCCGTATTGCGCAGACTGCGCTCGGCAATGGCAGCCGCCGAATAGCTGTAATCCATGGCGAGATAGCTATCGCATAACTGTCCAAGCCAAGTTTCCAGCTTGTGGCCTATGGCATGACGCAGGCCCTGCCGGGCCGCATGCAGCGCCTCGGGATCAGGCCGGCAAACGGCATCCATCAATTGCAAAAGACTGGGAATCTGCAGGATTTTTGCCGCCAGTGCAGGATCTTCTTTGGCCAGCCCGGGCAGAACTGCTTCCAGTGCTGCCAGCAGCGCTGCATCCGGCAACAGATGGCGGCCCGCCTGGATATCAGCAGCAAGGCGCAGGCATTCCGCCGTCAGCAAATCCTGGGCAATCATCCAGCGATTGAAACCATTGCTGTCATGCCGCAGCAGGAAGACTTTTTCCTCCGCAGAGAGCTGCTGCTCGACACGTACCGGCGCCGAAAAATCACGCAAGATGGAAGGCAAGGGCCGTTTGCCTATGCCCTTGAACACGAAAGTTTCTGACTCTTGCTGTAGCAACAGAACCGTCTCACTCACGGCCCCCTGCCCTGTATTCATATGCAAAGGAAGTTCATTTCCATCGTCGCCCAGCAAAGCCATCCTGACCGGCACCGGCAGCAAGCGCGGCTCGGGGTAACCATCCACGCGATGGAGCTGCTGACGCAGAGTCAGGTGGTATTCCTGCGCTGCCGGCTTGAACTCACCACTCACCTGCAAAGTTGGCGTACCGGGTTGGCGATACCACTGCATGAAGGCATCCAGATTGACGTCACTGGCGTCCGACAGGGACTGCACAAAATCCTCTACCGTGACAGCCTGACCATCGTGGCGGCTGAAATACAGGTCCGTACCCGCACGGAATTTTTCTGGCCCCAGCACGGTATGCAGCATGCGAACAATTTCCGAACCCTTCTCGTAAACTGTTGCGGTATAGAAGTTATTGATTTCGACAAAGGAGTCAGGACGTACCGGGTGGGCCAAAGGCCCTGCATCCTCGGCAAACTGGTAGGCCCGCAGGAAATTCACATCTTCGATACGCTGCACGCTGGCTGAAAGCATGTCTGCTGAAAACTGCTGGTCGCGGAAAACCGTGAAGCCTTCCTTGAGACTGAGCTGGAACCAGTCGCGGCAGGTAACGCGATTGCCACTCCAGTTATGGAAGTACTCATGCGCCACCACGGACTCCACGCGCTGGAAGCCGGCATCCGTCGTCGTTGCAGGATGAGCCAGCACACAGCTGGTATTGAAGATATTGAGACCCTTGTTTTCCATGGCACCCATATTGAAATGGGAGACCGCCACGATCATGAAAATATCCAGATCGTATTCACGGCCAAACACCTCTTCATCCCAGCGCATGGAACGCTTCAGGGACTCCATGGCATGGTCCGTCTTGCCGACATCCCTTGCCTCCACATAAATCCGCAGATCTATGCGCCGGCCGGACATGGTGACAAACACATCGCTGTGCAAGGCAAGATTGCCCGCGACCATGGCAAAGAGATAGGAAGGCTTTGGGAAAGGATCTTCCCAGGCAACAAAATGACGGCCACCCGGCAAATCCCCACTGGCCACCGGATTGCCATTGGCCAGCAACACGGGAAAGCGCTGTTTGTCCGCGCGTATCGTGGTGACAAAGCGCGACATCACATCCGGGCGATCAGGATAGAAGGTGATCTTGCGAAAACCCTCGGCCTCGCACTGTGTGCAATACATGCCATTGGAACAATACAGGCCCTCAAGCGCGGTATTTTTTTCCGGATGGATATGGACTCGGGTATGCAGGGAAAAATCACCAGCCGGCACATGGCTGATCACCAGCTCCTCACCTTCCTGACGATAACGCTCCGCAGCAAGGGCAAGACCATCTATCTCGATCAACTCCAGCTCAAGATCAACACCATGCAAGCGCAAAGGCTCGTCTGCAGCAGCCGACCCGGAACGGGAAAGCTGCAGCTCTGCATCAACAACGGTATAGCCTTCGTGAATATCGATATCCAGGCGCGTGCTTTTCACCTGGAAGGCTGGCGCACGATAATCCTTGAGGTAAATGGTCTTCTGGGCAGCTTCGGAAATATCAGCAGGAATGGCCATGATCACACCGTCAGCAGTTCGACCTGATAGGCCGTGAACTTGCGAATATTGATGACGCCAGTATCAAGCAACAGATACTGGCCTTTGATTCCGAGCAAGGTACCAGCAACATCGGGCTCTTTATCAAAATTGAAAGAGCTGATCTTTTTGGGATATTGCAGGACCGGGTAACGGAACTCCTGCACCGTCTCTTGCAGCGGCTGTATTTCCCCGGGAAAGCGCTCCTGCAGGGCAGTAATTTCAGCGGCGCAACGTTGCAGGAGATCATCTCTTGCTGCCGGCAAATCCACTGGTTCGCTGTCCCCTTTTAGCAGGGCCTGCCAGTTGGTCTTGTCGGCAATATGTTGTGCAAGCGTGGTTTCAATCAGGCCTGACTGAAAACGTGTGCCCACACGGAAAATGGGCAGGGCCTGAGTGGCGCCTTGATCCATCCAGCGTGTCGGCACCTGTGTGCCACGGGTGATGCCGACCTTGAGTCCGGAAGAGTTCGCCAGATACACGATATGCGGCACATTGCAGTGTGCATCCGCCCACTCGGGCTCGCGACAAGTGCCAAGGTGGTAGTGACAAGTCTCCGGCTTCAGGATGCACATATCGCAGGCCGCCAGTTTCTTGAAGCAGACGAAGCAATAACCCTGGTTATAGGACTTGCTGGTTTTACGCCCACAAGCAATACAAAGGATATTGCCCTGGTATTTAAGGTGCAGCGTATTTCCCATATAAGGCGCCAGGGGCACGGAGAAGTCCCCCAGTGGCAGGAAATAAGACACGGGCTCGTTTCGCTCAGCCCGCATTTTTCGTAAAGTACCCAACATTCTCTTCTGTCATCCCGTATTCATTTCATGTCTGCCCGCCCCCACCCCTTCCATCCCCTCATCACCGAAACACTGGCGGCAACCGGTGCTCGTAGTGTACTGGGCATAGGCCCGGTGGAGTGGCCTGCCGGCCTTGCTGGAGAGGAGAGTCTGACTATTGCCGAAGCCCTGGCCTGCGCAGCACAGCGCGCGCGACAGGAACTGGCAATAGCCAGTCTGGCCGGCAGCGAAAATGCGCGCGACGCCCGTCAGCTGATCGCCGTCATGCGTGACCTGCTGGCGCGACAAGTTCTGGTGTTTGTACCGGAAAACCTGCTCGATGACACGACGCTCATCGGTCTCGGCCTGACCCGGCAGGCCCGCTTCGAAATTGATGCGGCGAGCTGGCAGGCCTGGAGCTATGACATCCGCACCTACAAGTCGGTGCCGGACTGGTTGAATCCCAGGTTCTGGGCCAATCCCGAGAACTGGAACAAATATCGCTGGTAGTGCCTGCGCAGAGCCAGGCACGGGTGTGTACCGGGCTTGGCGTGTTTCCGGCGCAGTACGCGCCGGAAACGTCATAACGTCAGTGCAGGAACTTCACCGTGGCTTCTTCGTCATGACTGTGATCGTGGCTGTCGCACATATCACCTTCTTTCTCGCCCTTGTCGATATAACCCGTTCTCTGCTCCTCCGGCAGATGCTTGAGCTCCCAGGCGATCATGGCCTGCATGCAGGTTTCGCGCTGCTCGGGCGTGAGACGGCGGCCATCCGGCCATTTGCCGATTTCTATGGCCAGCCGGAAAGCGGTGACCAGCTCCGGCGTCATGGCCAAGAGCATTTTTTCAATCGTAGAGTCGTTCATCATTCACCAGAATTCGTCAGATGGCTGCTCCAGCCCAGCTTGGTGCGGCAGGCCGCATAAAAATCATGGCCGGGTGGATGCAGCAGGCGCAGCTTGAAAGGATGCTTGTTCACATACACCCAGTCGCCAGCACGCAGGCTGGTCCCCGTCTGGCCATCGCAGCTCACCATGGGATTTATTCCCTCGGTGCACATCAACAGCTTCACTTCGCTATTGCCGTCCACCACGATGGGACGACTGGACAGGGTATGCGGATGCATGGGCACCAGAACCATGGCATCCAGACGCGGATGCATGATGGGTCCGCCCCCGGAGAGCGCATAGGCCGTGGAGCCCGTCGGGGTGGCGATGATAAGGCCGTCGGAGCGCTGGCGATAGACGAACTGGCCCTCGATATAGAGCTCGAACTCGATCATGTGCACGGATTTGCCGGCGTAGAGCACCACGTCATTGAGGGCTATGCCCTCGCCCAGCGGATTGCCGTCTGACTTCACCTCCATATTGAGCATGAAGCGCTGCTCGATGACGTAATCCCCTTCCAGGACAGCGGCCACCTTGCTGTCTATTTCATCCGGGGACACATCAGTGAGGAAGCCAAGGCGGCCACGGTTAATGCCCAGCATGGGCTTGTTGAAGCGGGCCAGCGCGCGTGCAGCATGCAGCAGGGAGCCATCACCCCCGACCACGATCACAAGATCACAAACCTCGCCCAGCATGGCCCGCGTGCACACCTGCAGACCGGAGCGGGACATGACGGCAGCCGTGTCTTCATCAAAGATCACTTTGACGCCACGGCCTTCAAGGAAGCGCAGCAGATAATCCAGGGTATCTGCAACAGTCGTATTGCCGGGCCGACCTATCAGCCCGACATTGCGGAATTGTTCCATGTTCATCCAGAAAGCAGCCGGCGGCTGCATCAGCTATTGGCTGGCCAGAAAACGGTCGCGCTCGGCCCGCATCAGCGACCAGAGCCCACCGTCCAGCACCTCGGTATCGTAACCCAGGACGCCCAGCAGGAAAGCAGCGGCAGCACTGCGGCGGCCAGTATCGCAGTAAACGATATAGCGCTGCTCCTTGGGCAGGAGACGGGATTTTACACGCAGCGACTGCAGCGGGAGACAAAGTGCACCACTCAGCACACCACGCTCCTGCTCATCAGCCAGACGCACATCCAGCCAGCGCGCCTGACCAGCCTCCACCGCCGCCATGGCAGCAGAAAACTCCACCTTGGCCAGTGAAGGCGCCTTGAGCAGGGAGTCGAAGTCGGATTTGTCCAGACGCATCAGCAGGCCATCCGACACCATGGCAATATCGGCATTGCGTGTGCCTTCGATGAGCAAACCCTCTTCACCGAAGTACTGCCCTTTTTCCAGCAAGGCCAGGGTGACCGGGCCACCCTCACCCGGAATGCTGACTTCAGCCACGCCATCACGGATGAAATAGCAGCTTTCGGCCTGATCACCCTTGCTCAGGATGCGCTGACCACGTTTGACCGGCTCCGGCTTCAGCTTGCCGAAAAGCTCCACCACATTCGCGGGCGGCAAACGGTAAAACAGACGTGACTGCAACAGCCGGCGAATCCAGTCGCTGTTTTCTCCCGGATACAGCGCAACCAGCGCCTTTTCCAGCGTTTCCGTGGATTGATCCCAGGCCAGCACGCGATCCAGACGCTTGCTGTCAAAGCGCAGCACATTCACAGCCGTCTTGGCACGTACTGAGGCCTGCCGGGGTTGCTCGGGAGAAACCGCATGGGCCGCGTCTATATCACCGGCATCCAGTGTCTTGACGACGCCATTTTCCGCTTCGATATCAACGGCACCGCTAAGCAGATACAGCGTGCGGCCATCACTTTCCCCACGCCGACACAACTCCGTGCCCGCTGGCAAAGCCTCTATCTCCTGCCCTTCCAGCAGATAATCCAGACGCTCCGCAGAAAGTGAATTCAGCGGCACGAAAGTCTGTAACAGGGAACGGTTTATTCTTGCTGCTGCCATCGCATGAGTCCTCAGGCAGCCAGCGCCGGGGAATGTCCCCGCCGCCCTTGCAATCCGCCACTGTGCAGGCAGATGACACGACATCCATCAGGCACATCACCAGCACGAATCATTTCGTCAAGACGAGCCATCAGGCGCACGGTATAGACCGAATCCAGTTCGATATTTTCCTCGCTGGAAAAAGCCTGCATGAAATCGGCAAGCGCTTGCGGCAGGCGAGCATGCTGACGCATGCCTTGGGTTTCATGCAGCTGCCAGCCCTCAGAGCCCGCCAAAGCAGCAATACGCTCAGGCACAGAGGCATCCGCAAAAGCCTGGAAGCCCTGCACCCTGATATTGCCTGGCAAGGCACGACGCAGACCGGCCAAGGTCGTACCCGAGCCAACAGCTACGGCCAACCAGGCTTCTCCACTCACCTGCCCTGCAATTTCAGCGGCCATCTGCTGCAGGCCAGACAAAGACTGCTCGCCTGCACCACCCTCCGGAATGAAACGAGCATGACTCAAAGCAACACAAGCCTGTGCCTGCCAGCCAGCCTCATGACGCTGACGATATTCTTCGCGAGAAACAAATTTCAACTGCATGCCGGCAGCTTGCGCTTCGCGCAGTGTCGGCGTGATATGCGCAGCTTCTCCGCGCACGATGCCGGTAGTGGCAAAACCATAACGCTGCCCGGCATGGGCCAGCGCATGCAGATGGTTGGACCAGAGCCCACCCACACTGACGAGATGCTGCATGCCGTCCGCGCGGGCCTGCTCAAGATGACCCAGCAGCTTGCACCATTTATTGCCGCCCAAGAGCGCATCACGCTCGTCTTCGCGCTTCATGAATACCTGTATGCCGCGCACCTGCCACTGTGCGCCCTGCAGGCGCTGCAGGCGGGTTGGCCTGGTGAATTCAGGTGAATACAGCATGGCACTCACCGGAAGCGCAAAACATTGTCGATGGCCGTGTCGGCCGCCTGATGGCGTGCACAACGATCGGACTGACCGGCAACAAAACGGGTGGGTGAATCCGTACGTATCAGGCGCGCCTCACAGCATTTGTTGTCGCCGATAGCGGCACTGCAGCGGGGATTTTCATAATGCGCCAGCCAGCTTTGATATTGCTCCGGCGTCACCATGCATTTTGCGGCGGCATAGGACAGCGGGCTGCTGACATATGTCGCAAGCTCGGGAACGGGTACGGAAACGTGACCGGCGCCGGCATGAAAGACCACGAAATTCATGCCCAGTGACTCCAGCCGGCGCAGGAATTCATCCGCTGCCCCCTGCTCGCGCTGGGCATTGCCGGATTTCACCTCGGCCATTTCCCGCGTCAGCGTATTGATGGTGTCTTCGCGATAATTCAGCTCGGCGCGCAGCGATTCGGTTTGCAACTGGAAGCGCGAGGCCTCTTCACTCAAGCGCTTTTCCACCGAAAGCTGGTATTCCGCGCGCAAACGCGCTTCACGCGTGGAGAACTCCTGCTCTTTCTGCTTCAGCAACTGTTCGAATTTCTGGTTTTCTTCACCCAGCTTGGCGTGCATCACCGCCGACAACTGTTCTTCGTGCAGACGGCGCTCTTCAGCCAGATTTTCTTCCAGCTTGCCGGCACTGGCGAGTTGATGACGCAATGCTTCTATCTGCTCGCGCTGGCTGTCGAACTGGTCTTTAAGAGCCTTGCTCTGCCCCAGCAATTTGGAGTTCTGGGCCTCGAGAATGTCGGATTGCTGCTGGTGCAGGAAACCCAGACGCGCAATGGTTTCGTTCTTGTCGGTTTCCAGCGTGCTGATATGCAGCTGCTGCGCGGCCATGCGTTCCAGCAGTGCCTGCTTTTCCTGCTCCCAGAGTGCCGCCTTGGCAGCTGTCAGGGGCTGTACGGCAGCAACTGGTGCCTCGTCCGTCAGTACCGGAATATCGGCATCGGAGGCTGCCGATGCCGATGGCGTCGTCGCACTTCCTGCCGGACGCAGGCTGTAGCGCTCGGCAGCAGATTCAACCGAGCTGGCAATCTGGGCAAAGGTATTGAGCGTGGGCCGCATGACCGGATCCCACAGCTTGATGGCATGCCAGGAAATCGGGCACTGGCTGTGACAAACGAGATTGACCGGTCCCCCGCCCATGTCCGGACCACGGCCGGCGATTTCCGCCATATGCCGCAGCGGCAGATTCCAGCTGCGCTCGGGAAAACCACTGCCATCAAAGCCGATCAGGAAGAGCACACAGCGACGGACCTTGAGATTGTCGTCAAGCTGCACATAGGCAGCCCGCTTTTCCTCGCCGGCATAGGCCGGAATACCGACATAACCGTCCAGGGTGGCCTGGAAATCAGAAAACATCATGACTTTGTCGATGCCCTCACTTTCCCAGAAGAGCACCATTTCCGACGAGGCCAGATAGGATTCGAACATGGCTTGAGCCTGCTTGCCGAAGGTGGTCGTACCGTTTCCCTGGCACGACTGGTTTTATCATTGTGGCTGGCAGTCTATCTGCGGGTTACACAAAAACAAAGGGCCGCCCATGGCGGCCCTTTGCGGGGAGCATCACAGATTGGCGAGGCTCAGAGCGCGGCAGCCAGACGCGCGCCCTGGTTGATCGCGCGCTTGGCATCCAGCTCGGCGGCCACATCGGCACCACCGATGAGATGCACCTTCTTGCCCAAGGCCTCGATGGAAGCCTGCAGCTCGCGCTGGGGCTCCTGACCGGCACAGAGGATGACGTTGTCCACCGCCAGCACCATGGCCTTGTCGCCCACGGTGATATGCAGACCTTCATCGTCCACCTTGTCGTAGTTCACGCCGGTGAGCATCTGCACCTTCTTCTTGAGCAGGGCTTCGCGGTGAATCCAGCCGGTGGTCTTGCCCGGGCCGGTGATCTTCTTGGGCTTGCGCTGCAGGATGTAGATTTCGTGCGGGCTCGGGTCCACATCTTCTTCCACACCGGCAATACCACCACGTGCTTTCAGCTCAGGATCAATGCCCCACTCTTTCAGGAAGGTCGGGATGTCCAGGCTGGAAGGCTTGTGCTGCGGGTTGTGGGCCAGGAATTCCGCCGTATCCACACCGATACCACCAGCACCCACGATGGCGACTTTCTTGCCCACCGGCTTCTTGTCGCGCAGCACGTCGAGATAGGTCAGCACCTTGGGATTGTCGAGACCGGGGATGTCCAACTTGCGCGGCACGATGCCGGTAGCCAGTACGACTTCATCAAATTCGGCAACATCATGGGCCGTGATGCGCTTGCCCAGCACCAGCTTCACACCGTGCTTTTTCACCATCACATCGAAATAGCGCAGGGTTTCGTAGAACTCTTCCTTGCCCGGCACCTGCTTGGCGATATTGAACTGGCCACCGATCTTGGTATCGGCATCGAACAGGGTCACATTGTGGCCGCGCTCGGCCGCCACAGTCGCGAAAGAAAGACCGGCAGGACCGGCACCAACTACTGCAACATTCTTGGGCTTGTCGGTCTTGATATAGACCAGCTCGGTTTCATGGCAGGCCTGCGGATTCACGAGGCAGGACGACATCTTCATCTGGAAGGTGTGATCCAGACAGGCCTGGTTACAGGCGATGCAGGTGTTGATTTCCTGCTCCAGATCTTTCTCAGCTTTCAGCACCCAGTCCGGGTCCGCCAGCATGGGACGCGCCATGGCAATCATGTCGGCATCGCCGCGGGCGATGATGTCTTCGCCGATACTGGGCATATTGATGCGGTTGGAAGCAGCGACAGGAATGTTCACCGCTTCCTTCACCTTGCGCGTCACCCAGGCAAAGCCGGCGCGCGGCACCATGGTGGCGATGGTGGGAATCTTGGCTTCATGCCAGCCGATACCGCTGTTGATGATATTCACACCAGCACCTTCAAGGCGCTTGGCGAACTCGATCACTTCATCAAAACTCTGGCCGTCCGGCACCAGATCCAGCATGGACAGGCGATAGACGATGATGAAGTTGGGGCCGGTAGCCGCGCGCACACGGCGTATCACTTCCAGGGGATAGCGCATGCGGTTTTCGTAAGTGCCGCCCCATTTGTCGTCACGCTCATTGCCGCGCGTGGTGAGGAACTGGTTCAGCAGATAGCCTTCCGAACCCATGATTTCCACGCCGTCATAGCCGGCCTGCTGGGCAAGGCGAGCCGAATTGGCCCAGTTGGAAAGCTCGCGCTCGACGTCGTCTTCCGTCATGGCCTTGGGCGCAAAAGGATAAATCGGCGATTGCTTGGCAGACGGCGCCAGCATCATGGGATGCCAGGACTGGCGGCCAGCGTGCAGGGCCTGCATGACAATCTTGCCGCCTTCTTTATGCACGGCTTCAGTCACGATGCTGTGATGCTCGGCATCCTTCTCGGTGAACATGCCGGAAGAACCGGGGCCAAGGCCGCCTTCAACCGAAGTGGCAATACCACCCGTGACGATCAGACCCACACCGCCAGCGGCGCGACGGGCAAAGAAAGCGGCCTGACGCTCCATGCTGACTTCTTCCAGACCGGTATGCATGGAACCCATGATCACGCGGTTACGGAGCTGGGTGAAACCCAGATCCAGGGGCTGGAGAAGATGACGGTATTTTTCCTGACCGGACATGGCAAACCTCGGCTGGCAAATGAAAAGACTGCGGCCCTTGCCGCGGAAGAGGAGCCTGTCCACAATCCGCGGCATGCAGGGCATGCGGATGCCGGCGACGATAGTCCCCGTGCAAGAGCGCTCTCAATAACCGGAACTGACAAGTTCTTATCCTGCACAGCCTGCCGCCGCCGCTGACAACAGGACGCTTTAAGCCATGAAAATCGGGGACATCACCCCTCCTTCCATACTCTCGCTGCTACGTGCTGCCGAGCATTACGGCGCTGACAGCAATATGCTGCTGGCCCGTGCCGGCCTCACGCCGGCGCAATTGCGTGACCCCGAGTCCCGCATCGGCCTCACCGAATTCATGAAGCTGGGTGCCGCCGCCATACGCGAAACCCGCGAGCCGGCCCTAGGCCTGCGCATGGGCGAGATGAACCGCGTGGTGGACCTGGGCCTGCCCGGCCTGCTGGCCATGACCAGCCCTACACTGGGCGAAGCCTTTGAAGTCCTGACCCGTTTTGAAACCCTGGGTGGCCGCTGCTACCGCGGCGTCTCCAGTTTTGTCCCCAGTATGCCGGCCGTGGTCTTCTACTCCATTGCGCCCTACAACGAATACAACCGCTTTGTGGTCGACAGCGTGCTGTCCTGCTGGCAAACGCTGGCAGAAACCCTGACCGGCGAAAGCGATCTCGTGCAGGAAGTGCATATCGAATTCCCGGCACCCGACTACCAGAACCGCTATCAGGATACGTTCAATGCCGCGGTCAGCTTCGGCCGCCCGGAAAATCGTCTGGTCCTGAAGCCCGAAGCCGCCCGCCTTCCCGTGCTGCAAGCCGAGCCGCTTTTGCATCAGCAACTGCTGGCCATGGCCCAGGCCCAGGCCAAACGCCTGGCCGTCATAGAAACCTTTACCGGCCGCGTGCAACAGATACTCGGCCCCCTGCTGCATGGCCATACGCCCACGCTGGAAGACACCGCCAGCCGCCTCGGCATTCCCGACTGGACCTTGCGCCGCAAGCTGAAAGAAGAAGGCATCACCTTCCAGGCCCTGCTGGACAATATGCGCAAGGATCTGGCGCTGGGTTATATGCGGGAAACCCAGATGAGTCTGGGTGAAGTCTCTTATGTGCTGGGCTTTTCCACGCCCGGCGCCTTCCAGCGTGCCTTCAAGCGCTGGACCGGGGACACGCCCGGCGACTATCGGCGCCGTATCAGCCTGTCCGGAAGGCAAAGCTGATTTTCAGACATGAAAAAGCCCGCAGAAAGCGGGCTTTTGGCAAATACAAGCTTGTCAGCCTGTTGTTACATTTCCACCGCATCATCGCTCATATAGAGCTCATCCAGCGGTACATCCAGCCCGTCCACCTGGGCCTCCAGCCATTCCTCGCGGAATTCCATCATTTCCATGTTTCACCTCTACTACTTGCTTCTCTTGTCTTCGTCATTTGTCTGAGCCATTGAAACTGCCACAGATGACAGAAGTATGAAAGCCGCAAGAAGTAGCCGTGACGTAACAAAGCGTGGTAGCCGGGTGAGCCCGGGCCTTAATCCACCTGCAGCTCCACATCCGGGTTGGCAAAGCGTTCGCCCTTTTTGAGCTTCTCGTAAAGCTCATAGTCAGGCCATTCCCGGCGGACCTGATCGGAAAAGACGATGGACTCCAGGGCGATCTGCCCCATGCGCGGATTCAACACGTCCTCACGGAAGCACTGGGCATAGCCAGTGGCCGTCTCGTGCACGATGACCGACTGCAGCTCCACATCGGCCTCGCCGTTCTTCATATCGGTCTGCTTGAGCACGGCATCGGCCAGCACGAAGAAAAGCCGGGAAAACTGCTCGGCCGAGGGCGAGACCGGCAGGCGTATCCAGCGCGCGCTGAACTGCTCGCAGGCGGCAATGTATTCGGGATCATCCTTGTCCCAGTAGCAGATGGCGTGGTCGAAGCTGTCGATGAGGGTGCGGATATTGCCCTTCATGAGGCCGAAGTCGTAAACCATCTGGCCGTGGTCTAGGGCATGGGCCTCGAGAATCACCTCAACCTTGTAGCTGTGGCCGTGGATGGAGCGGCGGCAGCGGTCACTCGTGCAATTGCGCACGATATGGGCGTTCTCGAAACTGAAAAGCTTGCGGATGAGCATGGGGGCGACCTCGGGACTGACGCAGATTCTACATCAGACTGAGCCTGTAGCGGTCGCATCCTGAGCGCGCCACATGTACAATCCGCGCCGGTTTTCGCCTCGCCCACCCGGCGAGTCCGGGGTACCGCGCCATCCGAAAGCGGACCCGTCTTCCTCTTCCTCTCAGGAGTCCACCATGAGCACCAAGAAGCCCGTTCGTGTCACCGTCACCGGCGCTGCCGGCCAGATCGGCTACAGCCTGCTGTTCCGTATTGCCTCCGGCGAAATGCTGGGCAAAGACCAGCCGGTGATCCTGCAGCTTCTCGAAGTGCCCGTGGAAAAGGCCCAGCAGGCCCTCAAGGGCGTGATCATGGAGCTGGACGACTGCGCCTTCCCGCTGCTGGCCAGCGTGATCGGCACCGATGATCCTGCTGTCGCTTTCAAGGACACTGACTATGCCCTGCTCGTGGGTGCCCGTCCCCGCGGCCCCGGCATGGAGCGCAAGGACCTGCTGCAGGAAAACGCCAAGATCTTCACCGTGCAGGGCAAGGCCCTGAACGACCACGCTTCGCGTAATGTGAAGGTGCTCGTTGTCGGCAACCCCGCCAACACCAACGCCTATATCGCCATGAAGTCGGCTCCAGATCTGCCCGCCAAGAACTTCACCGCCATGCTGCGCCTGGATCACAACCGCGCCCTTTCGCAGATTGCTGCCAAGGCCGGCAAGGCCGTGGCCGACATCGAGAAGCTGACCGTCTGGGGCAACCACTCCCCCACCATGTATGCCGATTACCGTTTCGCCACTATCAATGGCGAAAACGTGAAGACGCTGATCAACGACGAAGACTGGAACCGCAACACCTTCCTGCCGACCGTGGGCAAGCGTGGCGCCGCCATCATCGAAGCCCGCGGCCTGTCCTCGGCTGCTTCCGCTGCCAATGCCGCCATCGACCACATGCGCGACTGGGCTCTGGGCACCAATGGCAAGTGGGTCACCATGGGCATTCCTTCTGACGGCTCCTACGGCATTCCTGCCGAAGTCATGTACGGCGTTCCCGTCACCTGCGCCAATGGCGAATACACCCGCGTTGAAGGCCTGGAAATCGATGCCTTCTCCCGCGAGCGCATGGACTTCACCCTGAACGAGCTGCTGGAAGAGCGTGACGGCGTGAAGCATTTGCTGCCCTAAGCTGCACTTCTGCTGCAAAAAAGCCCGCATCTGCGGGCTTTTTTGTTACCGTTGAAACCCTGTAAAGCCCGATGAAATACGCATAATCAGGCTGGAAAATCGTTTATATCCGCTACGCTTGTGGTGCCCCGAGTCCCTGCCGGAGAAGAAATGAATGAATGCCCGCGCCGCTCTTCTGGCCTTTGCCTGCCTGCTGCCACTGACCGCCTGCACCACCATGAAGCCCGAACAGATTGCTGAAGCCCGTCAAAGCGTACTGGGCAGCTGGACCCTGCAACAGGCCAGCGAGCTGCCCGCCATTCCCAGCAATATCC
>JAVHYE010000025.1:0-9470 GCA_031119295.1 Pedobacter sp. | reverse complement strand
CCTGCTGACCCTGCGCCCCGATACCGCACAGGATGACAAGAAGCTGGCCGTGAACGGCTTCAGTGGCGTAAATCATTTTGTCGGTCATGCCACGGTGAAATGGTCGCAACAGCAGGTGGTGTTCGGTGCACTCGCCACCACGCGCATGATGGGCCCGGAACCGCGCATGCAGTTCGAACAGGCTTTCCTGAAGCAGATGGGCGAAGTCGGCAGCTTCACGCTGAATGAAGGCAAGCTGGAACTGAAAACCCTGTCCGGCGCCACCCTCACCTTTCTGCGTGGCGCACAGTAACTCTAGGACTGAAAAACATGAATAAAAAAGCCCGCTGATGCGGGCTTTTTTACGAGAGAAAAACTCAGTTACCTGCCAGTGTCTGCGACTCACGAGCGCGGTAATACCAGAAGTCGGCCTCACGCTGATCACGCGCCACGCCCAGACCCAGATCGTAGATCGCAGCGGTATTGAGCTGGGCTTCGATATCGCCCTGTTCTGCGGCGCGGCGATACCACTGCAGCGCCTGCTGGTCACTACCCGGCACACCTTCACCGGTGAAATACATTTCACCCAGGGAACGCTCGGCATCACGATTGCCTTGCTTGGCAGCATTGCCATACCAGCTCAGCGCCGCTTTACCATCCGGCTTCACTTCACCCTGGCCACGTGCGTAAAGATCGCCCAGCACATAGGCAGCATTGGCATCGCCATGCTCGGCCGCTTTCTTGTACCAGCTCACGGCCTGCGCATTGTCCTGGGTCACGCCACGACCCAGGTCATAAATCACACCCAGACGGAATTCCGCAGCAGCACTGCCCTGCGCGGCCGCTTTCTCGAACCAGCCACGCGCAGCCACATCATCCTGCTTCACGCCACGGCCTTCGGCACAGAGCACGCCCATGGCGTATTGCGCCTGTACATCGTCCTGGGCCGCTGCCTGGCCAAACCAGTAGGCTGCACTGTCATCCGCAGCAGCCACACCGCGACCGTCGTAATACATCAGCCCCAGATTGAACTGGGCCTGGGCATCGCCCTGCTTGGCAGCCTTGCGGAACCACTCTGCGGCAAGCGCATCATCACGCTCGACACCACGACCATTGAAATACATGAAGCCCAGCACGAACTCGGCATCACGATTGCCCTGCTCGGCCGCTTTCTGGCTCCACGCCAAGGCCTGCGCATCATCCTGAGGCACACCGGTGCCCAGCAGATACATCTGGCCCAGCTTGGCCTGCGCCACGGCATCGCCCTTCTCGGCCAGGGGCTTCATGATTTCAGGCAGCGCCACATAAGCCGCCTGACTTGTCGGAATACTGGCCGCAAACGTCCCTGAAGCCACCAGCAATACCGCTACTGAAACCACCGCTTTTACGATTCTCATGATTGAACTCCCTTTGTGTCGTCCAGGACCACGTTTATTCCCTTGCCATTTCTTTTCATGATGACAAGAAGGAGCAAGAGCTCCCTTTTCCACAGCAATTCCCCTGCCCAGCAATTTCTCTGCCACCAGAGCAGAAGAAAGATCAGGCCAGAAGATTCCGTGCCGACACCACAACACCATTGTTGTCGGCATAAACAAATTCACCGGTGCGGAAGGTCACACCACCGAAAGTGACGGGCAGACCCACCTCACCAATATCCTTGCGCACGCTTTTCAGCGGAATGGAGGCCAGTGCCTGCACACCCAGATCCAGGCCGGCCAGTGCATCCACATCGCGCACACAGCCATAAACGATCACGCCTTCCCAGCCATTCTTCACGGCACTTTCACCGATCATGTCGCCCAGCAGCGCACAACGCAGCGAACCACCGCCATCCACCACCAACACCTTGCCTTTGCCCGGTGTAGCCAGAGTTTCTTTCACGCGTGAATTATCTTCATGACATTTCACCGTGACGATTTCGCCGCCAAAGGTGTCTCGACCACCAAAGGTGGCAAAGAGCGGCTCGCAGACACGCACATCATCAGGATTGTCGTCACACAGATCACAGGTCACAAAGCTCATGAAACACTCCGGAAATAAACGGAAAAAATGGGCAGCTGCCGCTCAGGCCTGCCGTGCCTGCATATCGTCGTAGCGATAAATACGGGTCTTGCCAGCGGCGGGCGATTCAGCCACAGCCACCATAGCCGTTGCAACCTCGGCACCATTGATGGGATGCATGCTGCGCAAAGGACCGCGCAGAAAAGGGGCAAGCAGGGCCGAAAGACGAATACCTATGGCCTCGCCCGGGCGATTCTCGACACGATCACCCACCAGCAATGAGGGCCTGAAGATGGACACATATTTGAAGCCCAGGGCACTCACTTCCTTTTCCAGCAAACCTTTCACGCGGTTATAGAAAACCGGTGAGCGGGCATCGGCGCCTATGGCCGAAACCAGCAGCAGATGTTTGGCACCCCCGCGCAGGGCACTATGCGCAAACTCCAGCGCATAGCCGTAATCCACTTTATGGAATTCAGCCTTGGTGCCAGCCTGGCGTATGGTGGTGCCCAGGCAGCAGAAGGCATCGTCGACCTTCACGTCAGCCAGCGCCGAGGCCAGCAGATCAAAAGAACCGGTTTCCACACGCACCAGTTTTTTATGGTTGATCGCTACCGGGCGGCGGCTGACGGCAATCACCTTGCTGTAAGCCGGCGATGCCAGCAGCAATTGCAGGAGGTGGCCTCCCACAAGACCGGTGGCGCCAATCAGGATCGCTGTCTTTCCGGGCATGGACTTTCCGACATCAGAAACAAGAAGGCAGCGATTATGCCCGCGATGACAGCCGGGCAAAACAGGCGACAAGTTGCATTTGGCAGTATCCGACCGACCGGTCCGTCAACCAGTCATCCACTTGCGCACTTTTTAGCCAGGCAAAGTTTACGTTAACGTAAAGGTCATGAATAATGCCGGCACACTGTTATCCGGGAGCTTGGCCCCATGGCCCGCACCTATTCCATTTCCGAGCTGGCCCGCGAGTTCGACGTCACCACCCGCACCATCCGCTTTTATGAAGATGAGGGTCTGCTGGCGCCCGAGCGCCGCGGCCAGACCCGCATCTATTCGTCGCGCGATCGTGTGCTGCTCAAACTCATCCTGCGCGGCAAACGCCTGGGCTTCTCGCTGGCGGAATGTGGCGAGCTCTTCAATCTGTACGACCCCGAACATGACAATCAGGCGCAGTACCAGCTCATGCTGGACAAGCTGGCCGAACGCCGCCGCGCGCTTGAGCAGCAGCTCAACGATATCCGCCTGATGCAGATAGAACTGGATACGGCCGAAGCGCGTATACGTGCGGCCCAGGCCGGAAAACCCTTCTCTGATGATGCGCTGGACCATGTCGTGGCCGACCACGACATGCATCCTGATGTCACATCCCACTCCTAAAACAAGAACGAGGACACCATGAGTTATACCGGCATGAATTTCGGTCTGGGCGAAACCATCAACGCCCTGCGTGACACGGTCGAACAGTTTGCGAAAAAGGAAATCGCTCCGCGTGCGGCCGATATTGATCGCAACAACGAGTTCCCCATGGACCTCTGGCGCAAGTTCGGTGATCTCGGCCTGCTCGGCATGACGGTGAGCGAGGAGTTTGGTGGCAGTGATATGGGCTATCTGGCGCATGTGATTGCTGTCGAGGAAATTTCACGCGCATCTGCCTCCGTCGGCCTTTCTTACGGTGCCCACTCCAATCTCTGCGTCAACCAGATCTACAAGAACGGCAATGCCGCGCAGCGCGCGAAATATCTGCCCAAGCTGGTGAGTGGCGAACATATCGGCGCTCTGGCGATGAGCGAACCCAATGCCGGCTCTGATGTCGTCAGCATGAAACTGCGCGCCGACAAGAAAGGCGACCACTACGTGCTGAACGGCAACAAGATGTGGATCACCAATGGCCCTGATGCCAATACCTATGTGATTTACGCCAAGACCGACATCAATGCCGGCCCGCGCGGCATCACGGCCTTTATTGTCGAGCGCGACTGGAAAGGTTTTTCCCGCCACCAGAAGCTGGACAAGCTGGGCATGCGCGGCTCCAACACCTGTGAGCTGGTATTCCAGGATTGCGAAGTTCCCGCAGAAAACATTCTGGGCAAGGAAGGCGAAGGTGTACGTGTACTCATGAGCGGCCTGGATTACGAGCGTGTCGTTCTTTCCGGCGGCCCGGTCGGCCTCATGCAGGCCTGCATGGATATCACCCTTCCCTATATCCACGACCGCAAGCAGTTCGGCCAGGCCATAGGTGAATTCCAGCTCATGCAAGGCAAGGTGGCTGATATGTACACCCTGCTCAATGCTTCCCGCGCCTATCTCTACAACGTGGCCCAGGCCTGTGATCGCGGTGAAACCGCGCGCAAGGATGCTGCCGCCGTCATTCTCTACACCGCCGAAAACGCCACCAAACTGGCACTGGAAGCCATACAGGTGCTGGGTGGCAACGGCTATATCAATGAAAACCCCACCGGCCGCTATCTGCGCGACGCCAAACTCTACGAGATCGGTGCGGGTACCAGTGAAATCCGCCGCATGCTGATAGGCCGCGAACTCTTCAACGAGACCAAATGACATGCCCGTCATCACCAGCAAGATCAATACGCACTCCCCCGGCTTCCAGGAAAACGCTGAACATATGCGCAGCCTTACGGCCGATCTGGAAAAGCTGCTGGAGAAAATCCGCCTGGGTGGCGGCGATGCCGCCATTGAACGTCATAAATCACGCGGCAAGCTGACCGCACGTGAGCGTATCAATACGCTGATTGACCCGGGCTCGCCCTTTCTGGAGCTGGCTCCACTGGCAGCACACGACGTTTATGGCGAGGATATCCCGGCGGCAGGAATTGTTGCCGGCATTGGTCGTGTGAATGGCATCGAGTGCGTGATTGCAGCCAATGACGCCACGGTAAAAGGCGGTTCCTATTACCCACTGACCGTAAAGAAGCATCTGCGCGCTCAGACGATAGCGCAGGAAAACAATCTGCCCTGCATTTATCTGGTGGATTCCGGCGGAGCCAATCTGCCACGTCAGGATGAGGTCTTCCCGGATCATCTGCATTTCGGCCATATCTTTTTCAATCAGGCCAATATGTCGGCTGCCAATATTCCGCAGATCGCCGTCGTCATGGGCTCTTGTACCGCGGGAGGCGCCTATGTGCCCGCCATGGCGGACGAAGCCATCATCGTCAAACATCAGGGCACGATTTTTCTCGCCGGCCCGCCGCTGGTAAAAGCCGCTACCGGTGAAGTTGTGAGTGCAGAAGATCTGGGCGGCGCCGATCTGCACAGCCGTATTTCCGGCGTTACCGACCAGCTGGCCGAAAACGACGAGCATGCGCTGGAGCTGGCACGCAACTCGGTATCACGCCTTAATCGTGTAAAACGCCTTTCACTGGACATCCGCGAACCGATCTCACCGCTCTACCCGGCTGACGATATCTACGGCATCGTGCCCAAGGACTCACGCCAGCCCTTCGATGTGCGCGAAATCATTGCCCGTCTTGTCGATGGCTCCGACTTCGACGAATTCAAACCGCTTTACGGCAGCACCCTGGTCACAGGCTTCGCACGGCTCTGGGGCTACCCGGTCGGCATCATTGCCAATAACGGCATCCTGTTTTCCGAATCCGCCGTCAAAGGTGCGCACTTCATCGAGCTCTGCTGCCAGCGCAAGATTCCACTGGTTTTCCTGCAGAACATCACCGGCTTCATGGTGGGCAAGAAATACGAGGAAGGCGGCATCGCCAAACATGGCGCCAAGATGGTCCATGCCGTTGCCTGTGCCAAAGTCCCGAAGTTCACCGTCATCATCGGCGGCAGCTTCGGCGCCGGTAATTACGGCATGTGCGGGCGCGCCTATGAACCCCGCTTTCTCTTCATGTGGCCCAATGCACGCATTTCCGTCATGGGTGGTGAACAGGCGGCCAGCGTGCTGACCGATGTGAAAAAAGCGGCACTGGCCAAAAAAGGCGTGCAGTGGAGTGCCGAAGAAGAAACCGCCTTCAAGCAACCGCTGGTGGACAAATACACGCAAGAGGCACAACCGGCCTATGCCAGCGCACGCCTCTGGGATGATGGCGTGATCGACCCGGCCAAAACCCGTGATGTACTGGCTCTGGCCATTTCAGCCTCCCTCAACGCCGACATTCCGGACACAAAGTTCGGCGTGTTCCGCATGTAAGGGGAAAATCATGTCTGCATTGCTTGCCTCATTGGACCCGCGTGGTGTGGCCACGCTGACCCTGAACCGGCCCGAGGTGCACAACGCCTTCGATGATGTCCTTATCGCCGATCTCAACCGTGTCATTGCGGAATTCTCCCTGCATCCGGAAGTGCGTCTGCTGGTTTTGCGCGCCGAAGGAAAAAGCTTTTCTGCTGGCGCTGATCTGGGCTGGATGAAGCGCATGGCCAGCTATTCGCGGGAGGACAATGAAGCCGATGCCCGCGAACTGGAAAGGCTGATGCGCGGCCTTCATGAATTTCCCAAGCCCACGCTGGCTCTGGTGCAGGGAGCAGCCTATGGCGGCGCGGTGGGGCTGGTGAGCTGTTGCGATATCGCCATTGCCAGCGAAGCCGCCAGTTTTTCGCTCTCTGAAGCCAAGCTGGGCCTGGCTCCCGCCGTCATCAGCCCCTATGTGATTGCTGCCATGGGGGCCCGCCAGGCCTCACGTTACTTCCTGAGCGCCGAACGCTTTTCCGCGCAACGCGCCTGTGAAATTGGCCTTGTGCATGAAGTGGTCGCTGCAGATGCCTTGACCGGGGCCTCGGAAAAAATGATCAGCACCGTACTGGATAACGGCCCGGTAGCGCTCATGGCCTGCAAGGCGCTGGCCCGCAAGATCAGCCCCGTCTCCTCGGCAGAAATCAGCGATTACACCACCACCCTGATTGCCAGCCTGCGCACCTCGCAGGAAGGCCAGGAAGGCCTGTCCGCCTTTTTTGAAAAACGGGCTCCGGCCTGGCAGAAAAAGAACTGAGCCATGTCCATACCAAGTGTGCCCACAAAAAACATGTTCAAAAAAATACTGATCGCCAACCGCGGTGAAATCAGCTGCCGTGTCAGCCGCACCGCACACAAACTCGGTATCAAGACTGTCGCCGTGTATTCCGATGCCGATGCCCACTCCATGCATGTGGCCATGGCCGATGAAGCCGTACGCCTGGGGCCGGCACCCAGCCGTGAGTCTTATCTCTGCGTGGATAAAATCATTGCCGCTGCCAAGGCAGCAGGCGCTGAAGCCATACATCCCGGCTATGGCTTTCTTTCAGAGAATGCCGCTTTTGCACAGGCCTGTGCCGATAATGGCATCAAGTTCATAGGCCCCTCAGCCCATGCCATCACTGCCATGGGCTCCAAATCCGGCGCCAAGGCCCTGATGGAAAAAGCCGGCGTGCCCCTGATTCCCGGTTATCACGGCGAAGAACAGGATGCAGGCTTCCTGCTGGAACAGGCTCGCAAGATGGGATTCCCCGTACTGCTCAAAGCCTCGGCAGGTGGTGGTGGTAAAGGCATGCGCGCCGTGCATGCTGAAAGCGAATTTCATGAGGCCCTGCAGGCGGCACAGCGCGAAGCCCTGAATGCCTTCGGCGACCAGCGCATGCTGATTGAAAAGCTGTTGCAGGAGCCACGTCATGTGGAAGTGCAGATCCTGGCGGATGCACAGGGCAACTGCGTTTATGTCTTTGACCGTGACTGCTCCATACAGCGTCGCCACCAGAAAGTCGTGGAAGAAGCACCCGCCCCCGGCCTCTCCACGGAATTACGCCAGGCTATGGGTGAGGCTGCTGTACGTGCTGCCAAGGCCATTGCCTATGAAGGTGCCGGCACCCTGGAATTCCTCGTGGATAAATCCGGTGCCTTCTACTTCATGGAAATGAATACCCGCCTGCAGGTGGAGCACCCGGTCAGCGAGCTGGTGTCCGGACTGGATCTGGTGGAGCAGCAGCTGCTCGTCGCCAGTGGCCAGACCCTGACTTTTACACAGGAAGATCTGCAGCCGCGGGGCCACGCCATTGAAGTACGCCTTTACGCTGAAGACCCGCAACATGAATTCCTGCCTTCTACCGGGCGCCTGCGTGTTTTTTCTTTACCGGAAGCTGAAGGCATACGCGTAGACACGGGTTATCGCGAAGGTGATGAAGTCAGCGTGCATTACGACCCCATGATGGCCAAGCTGATTGCCTGGGGTGAAAACCGTACTCAGGCGGCCGCGCGTCTTTGCCAGGCACTGGAGCAGGTTCGCGTGGCAGGCGTGCGCCACAATGCCGCCTTCCTCGCACGTATTCTGGCCAATCCTGCTTTTCTTGATGCACAACTGAGCACTCGCTTCATCGAAGAGCAGCAAGACACTCTGCTGGCTAAGCATGATGACAAACTCAATCTTCTGCTGCTGGCCGCTATCAGCCGTTTCAAGAAAAACCGTCCGGCGCCCTCTCCCTGGGATGCCCTGGCACATTTCCGTATCGGTGCCGCCGATAGCGGCAGCAGCAAGATCGAGCTCAAGGGGCAGGTATATGATGTCAACCTGACACCATTGGCTGCCGGGCATTATCGCTATCAATACGAATCACAAGCTGGTGAATGTGCCCTGCATATCCAGGGCAATACTGCCGAACTCAATCGCGACGGAAAACGCTATCGCTACACTCTGTCCCGCCGGTCAGATGGCCTGGATGTTTTCAATCATGGTGAGCACTACGAACTGAAAACGGCACAGCGACAAGGTGGCAATGCAACAGCACAGGATGATCAGCACTATAACGCCCCCATGAATGGCCGCATCGTCAGCGTCAATGTGGAAAATGGCAGCACGGTAAAAGCCGGTGACACCCTGCTGGTGATGGAAGCCATGAAGATGGAGCACCGTATACGTGCGCATCATGATGGGCTGGTCACAGCCATTGCTGTTGCTGCTGGAGAGCTGGTCAGCGAAGGACAGACGCTTGCAGAAGTCGAGAAGACTCTGGTGGAGACCAAGCCATCATGAAGCCCTCCGAGCACAAGCAGGATAACGCCCTGCTCTGGCAGCCCGATATGGAGCGCATTGCCGCTACCCGCATGGCGGCCTGGCAACGCTGGCTGGCACGTGAGCGTGGTCTGGTCTTTGATGACTATGCCGAACTGCATGCATGGTCAGTGCAGGAGCGCGAAACATTCTGGCAAAGCATTGCCGATTATTTTTCCGTGAAATTCCACGATCAGCCGGTACAAGCCCTGGCTCAGGACAGCATGCCCGGTGCCAACTGGTTTCCGGACAGCACCCTGAATTTTGCCGAGCATCTGCTGCGCTATCGTGATGAACGGACAGCGCTGGTAAGTTATCTGGAAAATGGTGAGCGCCGCAGCCTGACATATGCCGAGCTCTATCGTGATGTCAGCCGCTTGGCGGCCTGGATGAAAAGCGAAGGCGTGAGCAAAGGCGATCGTGTTGCCGGCTTCATGCCCAATATCCAGGAGGCCGTGATCGCCATGCTGGCTGCTACCAGCTTGGGCG
>JAVHYE010000170.1 GCA_031119295.1 Pedobacter sp. | reverse complement strand
ACTCCGTTTTTACACCGCGTCACTCTTGCTCTGCTGATGCTTGCCGCAGCACCCGTGCCGGCTGAAGAAAACTCACTGCCCGTCAGCGACACACTGACTACAGGCTCGCCTCTGTTGCTGGCCTATGGCGGCCGTGTTGTCCCGCCCATGGACGGCATGCATAAGCGCCATGATGAAGCCAAGACAGAAACAGAAACAGCAGAGCCACGGGTATGGGACCGCGCCCTGCCCTTTTTTGCCCAGCGTGTGATCGACAAGGGCTACGATCTGCCCAATCCCTATGACATCGGTGTCTCGGTCTATGTCGGTTCACAGGATTTTGAAATCGGCAATCTGGCCGTGGGCTTCAATGGCAGCACACCACAAGATCTGGACTTCGTGAAATTCCCGCACAGCCGTATCGATACGGAAACCATGCAGCTGCAAATGGGGGCATGGGTATTTCCCTTCCTGAATGTCTACGGCATCGTCGGTCGTGTGCAGGGCAAAGGCGATATCGACATCACGATTGATGGCGAAGGCCTCATGAACTATATCGGCATTCCCGGCTGCAGCGCGCCACCGGCGGTACGCCCGGCCATCTGCTCGCAAACCCTGAAGGGAACGGCGCATGCCGATTACGATGGCAGCAATTACGGTGTAGGCCTGACTGCCGCCGGCGCCTGGAATGATCTCTTTTTTGCGCTGCCCATCACCTATGTGATTTCCGATCTCAGCATTTCCGATACCAAGGCCAAGGCCTGGAATGTCTCGCCGCGTGTGGGCTGGAATTTCCATCCGGCCGGCACCGGCATGGTGACCGTATTTACTGGCGGCACCTGGCTGAAAAACGACAGCTATATCTCGGGCGAATTTGTATTCGATACCAGCAGCAGTCCTATCGGCGGCAATACCACCCTGCAATACAATATTTCCGAGCACCCCAAGATGCGCTGGAACGCCTTGCTGGGTGGCAACTGGATGATCAGCAAGAGCTGGAATCTGGCGGCTGAAGTCGGCTTTGCCGGCACCCGCAACGATGTCATCGTCACCGGCTTTTATCGCTTCTGATTTTTACAGGCACTCTTACCAGAGACGGCCCAGACCGAAACCTGAAGTCCACTGGTTGGCATTGCCTACTTCGGCCACCAGCGGACTCCTGGCCGGATCACCGCTGATGCGCTGATAAAACGTACCGGTCGCCACCACCCAGCGCGGTGACATCTTGTAGATCAGGGCCGGCCAAGCATACCACTGCCGCACACCTGCATCCGGCGTATAGGCCGACAAACCACTAGCGGCGGCACCAGCCGGCGTGATGCCGTAATACTCCTGATTGAAACTTTCACTGCCATAAGACAGACCACCACCTATGCCCAGAAAAAGACGCGGGCTCAGCGGCATCCAGAAGGTGGTAAAAAGCGAGGCATTGAGGCCGTCGTATTTATTGCCAAGATCGGTGAGCGCTGTAACGCCGATACGAAAGCGCCAGGGCACGCCCTCCAGATAATTTCGCGTCCAAGAGGCCATCACGCCCGCTTCCACCGTGGCACTGATTTCCGGAAGACGCGCCACCGCCACATCTTCGACATTGCTGCGGCCCAGACGCAGGCCCAGCGCCGGTCCCAGCTGCCACTCTTCAGACTCCAGCAAGTTGATATCGCCCATGGGGCCATACCACTCGGCAAAGCGATTGCTGTTTTCAAACTGGTAGCGGCCAGCCGGCAAGGCACCGACAAAGGTTTCATCCGAGCCGGAGTAATCCGAGGTGACGCCAACACCGGCCCCGATGAAATCGGGAAAGATATCGATAGTGGGGCCCATGGCCAGAGCATCCGATGCCAGCAGTGAGGCTGACAGCAGGGCAAAAAACTTTCTGCGAAGCGCATTCATGACGCACTCCTCCTGAAAAAATCAGAGGAAAGGCAGGCTCAGACCCAGGCTGATGCCATTACCTCGCGGACGATTACGCGTATAAAACTCCGGCACCCATTTGAGATTGACCGACGCCGCCTGCTTACCGAATTTCCCGCCCCAGTTCAACATGGGGCCGGCGCCCAGCGCCGCCCCCCTGAAACCGCTACTGTGATCGGCGGCAAAACCATCATCATCCGTCATCTGCTGTATCCAGCCGCCCGCAATGCCCCAGCCCAGGCCATTGGCAGCGGCTGGCGCCAGCCAGAAGAGATCCAGACGGAACAGGGTGCCACTGCGGTACTGCGTATCACTATTGCGGGAATAGATTTCAAAAGCCGCCTGGCTGGTGAACTCGCCTCCTTTTCCATCCAGCTTGCTGTAAGCCATGGTCGGCATGACGGTCCACACATTCTGGCCGGGATTGGCCAGACGCTGCGGATCATATTCACCGGTGGGCACATAAATGGGCAGGGAAAGCGACACATGCTCCAGCTCACTGATGTGATAGCTGGCGATGATGGGCGTGACCAGAATATCAGCCAGATCCGAAGAACTGTCTTCAGCACCAACACTGCTCAGCGGCAGGCTGAGATGTGCCTCCACTTCCGTGAACTGATACGGCAGGCCAAGACCGGAAGCCAGACTCCATTGCGGGCCGGCACCGTTCCAGACATAGGTCAGGCTGGCGAGATTCCAGGAAACGGAAACATCCATGCCGCCACTCACCTGCCCCAGCAAAGGCACGTTGCGGCCGGCAGCTATATCGCCTTCGTAATTGATGCTGCTCAGGGAAAATATCCAGCCGGACTCAGAGGGAAGTTGCCCGGCCGCTGAATAGCCCTGCATGCCGGTAATGGGGCGACCCATGCCACCTTCGCTTGCCAGTGCGAAACCAGAAGCCAGCAAGCAACTCATGGCCAGAAGCCTGCTTTTATTCCCTGAAATCAAGCGGCGCATCTTCTCTTCTCCTTGATAGCAAAAAAGGCCGGGCAAGCCCGGCCTTTTCTGGCATTACAGAGTGACTTACTGGAAGCGGAAACCGAAATCCACGGCATAGGAAATGAAGCTGGGATGACCGATATTGCCACTGGCATCAATCCACAGGCGATTGGCCGAGGCCTTGATGAAGAAATTGTCCACCACATCCCAGCGCAGGCCGGCACCGATGTTGTAGCTGAAATCGGTTTCATCCTTGGTCGGCACCGCGGTACCGCAGTAATAGCCATACCAGGGATCCCACCAGCAAACAGGGTAGGCCAAGCCATTAGGAATATTGGTATCGATATAGGTTGCACCTATACCGGCAGAGACAAAGGGCGTGAAGGACTTTCTCAGGATGTTGTAGGTGGCATTGAAATTCAGCGTGCTGATTTCCAGCTCGCCATCAGCATCAAACGTGCTGCCATTGATACCCGAAATCCCTGTGCCCTGATAATCAAGGTCGGCCCAGTTGAAATTGCCAGCAAAGGAAAGGTTTTCATCGACGTTGAAACCAAAGCCAAAACCCCAGCCTACATCGCTGTCAGTCTCTGCCTTGGCGCCGTTATTTCCTTCGTAAGTATCGCCCTGCACATTGATGATGCGGAAAGCGGCCTCCCAGCTCTGGCCACGGCTGCTGTCCTGCAGCGCCCAGCTTGCAGATGCCGGCGCCAACAGGGCTGCCAGCACAAAACCTCTCCATACATGTCTGCTCATTTTCCACTCCTTTTTCTTTTTCATGCCATTTGCATGGCTTGCCCGGATCGTCATGGCCGGCCATGACGGCGACCTTCCCATATCTTGCACGGCCTGTCATCAAGGCCGCCTGAGCAGCCTCAGGCATATGTAAGCCCTATTTCTTGCCGAAGCTGCTGAAGGTCAGGTTAAGACCGGCAAATACCACAAAGCTGGGCTGCACGCCGCCATCATCATGGGTCACGGTCCACTGTGGCTCGACAAAACCGTTCATGATCACCGAGCCTGCCTTCCACACCTTGCCGGCACCGGCTCCCATCGGAATGTAGTGATGGTTATTGGCCATATCGAAAGTCCAGATACCCGTGGAACGCAGATACCAGCCGTCCGGCAGGTTGTAGATGATCAGGGGCTGCACCGTGAGGGTTTGCACATCGGCACGGTTTTCATCACCGGCAAACGAGGACTGCCATTGCAGCAGACCGGCAAACAGACCCTTCGATGAAGGCTGCACCACCACCGCTGCAAGACCCGCCTGCCATTTGCCGGTGCCCAGCAAATCATCCGATGCCGTGGGTGCCGTAATCAGGGGACCAATACCCAGCTGTGTGCCTTTGGTCTTGAGCAGGAAAATATCGAAAATATTGAAGTCGCCCAGCCCGGTTTCAGACTGGAAACCTGTATCTACCGTACTGACTGGCAGCGTGGCACGCAGGATCTGCGGCACCGGCACAACGGCATTGGGGGGCAAGGGCGAGGCGGCACGCAGCAGGAAATCATTGCGCTGGTAGTCCGTGTCGTAAAAATCCGGCGAGTAGTAATTCTGGAAATTCAGGCCCGGAGCAGGATTGAGCGGATTATTACTGCTATTGGCCTCATCACTGCTGACAGCGGCCATGGCCAAAAGAGGAGACAGGGAAGCAAGAAAGGCCAGGGATCGCAGGGAGGGAAGAATATTCATGAATGCTCCTTGGGCGTCATTTTCGACGTCGTTTTCCATGAGGAGCAGATAACCTCCGCCACCCCCCTGTGGCCAGCCGGGACTCAGGGAACACTCCGGCAGCCAGTGCGCCGTTTTAGCACAAAAACGCCAAGGCAGGCTGAACTGGCACACGGTTTACAAATCGCGGCTCCCGGCCTGCCTTGCATGACGATGCTGTCGCCGGAAAAGCAAAAAAGGCCGCCCGGCAGAGCCGGACGGCCTTTTCATACCTTTGTTTTTTAGCGGGTCAAAACATACTGCACCGTGCTATCCACATCGGCTGCACTGGCCGTACACCAGGGATGCGGGCTGGCGGGCAGGCCTATGGGCAGGGCCGTGCCCATTTCGCCGGGGCCGTATTCACGACGCATCTTCTGGTAGTCCCAGTAATAGTTGGTGCTGTCCCAATCCACCTTCACGAAGTATTTGTGGCGCTCGATAAAACGGTTGCGCTGGGTGGAGGGATCATTGCTGCTGTATTCCGTATTGCGATACACGCGGAAGACATCGCCCTTGCGGTTGAGATCAGGCCAGGGTGTGGGCTGATCGGGCGAGCCCGGGGCCGGACGCACCGGTGCATGCAGGGTGTAGTACTGGTTGTACAGTGCCGAGCCTTCGGTGCAGCGATCCGGATTCACGAGATCTTCCAGATTGCGCACATGGCCATCGGAGAGCAGGCCACGTGACTGCACCCAGTACATATCGCGCAGATAAGTCGCACGAATCGATTCCTGATCCTTCTGGTAAATCGTCGGTGCAAAGAAACGGCCGACCTGATCCAGACGGAACATGCGTTCATTGCTATTGGCGCCGACATTATCGTTATGGCAACTGCCGCAATCGCGATCAAACGCTGTCTTGCCCTGATTCACGGCAGCCACCACGCCGGGATAATTCTGCCAGCCCGCTTGCACGAACTGGCCTTCCGTCAGTGACGCATTGCCGGTTTGCGTCGCCAGCTTGCCCCTGGATTTCAGCCAGCGGTATACGCCGACATTGATGAGATCACGGTCGTCTCCATCCAGCGTGGTCATATAAGCGGTAAGCGCCTTGAGATCATCCGCACGCATGGAGCCCATGGCACCATCCGGTTCTTCGGAGTGGATGTAAGAGCCTTCGAAACCTACATAGGATTCCGTGTGCGAGAGCGGACGCCGTATCGGCATATGGTTGGTGACATTGGGAATGGTGATGGGCGAGAACTGGTAATCGTTGTCGGTCTCGCTGCCTTCGCCCACATTGCGCACGATATTGTGTTCACCGGCGCCGGCGGGCATGTAGTAAAGCAGTGTGGTCTTGTCGATATCGGCTTCGCCCGGAGACCAGGATGGCCCCTGCTCTTTCGCGACAATGCCGTCAAAAGTGGCGGTAGTGGCGCCGGTTTTATCGCCCAGTATCGTCCACTTCATGCTCCATGAAGGATTGGGCAAGCCCGGGAAGACTTTGGTGATCTGCTGCCCCGGTGTTTTCTCATAGCTGATGCGATAACCATGACA
>JAVHYE010000169.1 GCA_031119295.1 Pedobacter sp. | reverse complement strand
CAATGCGGCTTATGCGCGTCAGGCCAGTGCGTATTTCCTGCAGGCTGATTATTCCTGCCGTCATCCGCTGACGGCGCGCGTACTGGAAACGCTCTGGCAGTTGCCGGCGCGGCCGTCAGAGTGCGCCGATGCCATTCCCTTCCTGCTGGATGCGGAGGGTGGTGCCAGTCTTGTACGCACTATCTCTCCTTCCCGGGTCGCCGCCGTGCATCTTCTGTTTGCCGGCCCCAGCGGCCGGAGTTTCAGTCGCTTCGGGCATGTGGGCTTGCGTCTGCTGGTATGCGCACCGCAGCGTACTGTGGTGGATGAGCGTTGTGATGAAGACCTGTTCGAGCATATGGCCCTGGGTTTTCGTGCCGGTGTGGATGAGCTGGATCTTTCGCTCTGGAAAGGCATCAGCGGCGGTTATCCGATACGGCTTTACGCCGTTCCCTTCATGCAGGCTTACAGCGAATACACCACGGATGAGTTCCGTTCTCTTTCATCACTGCCCCTGAAGCTGGATACGGCGCAGCGCGAACTGTTGGTACGCGGTCTCGCTGAAGTGCACTGGGCCTACCAGAATGATTACCGTTTTTTCTCGCGCAACTGCGCCAGTGAGCTGTCCTGGTTGTTGCAGGTGCTAAGCGCGGTGAGTGCAGTACAGCCTGCCTGGTCGAATGCCAATGATGTTCGTCCGGACCGCTTGTACCAGCATGCCCTGACTTCGCCTGCGTTTGCCGCTGATGTCATGGCCGACTTGGCCGAGGCTGAGCGCAAGGGTTTTTATTTTCCCGAGAGCCGGCCCTATTACCAGTTGGCACTGGATACCGTGCAGCAGTATTTGCCAGCAGATGTTGCTACTGATTTTTCTGCATTCCGGACGCTGGATGCACGCACGCGTCGCCAGCAGATTTATGAGCCTGCCCTGCAGGCAGCGGATGTCCCGGGGCAGGCAACGCTAAGGCGTCGTGCACATGCAGCGCTGGTGCTGGAAGCCTGGATGGAGCGTCGGCAGCGGCGCGAATTGCTGGCAGCGGTGGCGCGCTACTATCTCGATATGACAAAGCTTTTGCTGGAAAAGACCAGTTATTTTGATGATCAGGAGCGTGCGTTGCTGTCACGCTGCCTGGAAGGTTTCAGGCAGGCCGATGGTGTCGGCCGTTCGGTATCGGGTGTGCCGGAGTCACCGGTATTGCCTGTGTCCGGTTGCGATATGCGCGCGCCGGCTTTTAATTCGGCCTTGGCAAAGCTGCTGCAGGTGGCTCCGCCGCTGGAGAATCATCAGCAAAAGCTGGCGGAGTTGCAGGCTACGGTGGCAAGCGTGAACTGGCTCTTGCCTTTGTCGGGTCAGCTTGCGGGAAATGAGTCAGGGGCTCAGGGGGTGAAATGATGAAAAGCGTATGGATTCTGGGGCTGTTGCTGGCAGGGAGCACGCTGGCCTTTGCTGATGCCGATAAATCCGCCAAGGCGCGAGCTGCTTTTGAGCGTATGGACCAGCAGGATTTGCAGGACGGGATAGAGGCGGCAAACAACTGCGCAAAGAATCGCGATTTTGTCTGTGCACAACAGCATCTGGACGAGGTGAAGGCACTGACCAATAGCAGTGCAGACGATATGTTGTTCGCCATGGCTAGCCAGAATCTGCAGCGTGAAAAGGATCAGCTGGCGCTGGAGTTGCGTTTGCAGCGAGAAGCCGAAGAGCGGCAACGACAGGAGCAGCAGCGCCTGGCAGAGGCCGAGCGCCAACGTCAGCAGCAGGCTGCGCAGCAGCAAGGCGGCATGCAATGGGGCAAGCTGGCAGCGCTGGGTGTGGGGGCCGGTCTTGGCGGTCTCGGCAAGCTTCCTGCGGATCAACAGGTCAAGCTCATCTCCGGCATGTTCCAGGACAGCGCGCCGGGCCAGAACGGCATTTCCAATTTCCAGAATGCCGCTTCCAGCATTGCTCCCTCAGGCAGTGGCGCTGGCAGTACCGGAACGGCAGGAGCAGGTGGAGGTGATGAGGCAGCACGCAATCGTGCCATTGCCCAGCGTTGCGAGGGGCCTGCGAAAGCCTACAAGCCCTGGAATGATCCGCAGGTAGATACCTTCTGCCAGCTTGCTGCTTTTGATAAATGTCTCGCTGATGCGGGCATCATGGCCTATGAGTCCGAGCGTCGGCAGGTGTGCTCCGTCCTGAAGGGAACACTGCAATCAATAGGCGGCAATATATCTTCCTGCGCACCGTGTAACTGAGTTTTCGGCCCAGCATAAAAAAGCCCGGCATTGCCGGGCTTTTTTATGTGCGACATTTTCAGGCGGCCACGGTTGCCGGTTTTTTCAGCAGCAATCTCGGCAACAGCGATGACACCACGCCACAAAAGGCCATGACCGCAACCAGTGGCAGCATGCTGCCGTCATGCCAGAGGCTCATGCTTGCGCCTGTGAGCGTGGCCAGGCTGAATTGCAGGGCGCCCATCAATGCGGAAGCAGTACCGGCTTTCTCGCCCTGATCGGCGAGAGCGGCAGCGCCGCCATTGGGCGCAATCAGGCCCATGCTCGATGTGAAGACAAAAAGCCCGACCAGCAGCAATGGCAGTGTGAGCATTTGCAATATGGTCAGTGTCAGCAGGAAAACACCGGCGCTGGCGGCAATGATGAGTCCGGCTTGCAGCAGCGTGGTCATGTCGTGGCGCCGCAGCAGGATCATGTTTATCTGTGAGGCGGCAATCAGGCCGAAAGCATTGGCACCGAACATCCAGCCATATTGCTGCGGCGTGAGGCCATGCAATTGCATCAGTACGAAAGGCGAGCCGGCGATATAGGCAAACATGCCGGAGAAAGCGAGCCCGCTGGCCAGCGTGTAGGCCATGAAAGGTCGGTGCTGCAACAGGCCGGCGTAGTTTCTCAGCACGCGGCCGAGATGCAGGGGCTCTGCGTTTTTGCTGTCATGACTTTCCTGCAGTGTTTTCCAGATCGCGAACAGGCAAAGTGCTGAGAATGTTGCGAGTACAGCAAAAAGTGCGCGCCAGCTTGCCGCTTTCAGCAAAAAGCTGCCGAGCAGCGGCGCGAGAATTGGCGCAAGGCCCATCACCAGCATCAGCAGTGAAAATGCTTTGGCGGCCTCCTGTGGTTCGCAACGGTCGCGGACTACGGCACGCGCAATCACCATGCCGGCACAGCCGCCGAGGCCCTGCAGGAAGCGCCACAGCACCAGGGCCTCAATGCTTTGCGCAAGCGTGGCGCCGGTCGAGGCCAGGGCAAACAGGGCGAGTCCGAAATACAGCGGCGGCTTGCGGCCGAAACGGTCACTCACGGGGCCGTAGAAAAGCTGGCCCAGGGCAACACCGATGAAAAAGGCGGCCAGTGTGAGCTCGACACGACCCAGCGCAGAAAGATCCGCTGCAATCGCAGGAAAGGCGGGCAGATACATGTCGATGGACAGTGGTGCGATGGCGGTGAGCGCACCCATCAGGATGATCCAGCCGGGAATGCGGGATGTTGATACGGAAGAGGGCGTCATCATGTCGTCCTGAGACGTAGCAGCGAAAGCGGTCGGCCACCCTGCAAGACAGGGCGATTGAAAACAAGCGCAGCGAAGGGCTTGGTCTTCGCTGCGCTTTTACAACTGGGGCGTGGGTTCAGTAGGCCAGGGTGAAGCGCTGGCGTGAATGCTGCGGCGACTCCAGTTCGTCGATCATGGCCACGGCATAGTCGGCCTGCGAGATACGGCTTTCGCCTTTGGCGTCCACCAGCAGTTCATCCTTGCCGAGACGGAAGCGGCCGGTGCGTTCACCCGGGCCTATCTCGGCAGCCGGGCTCAGCAAAGTCCAGTCCAGCTCCTGCTCGCTGCGCAGATGCTGCA
Organism: Pedobacter sp.; assembly: GCA_031119295.1. Lineage (GTDB taxonomy): Bacteria > Pseudomonadota > Gammaproteobacteria > Pseudomonadales > Moraxellaceae > UBA2031. The sequence goes on along the minus strand of JAVHYE010000169.1, from coordinate 2,269 downwards.
GGGTGATGCGCAGGGCGGTGGCGGCACCCTTCCAGGCTTCAGGGAAGTCAGGGGTGTCGACTACATCAATACCGCCGCCCGGCACCTGCAGGCTGCCGGCACCACCGACCACGAGCAGGCGCTTTACTCCGGCCTGTTTGGTGGCGGCGATGATGCTGTCGTTGCCCTCGATCTGGTGCTGGTGCAGCTCGCTGTCGGTCCAGCCGGGGTTGAAGGCACTGATCACGGCGTCTGCGCCCTTGAGCTGGGCGGCCAGGGCGGCCGTGTCGTAAACGCTGCCGGCCACGGCCTTGAGGTTGTTGTGCGGGGTGAGCTTTTCCGGATGACGCACGATGGCGGTCACTCGATGGCCACGGCTCAGGGCCTCACTGAGGATGTGCTGGCCGATATTGCCGGTGGCTCCGATAAGGGCGATATGCATGGTCTTTCTCCTGTCTGGCCCGCGGGCCGTTGCGATGGAGTAACTCTAGCTACTTCACGAAATCCCGATTAGCCTGCGATTAAGTCCTTCTTATTGAAGTAAAACTTAACAATTGCTTATCTTGTGGGCATGTTCGCAGCTGAAGCCACTCCTGCAGGAAAAGGGGCAATGGGGAGCCTGCTGCGTGTTGTAGCCGCACTAGCGGCGGAAACGTCATAAAGAGAAAAGCATGGACAAGCTCAGGCGTATGGCCCTGTTTGCCCGCGTGGTGGAGACCGGCGCCATGAGCGCGGCCGCGCGCGAGCTCAATATGAGTACCTCGGCGGTCAGCCAGCAGATACGGCAGTTGGAGGCCGAGACCGGCGTGGTCCTGCTGCATCGCTCCACGCGCAAACTCACGCTCAGTGAGGCCGGTGCCGCTTTCTATGAAGGCTGTGCCGCCATGGTGAAGGCGGCGCAGTCCGCTGAGCAGCGTCTGGCCGAAATGCGCGATGCGGCCGTGGGCGAATTGCGTATTGCCGCTCCCGTGGGCTTTGCCGGCACCCATCTGGCCGGCGCCCTGGGGCCGCTGCTCAACAACAATCCGGAATTGCGCCTGCGGCTTTTTATCGAAGACCGCCGCATCGATCTCATTGAAGAGCGTATCGATCTGGCCATACGCATAGGAGCCCTGGCCGACTCCTCGCTGGTGGCGCGTGAGCTTGCTGTCTGGGACATGGTGCTCTGTGCCGCCCCGGCCTATATCGCGCGCCGCGGCCTGCCGAAAACACCACAGGATTTGCTGGCCCATGATTGGCTGGTGCTCACCGTGCTGGAGACGCCGCATCAGCTGGAGCTGAGTGGCCCCGGCCAGGAAAATTTCCGTGCCCGCATAGAGGCACGCGTGGCCAGTACGAATTCACGCTCTTTGCGGGAAATGGCGCTGGCGGCTGCCGGTATCGCCAGGCAGCCCTTGCCGGATGTGGAAGAGGAATTGAAAAACGGCAAGCTGATACGGATTCTGCCGGAGTGGCAGGTGCCCTCGATTGGTGTGTATGCCGTTACCCCGCAGCGGGATGCACAGCCGGCGAAAGTGCGGCATGCGATTGAAGCGCTGCGGCGTTATCTTGCCGACTGATCATCGCCTGCAATTTTCTTGTGCTTCTTGCGGCGCAGCAGCCAGGCCGCAATCAGCACCAGCAGAAAAATTCCCAGCAGCGGCGCCAGCATGGCCAGCACTGTCAGGAGCAGCGAGCCCAGCCATTCACCGGTGGCCACCACGGGATTTCCCAGTCCGCCCGTGGTAGCGGTCGAGGTGACGCGGGCCAGCATGCTGCCCGCTTGTACAAGACCGGCCATGCCGCCACCGGCAATCAGCGCCAGTGCCCATTTCACGCCAGCGTCTTCAAAGCCCGTGAGCAGCGCCGCGGTAGCCAGTGTGCCGGCAATCACGGCACAAGGCGCAGCCACAGCATCCAGCAGGTGATCCACCAGCGGAAAGTAATAGCCGCCGATTTCCAGAGCCGTGGCCGCACCCAACGCGATGGCCGCCTCCGGGCTGGCCAGCCACTGCATTTCCGGGTTCAGGTTCATGTCGCCAAAAAGTGCAGCCAGCGAGAGCCCGAACAAGGGCAGGAAAACGCGCAGGCCGGCGGCAGCCGCCAGACCTACGCCGACCAGCAGGGCCATGATTTCGTGCATTGCAGCATCCTGATACCGGTTTTGCCTTGAATAGCCCGGTGTTGTGATGAGGTCAATGTGCGGGTGCTTGCAATACGGAGGTGGCGAGGCGATAAGAGGCAGCGGCCAGAAAAACAAATCCTGCAAAAAACCAAAACAGGAGTCTCCCATGCACAGTCCCATACTCAA
>JAVHYE010000168.1:4900-6112 GCA_031119295.1 Pedobacter sp. | reverse complement strand
CCGCAAACGTTCAAGATGCCGATTTACCAGACCCGTCGTACTGAGGCAGCACCACAGTGGGTGTATGACAACACCTACAAGTGCGCCACCACAGCCAAGGTGAAAGACTGGGGTATTGATGGTTGCGTAGGCGGTACGCCTTTCCCTGTGCTGTCCGGCAGCAATGGTGAGCAGGCTCTGCAGGCTATCTGGAATCATATAGTGCGTTATCGCGGCGAATACATTGTGCGCAAGGCTTCTGAAGTTGCCGTGCAGCGTAATGGCTCCTACTCGCTGGTGACTTCGCAGCAGGAAGTGGACTTCCGCTTCTATCACCGCGATATCAAGACCAACGCCCAGCTGAACAACATCCTGTTCTACTACCTTTCCTTTACGACAGCGCCGGCACGTCTGGCCGGTGGTGCCGTGCTGATCTGGGAAACGCTGGATCAGCGCAAGGACCAGCGTCAGGCCTGGGGCTATAACGCTGGCCAGCGCCGTGTACGTCAGGCCCCCAATCTGGCCTATGACACACCAATTGCTGCAGCTGATGGTCTGCGTACTGCCGACGATACCGACATGTATAACGGTTCGCCCGACAAGTACGACTGGAAGCTGATTGGCAAAAAGGAAATCTACATTCCTTACAACAACTACAAGCTGGGCCAGTCGTCAGTGAAGTACAAGGACCTGCTGATGCCGGGTCACGTCAATCCTGATTACCTGCGCTATGAGTTGCATCGCGTGTGGGTGGTTGAGGGCTCTCTGCAGCCGGGTGAGCGTCACATTTATTCCAAGCGCCGTTTCTATATCGACGAGGACTCCTGGAATATTGCGATAGCCGACCAGTATGACGGTCGTGGAGATCTGTGGCGTGTCAGCATGGCCTATCTGAAGAACTACTACGATCTGCCGACAGTGTGGACTGGTCTGGATACTTTCCATGACCTGCAGGCGCGTCGTTATCACGTCCAGAATCTGGATAGCGAAGAAGACAGCACGCTGGATTTCAGCAAGCCTTCGCCTGGCGAAGAGTACTTTACGCCGGCTGCTCTGCGCCGTCGCGGTACGCGTTGAAACCTTATCGGTGAGGTCGATGAAAAAGCCGGAGTTTCTCCGGCTTTTTTATTGGCACGCGTGCCTAAAATTTTATTCGCCATAAGGAAAACGCTTCTAGCGGCGCAATAATTTCCTTTTCAAGATGTCCGGACAAGCCGCTTCATCACAAAAAGT
>JAVHYE010000168.1:0-4890 GCA_031119295.1 Pedobacter sp. | reverse complement strand
CGCACAGGATGTGCGTGCCATCACATAACATGATTCAAGGCATGTCATGAAAATTTCTTCTCGTTTACTGCTGGTTCTGGCTGTCATGGCTTCGGCAAGCAGCCTTCCTGCTGCTGCCGAAGGCGTTAAGTCCGGTGTGGACAGGCCGGCTATTGCGTCTGCAAAAGCCAGCCGTTCTTTATTGATTGATGCGGCCCGAGCTGGCGCACGTATTGTTGCTGTCGGTGATCGCGGCCATATTCTCTGGTCCGACGATGAAGGCAAGACCTGGACTCAGGCCAAGGTGCCGGTATCGGTCATGCTGACAGCCGTGCACTTTCCGAATGAGCGCGAGGGCTGGGCGGTAGGGCATAACGGCGTCATCCTGTTTTCGTCTGATGCGGGTGCGACATGGCAGTTGCAGCGCTCGGACAAAACCGCAGATGGCGACAAGGCAGGTGCGCCTTTGCTCGGTGTCTGGTTTTCCGATAATCAGAATGGCTATGCCGTAGGGGCTTACGGTTATTTCCTGGCCACCCATGATGGGGGAACGACCTGGGTGGATAATGCATCTGCTCTCAATAATGCAGATGGCTGGCATCTCAATGCCATTCGTGGTTTGCCGGGAACCGCTACGGTTTTCATTGTCGGCGAGCACGGTGTTCTTTTCCGTTCCTCTGACAAAGGGGCAAGCTGGCAATCCCTGTCGTCGCCTTTTGATGGTTCTTTCTTCGGCATCGCGCCAATTGCCTCGGACCTTGTTCTTGTATATGGCCTGCAGGGCCGCCTTTTTGCATCGGCTGATAACGGTAATAGCTGGCATCAGGTGCAGACGGGTGTGACTTCCGGTCTGAATACGGCCGTGCGCCTTGGCGATGGCGATGTGATTGTGGCGGGTAATGCTGGTGTCGTGCTCAGTGCCAAAGATCAGGGTCTGAATTTCATTCCCGAGACCCGTCCTGATCGACAGTCCATCACCTCTGTTCTTCCCTTGAATCCCAGCGGCCTGCTTACGGTCGGCGATGGTGGTGTCAAGGTTCTGCCGGCACTCGGCAAGTGATAGTCGGGGCTTGATGACATGACCATTTCAAAAATAGAAAATCTGATCTTCGGCGCACGCAAGGCCATTATTGCCATCTTTGCCATCATCACTGTGCTCATGGTGTGGCAGCTCACGGGTATCAAGGCGGATACCAGCCTGGAGAAAATGGTGCCCATGGGGCATCCCTATATCCAGAACCTGTTCAAGCACAAGGATGAGCTCAGTCTTGGTAATGACATCAAGATTGCGGTGGCGGTGAAAGAAGGCAAGGGAGACATTTTTTCTCCTGCCTATCTTGAAACACTGAAAAGCCTGACGGACGAATCCTTCTACCTTTCTGACCAGAAAACGAAAGAAGAGGGGGCTGAGCACTCCATCGTTGATCGTTCCAAACTGAAATCGCTGTGGACGCCCAATGTGCGCTGGAGCGAGGTCACCAAAGACGGCTTCCAGGGTGGCGAAGTCACGCAGGGCTATGACGGTACGCCGGAAGGCATTGAGGCCTTGCGCAGCAATATCCTGCGTTCCGGTCAGGTCGGTCGTTTGGTGGCGGACGATTTCAAGTCCACGATCATCCAGATCCCGCTGCTGGATGGTGAAAAGATCGACTACAAACAACTTTCGCAAAATCTTGAGATATTGCGCGACAAATACCAGCAGCAGAATCCTGATGTTGAAATCCACATTGTCGGTTTCGCCAAGAAAGTGGGCGATCTGATTGATGGCGGCACCAAGATTGCGCTGTTCTTCTTGGCGGCCATTTTCATCACCTTTGCCCTGCTGCTTTGGGAGTTCCATGATCTCAAGAGCGCATTCGTTGTGGTGCTCTGCTCCATCATTGCCGTCATCTGGCAGGTGGGGGCGGTCAAACTGCTGGGCTTCGGGCTTGATCCTTATTCCATGCTGGTGCCCTTCCTGGTCTTTGCCATCGCGGTCAGTCACTCCGTACAGGTGGTAAATGCCGTGGGGTTGGAAACGGCGGGTGGAGCCAATGGTGAGCAGGCAGCACGTCATGCCTTCTCCTCGCTGTTCAAGGCCGGCACCATGGGCATCCTCATGGAGGCGGCCGGCTTCCTCACCATGCTGGTCATCAGCATTGATGTGATTCGTGCCCTGGCCATTTCCGCAAGCCTGGGTACGGCCCTCATTGCGCTGACCAATTTCGTGCTGCTGCCAGTGCTCATGTCCTATGTGCGCATCAGCGACCGCGCAGTGAGCAAGTTGCAGGAAAAGCGTCGTCATGTGCCCAGGATCTGGACCTTGACTGCCAAGATGGCTGACAAGGCGCCGGCAACGATTGGCATTGCGATTGCTGCAGTGATCCTCGCTGTTTCTTTTGCCGTGGCCCAGCATGTCAAGATCGGTGATCTTGATCGCGGCGCACCTGAACTGCGTCAGGATTCCCGTTACAACCAGGACGACAAGTTCATCACCTCGCATTACTCCATCAGTGCGGATGTGCTCGTCGTGATGGTGGAGACGCAGTCCCAGATGTGCTCTACCTACGCAGCGCTTGAAGCAGTTGATCGTCTGCAGTGGACGCTTGAAAACGTGCCGGGTGTGCAGTCGGCGCAGTCTCTGGTGACTGCTGTCAAACGTATCCAGGCCGGTTTCAACGAGGGCAGTCTCAAGTGGTCCACGCTGGTGTCTGATGATGCAGTGCTCAACGAAACGGCCCGTAATGTTCCCGAGCTTTATAACGGCGAGTGCAGCCTGATTCCGGTATTTGTTTTCCTGGATGACCACAAGGCAGAAACGCTGGAGCGTGTGACTTCGGCGGTGGAGGCCTTTGCCAAGGAAAACGATTCGGCTGATGCCAAGTTCCTGCTGGCCTCTGGTAATGCCGGTATCGAAGCTGCCACCAATGACGTGATTGCTGCCAGCAAGACCCCCATGCTGCTGCTGGTTTACGGCGTGGTGATCGTGCTTTGCTTCGTGGCCTTCCGCTCCTGGCGTCCGGTGGTTTGCATCATCCTTCCGCTGGTACTGACTTCCATCCTCTGCGAAGCCCTGATGACGGTGCTGGGCATAGGTATCAAGGTGGCTACCTTGCCGGTGATTGCGCTGGGCGTGGGTATAGGCGTGGACTACGGCGTCTATATCTATTCCAAGTTCGAGAAGTACATGCAGGATGGTCTGTCACTCAAGGATGCCTATCTGGCCACCCTGACCAGTACCGGTCGTGCCGTGCTGTTCACTGGTGTCACCCTGGCTATTGGCGTGCTGACCTGGGTGTTCTCGCCCATCAAGTTCCAGGCTGATATGGGCCTGTTGCTGACGGTGATGCTGCTCTGGAACATGCTGGGGGCTCTCATCCTGATCCCGGCGCTGGCGCATTACTTCGTCAAGCCCGAGCACTACCGCAAATAAGGTGGTGACTGAAAAGGCCCTCTCCGGAGGGCCTTTTTCATGGGGCCTGTTTCAATGGGCCGGGTGAATGGCTAGAGCCGGGGCAGGGGACTCCCTATAATGCGCCTCCTCTTGCCGGGCCTCTTGCCCGCCTTACCTCCCGGATTCCCCGCCATGCTTTATCCCCTGGCTCGCCAGTTGCTCTTCTCGCTGCCTACGGAAACCTCGCACTATCTCTCGCTGGCTGCCATCAGCCTGGCCGAACGCACGGGAGCCCTGCAGGTGCTGCCCCTTGTTCCCCCGCAGCCGGTGGAGTTGATGGGCCTGCGCTTTCCGAATCCGGTCGGCCTAGCGGCGGGCCTGGACAAGAATGGTGATCATATCGACGGCCTGGCCGCGCTCGGCTTTGGCTCCATAGAAATCGGCACCATCACACCTCGTCCTCAGCCCGGCAATCCCAAGCCTCGTCTTTTCCGTATTCCTGAAGCGACGGCCATCATCAACCGCATGGGCTTCAATAATCTGGGTGTGGATCACCTGGTTCGTCAGGTACAACGCACACGCTACAAGGGTGTGTTGGGCATCAATATCGGCAAAAACTTCGATACGCCGGTGGAAGAGGCGGCCTCGGACTATCTCGCCTGCATGGACAAGGTCTATGCCCATGCAAGCTATATCACCATCAATATTTCTTCACCTAATACCAAGGGCCTGCGCAACCTGCAGTCCGGTGATGCACTGGCGGCTTTGCTGGAGCCCATCAAGAACCGGCAAGCGCAGCTGGCTACTCAGCATGGCCGTTATGTACCTTTGGCTTTGAAGATCGCGCCGGATCTCGAGCTGACGGATGTGGAAGTGATTGCCGAGCAACTGCGCCGCTTCGAAATTGATGCCGTTATTGCCACCAACACCACCATCAGCCGTGTGGGTGTGGAAGGTCTGGTGCATGGCAGTGAAGCCGGCGGACTCAGTGGTGCTCCGGTGCGTGCTTCGTCATTGCGGGTGCAGCGTGAGCTGGTAGCCGCGCTGGATGGCAAGTTGCCGGTGATAGGCGTAGGGGGTATTACCGATGGCGCCAGTGCCGCTGAGAAAATCACGGCCGGTGCTGCCATGGTCCAGATTTATACCGGCTTCATTTACCGTGGGCCGGCTTTGATTCGTGAGGCTGCCGCGGCGATTGCTGCTGCTTCGTGCTGAAATAAAAATGCCGCCCCGTATTCCTGCTTTGCAGGAGGGGCGGCAGCTCGGCCCTTTATGGCCAGCGGGAGGGTGGCTACACCCTATGCTTCAAATACGATGGTTCAGATTCGCGGGACGACATGCAGGGCGGATACGCCGCGCAGGCCGTCATGCTGGTTGCTGCGGCCCTCTCGCCAGCCAGCCATCCAGTGTTGTCGCAGATTGATATCCTGATAGGGGCAGAGTTCTTGGGAGCGGCCGGAAAGACCGGCATTGAATCCTCGTGAAAACAGCAGTTCATCACGTTCCCTTTTGTGTCTTTTCATCAGTCACCTCTGGTT
>JAVHYE010000167.1 GCA_031119295.1 Pedobacter sp. | reverse complement strand
CCAACGGATTAAAAGTCCGCTGCTCTACCGACTGAGCTAACGACCCGTCCTGCGGATTTGCCGGTTGCCCGAGCCCTCTGCAAGAGCGGCGCATTGTACGGATTCTTCTTTGTGAATCAAGCTTTTCGGAGCCCGGATTGCAAGTCAGCTGACCTTGTCGGCGGCGCTCTTGTCTCCGACGGCCACAGCCTTGCCGTCCTTGCCGCTGAGGGCCACGGTCAGGCCTTCGGGGTCATCCTCGGCATGCAGGTGCAGAGTGACTTCGGCCTGGGCAATGACCTGACTCAGGGGTGAGTTTTCCTGCCGGGATTTGAGGGTGACTTCACGTATGCGCCCCAGTATCCAGGGGTGGGTCTGGATTTCCAGATGCAGGCTTTTGGCACGCTTGCCGCGCTTTTCCAGCCAGGTGCGCAGCTCGTCCTGCAGGCGTGACAGCTGGGCCTTGTATTCTTCGTAGTCCTCGCAGGAAAAAGCCGCCTGCATGCCATAGCGCTTGGTAAGAATATTGCCGTTTACGCTTTCTTCGGTGCGGAAAAAGGCCTTGTATGGCCTGGCCTTGGCAGGCGGATTGGCGCGTGCTGTGGCAGCGGTGACCGCTGGGCGCATCCGGGTCTCATCCAGTATGGGCTGTGAGACCTGGGTGGCCGCCAGATCGTTCGTGCTGGTGGGCAGGTTGGGTGAGCTGCTAAGACTGCCAAAGCGTGGTAGCGGATTGAGCAGGGCATCCAGCATGGTCACCAGTTCGCGGCCATCGGCCGGCCGTTGGCCAGGTTCCTTGGCGAGCAGACTGTTCAGCAGAGGCTGAAAGCGGCTGAGCTCGGTGCGCAGGACGGGTATCGGGTCCTGGCAGTGCTTGATGGCCAGGGTGACGGCCTCTTCGGCGAGGAAGGGCGGCGCGCCGGTCAGCATTTCATAAAGCACGCAGCCCAGACTGTAGAGGTCAGAGCGGCCGTCCACCTTCTTGCCGCGGGCCTGTTCCGGGCTCATGTATTTGGGCGTGCCGACGGTAGCACCCAGCTGGGTGAGCTGGTTTTCATCGTTGTGCAGGCTTTTGGCGATGCCGAAATCGGTGAGTACTGCACCGTCGTCACGCTCGCGGAAAAGGATGTTGTCGGGCTTGATATCACGATGGACGATGCCCTGCTCATGGGCGTAGGCGAGGGCTTCAGCGATCTGACGGGTAATGCGCAGGGCTTCCTGTGTGCTGACGCCGCCGCTACGTATGCGCTGTGTGAGATCGCCACCGTTATGGCAGGCCATGGCGTAGTAATGCAACGGGCCAGCGATGCCGACATCGTGCACCACGATGATATTGGGATGGGTGAGGCTGGCCATGGTGCGCGCTTCGCGCAGGAAGCGCTCCGCAAAATGCACTTCCTTGGCCAGTGAGGGGATAAGGATTTTCAGCGCGACTTCCCGCCCGAAGGATTCCTGCACGGCCAGGAAAACGGCCGCCATGCCACCCTGACCCAGCTTGCGCTTGAGGGTATAGCCGGGAATCACGATCTGGCCCATATGCGTCTCCATCGCGGGCAGGCTTCATGCCTGCCGGTTTCAGCTCGCACTATAACGATCGGAATCCGCTTGTCGATGCTGTGGCGGTGGTGGCCGATGACGCCCAAGAAAAAGGCGCCCGGATGGGCGCCTTTTTCTTGGGGCAGCGGATTTATGCATCCGTGCCGGTGTGGCGTTGTGGCACTACGCGCAGTTGGTCATCACGGCGACGCGAACGCTGCTTTTCCAGCAGGGCGATATTGTCGGTGAGGCTCTGGCTGATGCGGGCATGGGTGCGGATCATGGCGATCTTGGGCCAGGTGGCACGCTCGCCCTGCAGGCGGAACCACTCCCAGCGGTGCTTGTCGCTGGGTTCGGAGAGCACGTGGCGGTAATGCTCCAGCGTATAGGTCGGGTGGATGGTGACATCGCCGTAATAGCGCTGCGCCAGGATGGCATAGGCATGGTCCAGCAGCTGGCGGCTGGCTTCATTGCTTACCTGCGAGCGCAGGAAGTTCATGAGGCCGCTGCCGTGGAATTTCAGCTCCTCGCGCACGGCACGACGCGGCCAGGACATGAGCTTGCGCTCCAGGCGTTTGCGATCGCTTTCCATGAAGGGAACGATATGCGGATTCACCTGCACGGCAATGAAGTAATTCACATTGAACAGATGCATCAGGCGTTCGCGCGGCAGATCGCTTTTCACCGAGCCGTCCACCCAGCGCTCGCGCGGCATATAGGGCACGTAATCGCCGTTCACATTCTTGGTGGTGAGTGTGACGGGCGGGAAGAGCACGGGCACGGCGCAGGAGGCCAGCACCGCACTCCAGGTGAGCAGATAGGGCGAAGTCAGCTCGTTCATGAGGCGCGGCTTCTGGTGCGGGTCCACCGGCGAGACTGTCACATTGATATGGCGGCCGGTGCGTGCATGCGCTTCTTCAAAAGAGTATTCGCCGATATTGCGGCGCAAGAACATTTCCAGCTGTTTCTGGTCGGCAAACCCTTCGCCGAGGAAACCGCGCAGGGGATTTTTCCAGGCCCAGGCCTTGCCCTGCAGCAGATTGCCTTCATACATGGCCACCAGTTCTTCATCGGTGTGCGAACCTATCATGGCGGCCATGATGGAGCCGGCGCTGGAGCCGGAAATCACTTTCGGCAGCAGGCCTTGCTCATGCAGGGCCTTGCACACGCCGATATGGAAAAGGCCCAGGGTAGCGCCGCCGGAAAGCATGAGCGCGGGCTGGCCGAAGCTGCGTGAAGTGTCTTCAAAGAAGCGGCGCTTCTCGTCATAGGAAATCAGGCTGTTGGGCTGGGCGCTGACATAGGAAAGCGCATCACAGACCTGGGTCACATAATCTTCGATCAGCTTCTTGGTGCCGACATTGGCGCGGGTATAGAGCGAAGGATTGCCCATATTGCCAAGGTCATGATGCAGGCCTTCGCGCAGGGAGCGCATGAGCTCCTGCAGCTTGTGGGTTTCCTGCAGTTCACGCAGCGAGGTCAGGCGCTCGTGTATGAGTTCGTAGTTGTAGTCAGGGGAGGTGTTATCGAGTTTCCAGAGATCCAGTCCTGCCAGCGCATCGAGCTCCGTGCCCAGTTGTTCCCATTCCGTATAGGTCTTTGCGTTGTCCAGGGCGCGATCCAGCTCGGTGATCTTCTTCTTCAGCTGCATGTCGGCCTCATGACATCGGTTAAGCGAAATCAGACAAGCCCGGAATCTAGCATCACCGGACGTACGGTTGTTCCGGATTGCCTGACAATTCTTGTGGAGATGACGGTCATTTCAGGCCGCTCATCGGGGTGAACAGGCCATGTCATCAGCCGGCTTTCACCCAAAGGCATTGCACAGGCCGGGCCAGATCAGGCCTGCAAGCGATAACCCACGCCGGTTTCGGTCAGCAGATGGGCAGGCCGCGCCGGATCAGCCTCCAGCTTCTGCCGCAGCTGCGCCATATAGATGCGCAGATAGTGGCTGTGCTCCACGAAATTCGGGCCCCAGACATCACGCAGCAGCTGGCGATGCGTGAGCACCTTGCCGGCATGCGTGGCCAGTGCCGTGAGCAGGCGGTATTCAATGGGCGTGAGATGCACTTCCTCACCATTCTTTTTCACCAGTCGGGCTGCCAGATCAATCTCCACGCTGCCAAAGCGGAAAACCGGATCACCGTCTTCCTGGCGTCGTGCATGCCGCAGGGCCACGCGTACACGTGCCAGCAGTTCGGCGGTGCCGAAGGGCTTCACCAGATAATCGTCGGCACCGGCATCCAGTGCGGCCACTTTTTCGGCCTCGGCATCACGGGCGGACAAGACCAGCACGGGAATACGGTTCCAGCCACGTAGATCCCGGATGACATCGATGCCGTCCATGTCAGGCAGGCCGAGATCGAGAATCAGTAATTCCGGTTTGCGCGTAGCGGCCAGCTGCAGGCCCTCACGGCCGCGCTCGGTTTCAAACACGGTGAAGTCTTCGGCCTCCAGCGTGCTTTTCAGGAAGCGGCGTATGGGCAGGTCGTCCTCGACGACAAGGACAGTGGTTTTATTCATGTGCTTTCGCCTGCAAGGTCGGGAGGCGGTGATGCGGGCGGCTGGCCCAGTGGCAGCGTGATACGAAAACAGGCTCCACCCTGTTTGCCCGTGCCGGCCGTAATGCGGCCGCCATGTGCATCCACGATAGCACGGCACAGTGCGAGGCCCAGGCCGACGCCGGTGGTGCTGCTTTCTTTTTCGCCGCGCACGAATTTGGCGAAGAGTTTCTCGCCATCCTCGGGCAGGCCGGGGCCTTCGTCCTCCACAACCAGTAGCAGTTCTTTTGCCTGCTGACTGGCGTGCAGATGAATGGCGGTATCACCGGCTGTGTATTTGGCGGCGTTTTCCAGCAGGTTCACCAGCACACGCTCCATGAGCACGCTGTCGATATTCACCAGCGGCAAATCAGCAGCGATGGCGATATCAACCGGGTGTTTTTCCAGTACGCGTGCCGCCGCGCGCAGGGCGCTGCCGATGATTTCGTCCACCGGTTGCCACTCCCGGCGCAGTTGCACCGGGCCGGCCTGCAAGCGGGCCATGTCGAGCAGATTGCCAGCCAGCACGCTCATGGCCATGGCTTCGTCATGTATGCCACTCAAAAGCTCGCGCGCTTTTTCCGGCGGGTGTTGCTGCGTGAGCAGGCTGCTGGCCGCGCCGACAATGCCGGCCAGCGGCGTGCGTACATCATGGGAAATGGCGGCGAGCAGGGAATTGCGCAGGGACTCTTCACGCATGCGTAGCTCTGTGCTCTGTGCCACATCGGCAAAATGTACGCGCTCCAGCGCAATGGCGATTTGCGTAGCAAAGGTTTCCAGCAGGCGATGCTGTTCCGGAGCAAAGAGACGGCGTTTGTCTCGCGGCAGCAGGGCCAGCACGCCGCGTGTGCGCAACGAAGCTTTCAGCGGCAGATAATGCGCTGCACTGCCGGGCAGGGTTTGCGTGCCAAGGCCGGCTGGCTGTTCGTGGTCGTAGACCCATTGCGCAACGCCACGATCGGCTTTTTTCAAAGAAACCGGCAGTGCCGTGCCATAGGGCCAGCGGATTTTCTCATCTTCACCCGGGAGCAGCAGTACCGCTTCGGCATCAAAAAGCGTGGCCAGGTGGCGCACCGCGACTTCAGCGATGTAATTCACCTCCAGTCCGATAGCTAATTCCTGGCTGAGGGCATACAGCTCCTGCGCACGCTTCTCGCGTTGCAGGGCAATACGCGCCTGTGCACGCAGCTGTGCGGTAAGACGACTGAGCAAGAGCCCCGTGCCCAGCATCACGGCAAAAGTGATGAGGTATTCGGTATCGGCAACGGCAAAAGTGAGCCGTGGCTGCACATAAAAGAAATCGAAAAGCGCGACCGAAAGAAAGGCAGAAAGTACGGAGGGGCCACTGCCCAGTCGCCACGACACCAGCACGATGCCGGCCAGATAAATCATGGCCAGATTCACCGGTGCCAGCAGTGTGGATACCGGCCAGACCAGGGCAGTAATGAAAAAAGTGACCAGTGCAGCCCAGGCATAGCGACGATGGCGGCGCGGTGTTACCTCCATGAAATCCAGTCCGCGCGAGAGCGCACTGTCCGATGCTTTATCACGAATCGCCGTGCTGCCGGCAGCGACGAAAAGTTCGATATCGAGCGCCTGCGCGGACAGGGTTTCCAGAAGGGAGCGCTGCCAGGGCCAGCGCAGTTTTTCGCTATGGCGGCCCAGCACCAGCCGCGTGATATTGGCGCCGCGCGCATGCGCCAGCAGGGTGCTGGCAATATCGTGACCGGAAAGGGTGGTGGTATTGGCGCCCAGCGTTTCTGCCAGTGCCAGTACGCGCAGCAGTTTTTCACGTTCGGCATCAGGCAGGCGCTGCAGGCGCGGCGTTTCCACATACACCACTTCCCAAGGCGCATGCAGGCGGGCGGCAAGACGTTTGCCGGTGCGTACCAGGGCTTCGGCATCGCTATGCGGACCCAGCGCCACCAGAACGCGTTCGCGCACCGGCCATATGCGTTGCTCTGCATTCAACCAGCGCCAGTCGCGTACATCGGCGTCCACGCGTTCCGTCATGGCACGCAGAGCGAGTTCGCGCAGGGCCATGAGATTGCCCTTGCGGAAAAAGGATTG
>JAVHYE010000166.1 GCA_031119295.1 Pedobacter sp. | reverse complement strand
TGCGTGAATTCCTCATCCTCTCCAAGGAAAACGGACTGGACCCGCTGAATACCTACGGCTCCTATGCCGGCGCCATGGGCTTTCCGCAATTCATGCCATCAAGCTGGCGCAATCTCGCCGTGGACTTCGACGGCGACAGCAAGCGTGACCTCATCAACAATCCGGTGGATGCCATAGGCTCGGTGGGGAATTACTTCAAGGCCAATGGCTGGAAAACCGGTGATGCCGTGGTGGTGCGCTCCCGCATCATCAGCCAGGACTACGACAGCATCATCAATACCAAAGACCTGAAAACCGACAGCACACTCGGCGAGATTGCCAAGAAAGGCCTGATTCCGCGCGAAAGCGGCAGCTATCTCGCTGCCACCCCGGCCACCGCCATACGCCTGCAGGGTGAGAACGGCGGAGAATTCTGGCTGGCCTTCAATAATTTCTATGTCATCACCAAATACAACCGCAGCATCCTTTACGCCATGGCCGCTTTCCAGCTCAGCCAGGAATTGAAGGCTGGCCGCGTCGCCCAGCTGCAATCAGGCGCCGTACCGCTGCAATAAAAATCCGGGAATGGTCCAGGAAGAACAGGGGATGCATGCATGAAGCCGCTCAACACGAGCCCGGGCCTGACACTGCTCATGGCCTCCAGTCTTTTTCTGGCCGCCTGCAGCTCGGCACCGCCCAAGAAAGTGAATCCCATCACCCGTCTGCCACCGCAAACCAAACCCGTGCCGAAAAATCCGGCCGATATGCCAGCCTTCGGCAGTGATGAATTCAACCGCATCAAGGATGCCTATCCGGATGCACCGCCCGATGTCGCCGATGTGCCGGATGCTGAGCCCGTAGAAGAGCCGCTGTCGAAATACGGCAATAAAAGCCCTTACACCGTGCTCGGAGAAACCTACAAGATTCTCCCCACCACCAAGGGTTTCACGCAGACCGGCAAAGCCTCGTGGTATGGCACCAAATTCCACGGCCTGCGCACGTCCAGCGGTGAAAAATACGATATGTACAAAATGACAGCAGCGCATCGCAATCTGCCACTGCCCAGCTATGTGCGTGTCACCAATCTCGCCAATAACAAAAGCGTGATCGTGAAAGTGAATGATCGCGGCCCCTTCCATTCCGACCGCATCATGGATCTTTCCTATGCCGCTGCTGCCCGCCTGGACTATCTCAAGGCCGGCACCGCCACCGTGCGCATAGAAGCGATTGATCCCGCCGAATTCCAGCGCAAGCTGGGCAAGACCGGCAAGCCGGAAGAGCCGGCCAAGCCTGATATGGCCGGTAATGATCCGCAGTTCTATGTGCAGATCGGCGCCTTCGGCGTTATTGGCAATGCCACGGCCCTGCAGGCACGCATTCTCGATCTCGTGTATTCCCCCGTGCAGATTGCCCAGGGCGATGGCGTACACCGCGTGCAGGTCGGCCCTTTTTTCACGCGCGAAGATGCCGACAAAGTGGCGGACATCCTGCGTGAGCACGATCTCGGCAAGCCCATTGTTATCAAAAACTGATCATCAAGCGCTGATCATTCCGGCCCATAAAAAAAGCCCCGGTAAACCGGGGCTTTTTCATTTCAGAACCGCTCTCAGCGTACATCCACCACAGGCGGTACACCTGCACGGTAGAGCGTTACGCCACCATCCTCTTCCGTCAGTTCGAGATGGCCCTGTGCATTGATCGTTGCACCGAAGCTGGCATAGGCCGAGGCCGCCGGCTCTTCCGTATCATGCAGACCCGCACAGCCATTGGTGTCATGCACAATGGCAGAGAAGCTCAGCGTACCGGCACTGAAGCTGTAGCTGCCGTATTCCAGGCCTGGGCTGCCACAACCCACGTCTTCTTCATCACCGACCGGATCCAGCAGGAAATATTTGCCGTTGGCCAGGAAGATAATCTGCGCGACATCCAGGCGGATACCGGACTGCAGGCCCCAGGTACCGACGATGCCGCTGCTGGCCGCTTCGATACGGCTGAAATTCAGGACTTCCGCAGCAGCGTCCTCTTCCTCCTGCAGCGTCAGGACCAGCTTGCCATCCTGCACGGCCAGAGTCATGGGCACTCCCTCAAGATTGCTGAGGCCCCAGCTGCCATTGGAATCAACACCAATCGAATCTATGGTGAGACTGCCGGTCAGCGGATCCCACTCAATCGCACCGGTCTCCACGCCATTACGGCCACCGTCATCATCTTCATCATCATCCGGCAGCGTCGGATCGATATCCGCCATGATGTAGTGACCGCCGCCGTCAAAACGGATCACGAGATCCGTGTCGGCTGCCGAGAAGCGCCAGGTACCCTCGATGCGCTGGAAGAAAGCTGAAACGAAATGCTCCTTGGCCTCAGCCTCGCTGACCAGCACAGCATCCGGACCTGCAGTACTTACCAAGCCGCTGAGCGCAGAACTGCCAGAGAAAGTCGCCGGAGCCTCCGTCAGGTCCAGCGTCGCCGCTACCGTACTGGTAAGGGCCGTACCCACAGCCGGCAGAATCTCGATGCCGTTGCTGGCATCGCCATCACTATCCAGCGATTGCAGCAGCACCAGCAGATTGCTGACCTTGTCGGCATCCACCACACCGCCCGTTGTGGCCAGTTCCAGCGGCGTCACCGTGGCGCTGCTGCCAGTCGGCTTGTAGCTGCCCAGTACCAGCTGGCCGATACGGAAGGTCACGGTATCGCCGGCCACATAATCAAAATGACCAGCGGCATCCGTGGTGCCGCTACGACCGCTGCTGGTGCTATAGGCCACACCCTTGATCTCGCTGTCGGTCAGCACCCCGGTGAGAACCGTGGCAGACGGCGTGGCGCTGCTGCTGCCGCCACCGCCGCCACAGGCGGTCAGTGCTGCAATGCTGCCCGCCAGGCAAAGGCGCAAAAATAGGGAAGAGGGAGAAATGGTCATAAGAGCTCCGTGATCACTGATCAATGCATTGAAAAGCCAAGTGATCCGGATACTAGAAAGCGCTGGCGCGACCGGCTTCACCCAAATGGGTGATGCCGCGTGGCATCATGGCGGCCTGACTCGGAAGGACCAGCAAAACGCATGCGCCAGAGAATGCGCGACGCCCTTGTAGGCCGCATTTACGACACCCTGCTCAAGCCCAGCGACTGGATGGAGTTGCTGGAAACGCTGTCGGCCTGGACGCCGGCCGGTGACACGGCGGCCGGCGAAAGCCCGCAGCAGGAGCTTGAAGGCCTTATCGGCCATATGGAACGCGCCGCTGAGGGCAGCGCCTATATGCACCGTCTGGAAGACCAGAATCATCTGCTCACCCGCATTTATCACAGCATGCCCTGGCCCATGCTCATGCTGGCGGACGATATGTCGGTGGTGAGCTGTAATACCGCCGCCCAACAGGCTCTGGTAGCCGATAGTCCGCTCCAGTTGCAGGCCAATGGCACTCTGGTTTTTCGCGATGCCACGCTCAAGCAGAAGCTGCGCCATGTCATTTCCATGGCCGGTGGCCGCCAGACCCAATTACTCAGCGCCAGCACCGAGCCCCTGACCCTGCTCTGCATGCCCTTTGAAAAATCCGATGCCGAAGGCAGCATTGCCCGCGTACGCGTGGTGGTGTGGGTATTGGCCAGCCAGCACGTTGTCGTGCCTTCGCCGGAGTCCCTGCAAAGCACCTTCAAGCTCAGCCAGGCCGAAGGCCGCCTGCTGCATCTGCTGTGCAAGATAGGCAATCTCAATCAGTGCGCCGATCTGCTTTCCGTCAGCATCCACACGGCACGCACGCAGCTGAAATCGGTGATGGCCAAGGTGGAAGTGAATAGCCAGGTGCAGCTGGTCAGCCAGGCCATGAATCTTTCCCTGCTGCAGAGCAGTACCGAACTGCAGTGTGCAGGTGCGCAGGAGCGCACCATGACGCTGGCTGATGGTCGCGTACTGAGCTGGTATGAATACGGCCCTGCGCGCGGCCGCCCGGTGCTGATGCTGGAAAATATCGGCAGCTCCATTCCCGATCACAGCCGTTTTGAAGACTGGTATCAGGAACAGGGTTTACGCGTGATCGTGGTGGTGCGCCCGGGCTATGGCCTGTCCACAGCGCGCCCTGATTTCCAGTTCCGTGATTTCGGCGCCGATCTCAAAGCCCTGTGCAAACACCTGCATATAGAGCGCCCCGTGATGGCCGCTTATTGCTGTGGCGGCGCCTATGCCCTTTGCACAGCCGCCCTGCATCCGGATTTTTTCGAACGCGTGGGCGTGCTGGGCAGCACCGTGCCCATAGAGCATTTCGAACTGGACAAGCTGGACCGCATACACCGCATGTTCCTGCAGGTTTTCCAGCGCGACCCCCGCCTTTTCGTGCTCATCGGCAAGCTGGCTTTGCGTGGCAGCCGGCAGGCCCCGGAAAAATTCTTTCTTTATCTGGCCAAGGGCCTGACGAAACGGGACAAAAGCCTGCTCACGGATCCCGACATCCTGCAAAGCATCATACGGCAACAGAAACTGCGGCATTTCCAGGGTGCTCGCATCCTCATTGATGAATACATAAATCTGCAGCACTCCTGGCAGACCGATCTGGCGCAAATCCGCATCCCCACCCTGCTCTGGCATGGCGAGGACGACGCCATCATTTCCATAGGCAGCGCCCGCTCGCTGGCTGCCAGCATTCCGGTGGCGCGCTTCCGCGCCATTCCCGGCCAGGGCCGCTTTCTCGTATTTGATATGTGGAAAGAATTTCTCAGCGAGCTGCTGGAATTACCCGCTGACAAAGCCCGGCTTAACACTCAAGCCTCTGCCTCATGAAAAAAGGCCGCTCAAGCGGCCCTTTCCAAGGAAAACAAAACTCAGGCAGTGGCAGGCGCCTTGGCCGCTGCCTGCATGACATCGGCCATCACGCCATAAACCTGGGTCCAGGCTGCTTTCACTTCCAGCGTAAAAGCCGGGCCCAGCCCCTGCCCCAGGGTTTTCAGCAGCGCCGTGCCCACCGTGCCGTAATGCTCGTCGCGCACACCATAGTCGCCATGACGTTTGCCCAGGCCTTGCAGCACGGGCACCAGCGCATCCAGATCATTCAGCTTGTTCACGGCGGCGCTGATCATCTGCATGAGTTTTTCGCCTTGGGCCTGCATATCGCCCTTGAACAGGATGCGCAGGCTGGGGTCGGCGGCAAACAGGTTCTGGTAGAAAAGTTCAGCGGCCTGCGGTGCGATGGGCAGCACCTGCTTCCAGCTGTCTTGTACGAGTGCAATGGTGTCCGTTTGCATGATCATCTCCCTGGCGATGGCTTGGGTGTTTGAAAACTGGCTCACTTCCAAAAAAAGGGCCGCGCGAACGCGGCCAATGACGTAAACAAAACCTTAGAGCCGCCGCGGCAATCCGTCCATCAGGCGAGCACGCTGACCTGATCACCGCTGACCTGGACGGCATACACCGGCAACTGCACCGAGGCATCTTCCAGACACTGGCCGGTGGCCAGATCGAAATGCTGTTTGTAGATGGGCGAGGCCACCACCTTGAAGCCCTTGAGATCGCCGGTGAGGCCACGCGAAATCACATTGGCTTCGGAAAAAGGATCGTAATTGCCGATGGCATAGATATCGTCATTGCGCAGGCGGAACAGCGCGATCTGCTGGCCATTGACGAGGGCACCCACGCCGACGCCGGGCTGCAGGTCAGAAAGTTTGCAGACCGCAAAAGCCGTGAGGCTGGCGGCGAGATTGCTATTGGCATTCATGTCTTTGTCTCCTTGCGTCATGTTCAGACGGCAACCAGTTCGATACGGCCCTGCTTTTCAGCGGGAGTGGCAGGACGGATCTGGCCACGCTCCTGCACGAAGACCACGTTATTGTCGGTCTTGTCGCTGTTCACGAAGTGACGGAAGCGCTTCAGCTTTTCCGGATCATTGACCGTGGTCTTCCACTCGCACTGGTAGGTGCTGACGACGTGAGCCATATCGGCTTCCAGCTCGGCGGCAATGCCCAGCGAGTCGTTGATGACCACATCCTTCAGATAGTCGAGACCACCTTCCATATTGTCGCGCCAGACACTGGTGCGCTGCAGACGATCCGCGGTGCGCACATAGAACATGAGGAAGCGGTCGACATATTTGATCAGGGTTTCGCTATCGATATCACCGGCCAGCAATTCGGCATGGCGCGGCTTCATGCCGCCATTGCCGCAGACATA
>JAVHYE010000024.1:19929-27162 GCA_031119295.1 Pedobacter sp. | reverse complement strand
GGCAAGCAGGGTGGCCGCACCCTGGAAATCCAGCGCCTGATCGGCCGCTCCCTGCGCGCCGCCGTGGACCTGAAAAAGCTGGGTGAAAACACCATCACCATCGATTGCGATGTCATCCAGGCCGATGGCGGTACCCGCACGGCCAGCATCACCGGCGCCTGCGTGGCACTGGTGGATGCCCTGTCTTTCCTGCTGGAAAAGAAAGCCATCAAGCAGGACCCGCTGCTGGGTCTGGTCGCCGCCGTTTCCGTCGGCATGTATGAAGGCCTGCCGGTGCTGGATCTGGATTATCCGGAAGACTCTGCCTGCGAAACCGACATGAATGTGGTGATGACGCAAGCTGGCGGTTTCGTCGAAGTGCAGGGCACAGCCGAAGGCAAGCCTTTCTCGCGCAGCGAAGCCGATGCCATGCTGGCGCTGGCGGAAAAAGGCATCAATGATCTGGTCGCCCTGCAGAAAAAAGCATTGAACTGGTAAGTATCAGTGCAGCAATAAAAGGCCGGCCTTGAGCCGGCTTTTTTTTTGGGCTCAGGCCGTGATATTCAGGGCGTCTGCATGGCAGCCAGGCTGGCTGCACAAAGAGGACTGTCATGACGCTGCCCCGTTTCATTTTCTTTTTGGTCTTTTTCGCTATTGGCGCCATACCCTTGTATCTGGGCTGGCGCGCGCGGCGCCTGGCAGATGCCGTAAGGCGCTGGCCATCGGTGCCGGGAACCTTGCTGGAGTGCGAGCTTGTTTCCAGTACGGATGATGACAGTCCCACCTTGTTTCATCAGGTCACAGTGCGTTACCGCTACAGCGTACAGGGGCGGGAATTCGAGTCATCGCGCGTGGCCTTCGCCTATGGCGCCACCAAAGACAGGGCATTTCATCAGGCCATCCATGACAGGCTGAAAAAAAGCAGTACTGTGCCTGTCTATTACGATCCTCAGCAGCCTTCGCTTGCAGCTCTCACCGCGGACAAAGACAGCACGCTCTGGCTGTTCGGGTTGATATGGACCGGCATCATATCCCTGCTGTTTCTTGGCGCATTGCTGGGCTATTGAGCAGGGGCTGCTTTCGGTTCGCCGCAGCCAGCCAAACAAAGGCCCGCCCGAATGAGTGAGCGATTTCAGGACTGCAGGGTTGCCTGCTCGCTTGCCGGCCTTTGCTTGGCTGAGATCGTGTAGGTTCGCTCGCTGGAGGCTTTGCGCGCTACACCAGAGTAAAGAAAGCCAAGCCTGCCTAACGCATCGGCATCCAGCAGATTGCGGCCGTCGATAATGACAGGGGTGTGCATCAGCTGGCGAGCGCGATGAAAATTGATCTGCTTGAACTGAGGCCACTCCGTCACCAGGACAAGAGCGTCAGCGCCACGAATGGAAGCTTCAATATCATCCAGAATTTCCAGCCCAGAGCTGGGCAGAAGTCCTGTTGATTGCAGCATTCTGGCGGCTGCATTTGCGGCCGGGTCATGAGCAGCAATATTTGCACCCGAAGCATGTAGCTGATGTATCAGTGCGATGGCAGGGGCTTCCCGCAAATCATCTGTTTCCGGCTTGAAGGCAAGTCCCAGAATGGCAATACGCCGTCCACCCAGATCACCCTCGAAGATATTCTCCAGCTTGCGGTGCAAAATCTGTTTCTGGGCTTCGTTACGCTCGTCCACGGCACCCAGCAAAAGGGCGGCAATGCCGTTCTGCTTGGCGATATTGACCAGGGCACGAACATACTTGGGAAAGCAGGAGCCGCCATAACCACAGCCGGGTTTCAGGAAATGGGGGCCGATTCGGCGGTCTGATCCGATGCCACGCTGTATTTCTTCAATATCGGCATTGAGCTCTTCAGCAATCAGGGCGATTTCGTTGATGAAGGAAATGCGTGTTGCCAGCATGGCATTGGCGGCATATTTGCTGAGCTCGGACTCGCGCAGGCCCATGATGAGCAGATGCTCGCTGTCCTTCAGGCAGGGTTCATAAAGCTGGCGCATGATACGGGCTGCGCGTTTGCTATGGCAGCCCACGATGACCCGATCCGGGCACATGAAATCATGTATGGCGGAGCCTTCGCGCAGGAATTCCGGGTTGCTGGCTATATCATGGCGATAGTTCACGCGCCGTCTCGCCAGTGCCTTGCGGATGATGTTGTCGACTTTCTCGGTCGTACCGACGGGCACGGTGGATTTGATGCATATGGTTGCCGGACCGGAGAGTGTTTCACCAATTTTTGTGGCTACTTCCAGGACATGTCCTGTATCTGCACAGCCATCGCTTTTCTGTGGCGTGCCTACGGCGATGAAAATGATGTTGGCGGACTGCAGGGCCAGCTCAAGCCGTGTGGTGAAAGAAAGGCGGCCTTTGGCCAGATTGCGCCGGACGATATCTTCCAGGCCGGGCTCATGTATAAGTACATCTCCCTGTCCCAGGGCAGATATTTTCTGGCGATCCTGGTCCACGCAGACAACCTGATTGCCCATTTCTGCAAAACAGGCCCCGGTCACCAGCCCTACATAACCCGTTCCTATCACCGCAATATTCATAGCTGTTCCTGGCGCAGCCTGATTGGCAGCAGGAATAGCAAGTCTGGCTTACAGCGAGCTTACGGTTAGTTGACAGTATGAAGTCGCTAGTCACGCCGCAGATCATGTGTCAGCGGCGCGGCTCGCGTGCTCAGCTTTCCGAAGAAAGCCGATCGGAGAATTTCCAGGTACGGATGATCTGCAGGATATCCGTGTCCTGGCGTATGGCGGCGGGGAAGGGCTGGAAAGGTTCGGCGAGCCGCACGCTCTGGCGTGCGGCTTCGTCCAGCACCGGGTAGCCGGAGGATTTCAGGACGATGATTTCTTTCACCTGGCCCGTGGCGAGTATGGAAACCATGAGACGTACAGTGCCGGTGATTTTTTTCTGGCGGGCCAGCGTCGGGTAATTCTTGTTGCCGATTTCTTCCACGCGCGAACGGAAGGCGTCCACATAGGCGGCGTCACGATCATATTTTGTGGAGATGGTGGAGACCGTGCGTACACGCGGGCGCTTGGCATAGGCCTGCTTCTTGGCGGCAAGACGGGCCTCCAGGCTGGCGATTTCATCTGACTGCCAGGCGGTGGCGAGCTGGGCCTGACGGGCCTCCATCTGCTCCTGCCTTTCCTGTTCAGCCTTGCGCGAATTGAACTGCATATTCGATTTGGCCGTCGTGGAAATCACCTGACGGCTCTGTGCCGAAGAAGCGCGGCTGGCGGCCAGTTTTTCCTCGGGCTGGATTTCATTGATCTCGTCAGCGTGAAAGCGGGACTGGTGCGGGCTGGTGACGAGAGCAGCCTTGTCCAGCACACCACTGCCGCGTTGGTTGGCGTCCGCCAGAAAATCTGCGTCCTTGTCGGCGTCCTTGCTGCGGTGCTGGGCGAGCGTGACTTCCATGACTTGGGGCAGCTTGAGCTTGGGTGCAGTGAACACCACGCCGAAGACCAGAATGACGTGAAAGACGGCCGCCACGAAGATCGTGAAGGAAAGGCGGTCAGAGGTGGAAACGGTAGCGGACGCGGACATGCTTTCTTATGGGTGCAAAGATGCTTTCTTATGGATGAGAGCGCATGAATCAGAGTGCACAGGGGCCGGCGAACAAGACCGGAGTCTGCCTGCCGGCCCCCGGATTGTCCATGCACTGCTTCGCAGAGTGTGGTCAGCGGCTGGCTTGATAGAAACGTACACGCCGGAATTCGTCGAACTCGTTGAGATCGGGCAGGGTGCCGGCCTCTTCCTCGTCGGTGAGTCGGTAGGGAGGGACTTGCAGGTTTTTTACCCGGGAATCGGCGACGAGGACTTCGGGGGCCCGCTGCAGGAAAGCATCCAGGAAATGATGGTTGGCCTTGTCGTAGAGCACATCAGCAGCCAGCACCAGATCGAAGTCTTCCTGCAGGGCAAAGAAATCGCCGGCTAACCGGACATCCACGCCATTCAAGGCGGCATTGGCGGCTGAGGCGGTCAGCGAGACGGGATCGATATCGCAAGCCACGACTTCGCTAGCCCCGGCCATGGCGGCCGCGCAAGCCACCACGCCTGAACCCGCCCCAAAATCCAGCACCTTCTTGCCGCGCACCAGCTCAGGCTCGCGCAGGATTTTCCGCGCCAGGGCCAGGCCGGAGGCCCAGCAGAAAATCCAGTAAGCAGGCTCGTTAAGCGCAGCTTCCATTTCTGCCGGGGAAAGCGGCGCACGCGGGAAGTCATCATCCAGCAGATAGAGCTTGAGTCCGCCGCAGTCCGGCAGAGTCACGGGGACAATGCGGGCAGCACTCAGGGTCTTGCGGATTTCTGCGGTGAGTTCGTCCTGCATGGCCATGGTTATAAATGCGAATCAGGCCTGGCGCTTCTGCTCTATGCAGGCAATCAGCTTGTCGGCAATTTTCGTGTCAAAGGCCGCATCGATTTCGCGTATGCAGGTGGGGCTGGTGACATTCACTTCGGTGAGGTAGTCGCCAATCACGTCGAGACCGACAAAGATGAGGCCGCGTTTTTTCAGCTCGGGGCCGACCTGGGCGGCTATCCATTTTTCGCGCTCGGTAAGCGCACGCGCCTCGCCACGGCCGCCGGCCGCCAGATTGCCACGCACTTCATCACCTTGGGGAATACGTGAGAGACCATAAGGCACGGGTTCGCCGTCAATCATGAGGATGCGTTTGTCGCCATCCACGATTTCCGGGATATAGCGTTGCGCCATGATGGGCAGTGTGCCCAACTGGGTCAGGCTTTCCAGGGTGGCGCCGATATTGGGGCCCCCGGCTGTGAGCCGGAAAATGCCGCTGCCGCCCATACCGTCCAGGGGTTTCACGATGGCGTCTTTCTGCTCGGCAATGAAGGCGCGCAGCTTCTTCATGTCGCTGGAAATCAGTGTGGGCACCATGCATTGCGGGAAATGGGTGGCGAAGAACTTTTCGTTGCAATCACGCAGGGACTGCGGCTTGTTCACCACCAGCACGCCAGCTGCCTCAGCTTTTTCCAGGATATAGGTGCTGTAGACGAAATTCATGTCGAAGGGTGGGTCTTTGCGCATGAGGATGACGTCTACATCAGCCAGCTTGCGTGCTGTCTTCTCGCCCAGCTCGAACCACTTGTCGTAGTCCTCGAAAACGCTGAGCGGCGCCATATCGCCAAAGGCCTCGCCATCGCGAACAAAAAGATCATCCTGCTCCAGATACCAGAGCGTATGGCCGCGTGCAGCAGCGGCCCAGAGCATGGCGATGGTGGAGTCTTTCTTGATCTTGATGTCGGCGATGGGGTCCATCACCACGGCGATATTCAGCGGCATGCGGGTCTCGGGATCAGTGATTCAAATGCCGTAGTCGGCACGGTATCGGCGTATCTGCTCCAGATGCTCGGGGCGGTCGCCACTTTCTTCCAGGAATTCGATGATCTGTTCCAGCTTGACGATGGAGATCACGGGGATGCCGAAGTCGCGCTCCACTTCCTGTATGGCAGACAGCTCGCCCTTGCCCTTTTCCTGACGATCCAGCGCCACGATCACAGCTGCAGGTGTGGCGGCAGCATTATTGATGATGGTCATGACTTCACGGATGGCAGTGCCGGCCGTGATCACGTCATCAATGATGAGTACGCGGCCGGTGAGGGGGGCGCCTACCAGCGTGCCGCCTTCGCCATGGTCCTTGGCTTCCTTGCGGTTGAAGCACCAGGGTTTGTCCATGAGCAGTTCGTCGGCCATCTGCACCGCGGTGGCTGCTGCCAGGGGAATGCCCTTGTAGGCCGGGCCGAAGAGCACATCGAACTCCACGCCTGAGTCACGGATCGACTCGGCATAGAAGCGGCCCAGCTCGGCCAGCTGCTTGCCGGTATTGAAAAGGCCGGCATTGAAGAAGTAGGGGCTCTGGCGGCCGGACTTGAGGGTGAAGTTGCCGAAGCGCAGCACGCCGTGGCGGAGGGCGAATCCTATGAATTCGCGCTGGTAATCACGCATGGGAGGGCCCGTTTGGTAGGGAGGGGACAGGCCGGTATCATAGCGGCTCGTTTTTTCACCCGCCATGCAGGATTTCCCATGCGCATCGTCTCCGCCAACCTCAACGGCATACGCTCAGCCGCCACCAAGGGCTTTTTTGACTGGATGGAAGGCAGTGGCGCCGATGTGGTCTGCATACAGGAGACCAAGGCCCAGGAACATCAGCTCGATCTGTTGCACAGGCCGGATGGCTGGCACAGCTATTTTTTCGATGCACAAAAGCCGGGTTATAGCGGCACGGCCATTTTCAGCCGCAAAAAGCCGGATGCCGTGAAGACCGGCCTCGGCTTTGAAATCTGCGATACCCAGGGGCGCTGGATAGAAGCGCATTTCGGCAAGCTCACCATCGTCTCGCTCTACCTGCCCTCGGGCTCTTCCAGTGATGAGGCGCAGGCTCGCAAGGATGTCTTCCTCGGCGAGCTCATGCCGCGCATGCAGCAGTGGCGCAAGGAAGGCCGTTCCATGATCGTCTGTGGCGACTGGAATATCGCGCACAAGGAAATTGACCTTAAAAACTGGAAGGGCAATCTCAAGAATTCCGGCTTCCTTCCGCATGAACGCGCCTGGCTCACCGAACTGTTTGACGAAGCCGGCTGGGTGGATGCTTTCCGTGTGGTGAACCAGGAGGCCGAGCAATACACCTGGTGGAGCAACCGCGGCCAAGCCTATGCCAAGAACGTAGGGTGGCGTATCGACTACCACATCGTCACACCGGATCTGAAAGACAAGATCAAAAGCACCAGCATCTACAAGGACGAGAAGTTCTCGGACCATGCGCCGCTGATACTGGATTACAGTTTGTAAGAGATTGAACTCTGCCCCGGGCTGCTCGGTGTGTGGGCAGTAAGCTGCTGTCAGTACAAGAAACAGGCAAGGAGTGTCTTATGTCAGCACAAGTCGTGATGCGGCAGATGAGTGTTCTGTTGATGGCGCTGGGCTTGTCGGCCTGCGTGGGAATGACGGTGCAGCCTGCTGTCAGCAAGAACTATCAACTGACTCTGGTTAATCCTGACCGGAATTCGCGTGGTGGCGTGCTGGAAGATGATGCGGCAGATGCCTATGCCGCCCATCTTGCTGAAAAGGATGTGTTGTGGACTTCGAATGAGCCGGTGCTGCTGAAGTGGCGGCAAGAACTGGATCAGCTCAAGGGCAAGTCACAGCTGGAGCAGTTGCGGGGGGTCAATGATCTCGTCAACGGCTCCGTGCACTACAAGAGTGATTATGAGCATTGGCGCCGTCTTGATCGCTGGGGGC
>JAVHYE010000024.1:0-19829 GCA_031119295.1 Pedobacter sp. | reverse complement strand
GCGTATTACCCGGCCTATGCCTTGACGCCACGGCATATCTACAAGGTGACGCCGATAGCCAGCCATCCGGTGCCCGCGCAGTTGCAGGATCAAAACCAGTTTGCGCAGATAAATGATGCAAAGAGCTGGGGCTTGAAGGCCCGGGATTTGCTGCCGGCAGGTCAGTCACCTGATGTAAAGCCCGCACCCGTATCACCATGAAGGAAAATCCGGGCTCAGGATGGCTGGCAGTGGCAGCCTGCCTGATGGCAGTGCTTTTATCTGCTTGTGCAAGCACGACACTGAAGCCCGAGACGGCCAAGAATTATACCCTGCAACGTGTCGAGCCCCTGCAGTCGCCGATCGAAAGTTATTGGATGAAACAGGGCGAGGAGGCCATCAAGGCACACTGGCTGGAAATAGACCGACTGATGAGCAGCAGCGAGCCGAAAATCCGCGCCTGGCGAGATGGCCTTGAGCAGCTCAGGGATAAGCCGGCACTGGAGCAATTGCAGCAGGTGAATGTGCTGATCAATGGCTCGGTGCCTTATCTGGGGGATTACCAGCACTGGAGTCGCATTGATCGCTGGGGCAATGTCTCGGCCACTTTGCTGGAGGGCGGCGATTGTGAGGATTACGCCATCCTGAAAGCAGCTTCGCTCTTGTATCTGGGCTGGCCTTCCGAACGACTTTCCGTGCTGATCGGTTTTTCCAGTATCACTCGGCCGCCGGGGCCGCATGCCGTGCTCATGGCCACGATGGAAGATGGTGCGCAGGTCATTCTGGATAGCGCAGTTGCCGGGCTCAGCCTGCCCGCCGACAATTACGGCTTCTTTCCTGCCTATGCGCTGACCCGGCAGGCTCTCTATCGCGTTGCTCCCTTGCCGGGGCATATTGCACCGCGCCAGATCAGCTACAAGATACAACGGCCCCGGCGTCTGGGCTGGTCTTTGCCCAGCGCCGCCGAAGTGGAGCAAGCTGCATCGCTGTTTGCCTTGCCGCAGGAGGCAGCGCCGCATACTGCTGAAAAACAACCTTTACCGCTGTGAGACCACCGTGACTGAAAAGAAATTCACCGCCCCTGATGCCGCTACTGTCAAACGCTGGCGTGAAGACATCGTGTTCACCGAAAGCGTGCGCGGCTGCGAATTCACGTTCCATACGACCTGGGGCATTTTTTCTCCGCGCAGTATTGATGAAGGCTCGCGCCTTCTGCTGGATCATCTGGAAGTGAAGCCGACAGATGATTGTCTGGATGTGGGTTGCGGCTATGGGGTGCTGGGCATGACGCTGGCCAAGCTGGCGCCACAAGGCCGGTCCGTCATGGTGGACAAGGATTTTGTTGCCGTGGATTACACGAAGAAGAACTGCGAGCGCAACAAGCTGGCCAATACCGAAGTCTTCCTCAGTAACGGGTTCAACCAGATTCCCAAGGACTACAAATTCGACCTCATCGTGTCCAATCTGCCGGCCAAGGTGGGAAACGAACAGCACTACCTCTATCTCTTTGATGCCTATGATCGGCTCAAGCCCGGTGGCCGTTTCGTGGTGGTGACCATCACCGGCCTGCGCGAGTTCATTGCCCGTACCTGCAAGGAAGTGTTTGGAAATTACGACAAGCTCAAGCAAGGCAAGACCTATACCGTGGCGCAGGCCGTCAAGGAATGAACCGGCGTTAACAAAATGCCGAAATAACATTTACACAAATACGAAAATTCCGGGCGGCAGGCATTTGCCGCTTGGCTACCTTCTTTGAGCAGGAAGTATCGACGCCTCTTCTCCTTTCGGAGCAGGGGCGTTGTGCCATCAAAGGAGTGATCGCATGAAGCGCCTTCCCCGCAGTCTCAAGCTCATGTTTGCCGGTGCTGGCCTGACCGCACTTTTTGCCTGCGCCATTTTCGAGGTACAGCCCTCGCTCAAGAAAAATTACACCCTGGCGCTGGTGCATCCGCTGGAGCATTCCTTTGAAAGTACCTGGCAGGAAAAGATGAGCGAGGCCAGCCAGGTGGATGATCAGGAAGAGGCCATACTCCGCAGCTCGCAAGATGGGCATGTCGTGAAATGGCGCAACAAGCTGGACAAGCTGAAAGGACGTTCACAGCTGGCCCAGCTCGTGCTGGTCAACAGCATGGTGAATGAATCAGTGCATTACATCAGTGACTACCAGCACTGGAGCCGTATCGACCGTTGGGGTTATCCCTATGAGACGCTGGTGGAAGGTGGTGATTGCGAAGATTTCGCCATCCTGAAATCAGAGTCCCTGCGTTATCTCGGCTGGCCGGAAGACAGCTTTCATGTGCTGATCGGCTTTTCCAAAATCACGGCGCCGCCGGGACCGCACTCCGTGCTGCTGGTCACCATGAAAAATGGCGCACAGGTGATACTGGACAGTGCGGAAAGCCATATCGTCCTGCCCAATGAAGATCATCACTTCTATGCCATGTATGCCGTTACGCGTTCCAGTCTTTATCAGGTTGCGCATCTGAAAGGTGATGAGCCGCCACCTTTCCAGCCTGCATTGGGTGGACGTGCAGCGCGCCGTCATATGGCTTTGCGTCTTGAATTGATACGTATGGGCACGGCAGGGCAGGCAACAACGGTTGCTGTGCCGCAAATGGCAGCAGTGACGCCCACAGCAGCATCGGCACGCAATCGTATTGAATGAAATGGCTGACGAAAAAAAGCCCGGCCATACCGGGCTTTTTTATGCGCAGGTTTATGTGCGGGATGGGTGCTGCAGTCAGGCGTTCCTGGTGCGGTAGACCAGCAGGCTGGCAGCAAACACACCCAGGCTGCGCGGGACGAAACGCAGCAGGAAGGGCAGGGGTTTATTGAAGAGACCCGGCACGATCACCGCATTGCCTCTGCGCAGTGCGCGCAAGGCGCTGGCGGCCACCATGTCGGGCGAGTTCATGATTTTTCCCGAGACGGTGCCGGTATTGCCGGCGACATCATGAAAGCTGGTCCGGGTCGAGCCGGGACAGACGGCCGTGACATGAATGCCATGCCGTCTTTCTTCACGGGCCAGAGCCTCGGTAAAACTGAGCACAAAGGATTTGGTGGCGGCGTAAACCGCAAAGCGAGGG
Source organism: Pedobacter sp. (assembly GCA_031119295.1). GTDB lineage: Bacteria > Pseudomonadota > Gammaproteobacteria > Pseudomonadales > Moraxellaceae > UBA2031. The sequence goes on along the minus strand of JAVHYE010000024.1, from coordinate 16,764 downwards.
CAGGACTGGAAGCCGAGTATGGAGGCCACATTGAGGATGCGGCCATGCCGGTGCTCATGCATGCCGGGCAGCACGGCATGGCAGAGCTCGGTGAGCGTGATCATGTTCAGCTGCATCATGGCCTGTATGCGGTCCAGCGGCATTTCGCTGAAGGCGTCGTTGAGACCGAAGCCGGCATTATTGATCAGCGTATCTATGGAAAGGCCGCACAAGGCCACTGCTTGGAGCAGTTCCCGGGCAGCTCCCGGTTTTTCCAGATCCAGGCTGATGACGTAAACGCGCAGGCCGTGCTTCTGTTGCAGCTCGGTGGCCAGCGCATCCAGTTTTTCAGTGCGGCGTGCCACCAGCACCAGTGTCTGTTTTTCCTCGGTAGCCAGGCGCCGGGCAATGGCTTCGCCTATGCCGCTGGAGGCACCGGTGATGACGGTTGCAGGGAGTAGGGGTGAGCGGGACATACCGGCCTCCGGATTCCGTGGAGATTGTCCAAGGAGGGCACGGTATTTTCTAAAATGACATTTGTCAAATAATGCGGATCAAATGCCGGCGCGACTCGTCAGGCCATTGTTCAGGCGGCTTTCTCGCGCTGCACCAGTATCCCGGCCACCACAGTAGCTATGCCCCGCGGGAAGAGGCGCAGCAGGAAGGGCAGGGGCTTGTTGAGCAGACCGGTGACGATGACGGCCTTGCCGGCGTTGAGCGCATTGATGGCACTGGCGGCCACGGTTTCGGGCGAGTCCATGATTTTTTCCACGAAGGTGCCGTGATTGCCGGCGATATCGTGGAAGGCAGTTTTAGTGGCGCCGGGGCAGACGGCCGTGACGAGGATGCCGTGCTTTCTTTCTTCCACGGCCAGAGCCTCGGTGAAATTCAGCACAAAGGACTTGGTGGCGGCATAGACGGCAAAGCGCGGGCAGGCCTGGAAGCCGGCCACGGAGGCGATATTCATGATGCGGCCCTGCTGGCGTGCATGCATGCCAGGCAGCACGGCGTGGCAGAGCTCGGTGAGTGCCACGATATTGAGCTGCACCATGCCCTGTATGCGCTCCAGCGGCATGTCGATGAAGAGATCGTTGATGCCGAAGCCGGCATTATTGATGAGGGTGTCGATGGCCAGACCGCGCACGGCCACTTCGTCCACCAGCTCCTGCGCGGCACCGGGCTTTTCCAGATCCAGGGCGATCACGTCCACGCGCAGGCCATGCGCTTTTTGCAACTCCTCCGCCAGTGCCGCGAGCTTTTCCGCGCGGCGTGCCACCAGTATCAGGGTCTGCTTTTCTTCGGCAGCCAGACGGCGTGCGAGGGCTTCGCCTATACCGCTGGAGGCGCCGGTGATGATGGTGGCGAGATTGGAGGTGGATGCAGGCATGGTGGTCTCCGGGGTCCGTGGAGGAGCTGTGCTTTAACAGGATGCAGATGCTTTCAGATGGAAGGCAAGGTATTAGACACTTCGATACTTGTCAAACTATCGATGTCATTTGCTAGCATGCCGCCACTGCTGTCTGGCGGCGGGGCCGCCAAGACAGCCACACCATAGAACAGGAATATGGACATGCAGATTCTTCTCATAGGTGCCGGAGCCGTGGGCCAGGTCTATGGTCGTCATCTGGCGGCTGCCGGGCATGCGGTCAGCTTTTTCGTGAAGCCGGCACATCGTGCGGCTCTGCAAGACGGCATGCCCCTGCATCGTCTGGGTCATCTGCGCAAGCGCAGCGAAGTCTGGCAGGGCTATCAGCTGATCACAGAGCTGGATGAAGTGGCGGCACGTGCCTGGGACCAGATCTGGATCTGCACGTCTTCCGATGCCCTGCGCTCACCGCTCATGCACGACATTCTGGCGCGTGTGGGCAAAGCCACCGTGGTCTGCCTGCAGCCGGGACCGGAAGATGCGGCGCTGGTGCGGGAGCAGCTCGCCGATGCAGCGCAACTCGTGCAAGGGCTGATCACTTTCATCAGCTACCAGTCGCCTTTGCCGGGCAAAGCCGATCCGGCGGGCATCGCGTTTTATCTGCCGCCGCTGGCACCGGCGCTGTTCAGTGGTGATGACAAGGCCCGCGTGGCCTCGGCTGTGCAAGCCCTGCGTGAAGGCGGCATGAGCGCACGCGCCGTCAAGGATTTGCATGCTGCTGCCGGTGGTGCTGATGGCTTGCTGATTCCACTGGTGGCCGCACTCGAGCTACATGACTGGAAATTTTCCGGCTTTGTCAGCAGCGAGGCGTTTGCGCTGGGTCGTGACGCGGCGCAGGAAACACTCACCATTTTGGCGCGTGAACAAGGTGCGCGTGTCGGCGCTACGCGGGCCGTGCTCAATCCCCTGCTCAGTCGCAGCTTGTTGCTGGTGGCACCGTATGCAGTGCCTTTGCCGCTGGAGGATTATCTGCATTACCACTTTTCCAAAGTCGGTGTGCAGACACGACAAATGTTGGAAAGCTATGCCGCGATCGGTGAGCGTCACGGGCTGCCAGTCATCCGGTTGCGCGAATTGCGCCGCCGTCTGTCCTGATTACGACATTGCCACTCTTGTGTTGCTGCGGGGTGGCCTCAATACTGCCGGCATGACTCTGGAAAACGCGAATTTCACGCATCAGTGCCTCATCGCCATGCCGGCCATGGCCGACCCCCGTTTTGCCCACACTCTGACCTATATCATCAAGCACGATGAAGACGGCGCTGTCGGTCTTGTCGTGAACAAACCGCTGCAACTGCCTCTGACCAAGCTGCTGACCGAAATTAGCACCACGCTGGTGGCGCCCTTGCGTCATCCCGAGCAGCCTGTGCTATTTGGAGGCCCGGTGAATACGCAAATGGGTTTTGTCCTGCACAGGGATGAAGGTAACTGGAACAGCACCCTGCCCATACACGACGGTATCTGTGTCACCAGCTCGCGCGACATTCTGGATGCCATTGCCCAGGGCGATGGCCCCGATGATTACATCGTGGTGCTGGGCTATGCCGGCTGGAGTGCCGGCCAGCTGGAACAGGAAATGGCGGCCAATGCCTGGCTGAGTTGTCCGGTGGATGCGGATCTTCTCTTCAACGTGCCTTATGAGGCGCGCTGGCAGGCGGGGATCAAGCGTCTCGGCATTGATCCAGCCTTTCTTTCTGCCGACGCCGGTCACGCCTAGAAGCTGCTGCGCGGCCAATCTGCGGCGTCGCGTCCTCGCTTACCCCTTCGCCTACCTTAACGGTATGTCTCGGGGATGCACTGCGGGGCTCCTTGCATATTGACCGCTCGCGCGCTTCTCTCCCACGGTGCTTCCTGCCGTGCTTTTTCTTTTCTGGGCAAGCGGCTCGCGTAGAATGCCGGCATGACGACTCCCCAGCGCATTCTCGGTTTTGATTTCGGTACCAAGCGGATTGGCGTGGCCAGTGCGCAGGCGGTTACGGGGACGGCGACGCCATTGCCCACCATTCCTTCACGGGACGGCATTCCGGATTGGGACCGCATGGATGCCCTGCTGGCAGAGTGGGCGCCAGAGGCGCTGGTGGTTGGTCTGCCGCTGAATATGGATGACACCGAGTCCGAGCTTTCGCATCTGGCACGCAAATTCGGCCGCCGCCTGCATGCCCGCTATCGCCTGCCGGTCTTCATGTGTGACGAGCGCCTCTCCAGCCATTCTGCCCGCGGCCTGCTCATGGAGGTTCAGGAGCGCCGGCGCGGCAAGCTGCCCAATCTGGACTCCACGGCAGCCGTGCTCATTGCCGAAGCCTGGCTGGCCGAGCCGACCACGCTCAAGCCCTGACGGCCCCGAATAAAGCCGGCGCCTGCATGGCAGGGGCGGGGTCTATCCCGTACAATTCGCGCGGCTCCCCAGGAATCCTCACATGCACTTCTCCTCCGCGCATGAAGCCAGCCGCCTGCAGCTCAATCCGCAGGGCCGGCTCCGGCATTTCCTCACCACCGAAGGTCTGTCCCGCGAACAGCTCACGGAAATCCTCGATACCGCCGAAGGCTTTATCGATCCCGTAAGCGGGGTCATACGCAACAGCCCGCTGCTCGCTGGCCGCACGGTGATGAATCTTTTCTTCGAAGCATCCACGCGTACGCGCACCACTTTTGAAGTGGCGGCCAAGCGTCTGGGCGCTGATGTGCTGAATATCGACATCTCCAAGTCCTCCACCAGCAAGGGCGAAACCCTGCGCGACATGCTGTGGAATCTGCAGGCGATGACAGCCGATATTTTCGTGGTGCGACACGGTGATTCCGGCGCGCCGCATTTCATTGCCAGCCAGGTCACGCCGAAAGTGGCGGTGATCAATGCCGGCGATGGCCGCCATGCGCATCCCACGCAGGCCATGCTGGACATGCTCACCATACGCCGCCATGCCGGTGCGTTTGAAAACCTGAGCGTCGCCATCATCGGTGATATCCGCCACTCGCGTGTGGCGCGCTCGGAAATTCATGCCCTGCAAACACTGGGTGCCAAGGAAATCCGCGTGATTGCGCCGCGCACCCTGCTGCCGCGTGATTTCGACAATCTCGGCATCAAGGTTTTCGAACGCATGGAAGAAGGCCTGGCCGATGTCGATGTCGCCATTGCCTTGCGTATACAGAACGAGCGCATGGAGTCGGCACTGCTGCCGGGGGCCGACGAGTTCTACACGCTCTACGGCCTTACCCGCGAAAAACTCAAATACGCCAAGCCTGATGCCATCGTCATGCATCCCGGCCCCATCAACCGTGGTGTGGAAATCGAATCGGAAGTGGCCGATGGCCCGCAGTCCGTCATCCTGCATCAGGTGAATTACGGCATTGCCGTACGCATGGCTGTGCTCAGTCTGGCCATGCAGGGCCAGATGGACGGCCGCTGAAAATTGCCGGCGCGACGATAGTCGCGTCGTAAAACGCCAAGTATCAAACGGAGCCACCATGGCTGTTCGTATCGACAATGTCCGCCTCATCGATCCTGCTGCCGCGCATGATGCTGTCACCAGCGTCATCATAGAAAACGGCCGCCTGATGCGCGGGAGTGCCGGGGTGACAGCCGCCGAGGTGGTGGATGGCCAGGGCCTGTGGCTGACGCCGGCTTTTGTCGATTTGTGTGCGCGTCTGCGCGAGCCCGGCAACAAGGTGCATGGCGGTGTCGCCAGCGAAACCCGAGCTGCACGTGCCGGTGGTTTTCTCGATGTGCTGGTGCCGCCGGATACACAGCCGGCACTGGATTCCGGCGCCCTCATCACGCAATTGCTGGAGCGCGCCGAAGAAGCCGCGCAGGCGCGAGTGCATGCCGTGGGTGCAATCACCAAGGGCCTGGAAGGCAAGGCGCTGTCCAATATGGCGCGCCTCGTGAAAGCTGGAGCCATCGGTGTCGGTAATGCGCGCGCGCCCTTTGCCAATGCGCAAACCGCCATGCACTGCCTGGAATATGCCGCCACCTTGGGGCTTACGGTATTTTTCTCGCCGGAAGAACCCAGCCTCGCCAAAGGCTGCGCACACGACGGCTTCATGGCGGCACGCCTCGGCCTGCCCGGCATTCCTGATACGGCAGAAACCATTGCGCTGGCCACACAGCTTTTGCTGGTGGAGCAGACCGGTGTGCGCGCGCATTTCGGCCAGCTTTCCTGCAAGGGCTCGGTAGAGCTGATCCGCATTGCCAAGGAAAAAGGTCTGCCGGTAACGGCAGATGTTGCCATGCATCATCTGCATCTCACCGATGTCGCCATCGACGGCTTCAACAGCATGGCGCATGTGCGTCCGCCGCTGCGTCGTGAAGAAGATCGTGCGGCTCTGCGCGAAGGCGTGAAGAGCGGCGTTATCGATGCGATTTGTTCGGATCACCAGCCGCTGGATGCCAGCGCCAAGCTCGCGCCTTTTCCCAGCACCGAGCCCGGCATGAGCACACTGGAAACGGTGTTGCCCCTGGGCCTGCAATTGGTGCGTGAGGGCGTGCTGGATGAAGGCCAGTTGCTGCGCGCGCTGACGGCACAGCCGGCTCGTGTCCTGGGTCTGGAAAAGAATTCCGGCTGGTTGCTGATTGCGCCGGAAGAAAGCTGGACCGTGAGTGCGGAGACCCTGCTTTCCACGGGCAAGAACACGCCATGGGCAGGGCGCGAGTTGCAGGGGCGAGTGCTTCGCGTCTTCAACTAAGGTCCGGAGGCAGTGCTGATGATGACAAGAAAAGAGTCTTTCTCTGCATCGTTGGCATCGTGGCAGTCCGAGGGCCGTTTTTTTCTCTGGAAAGATCAGCGCATCTTTACGCAGTGCGCTGGCCGTACCGACAACGAAGCGCTGTTGCTTATTCATGGCTTTCCCACGGCATCGTGGGACTGGGAAGCCATCTGGCCGACGCTGGCTGGGCATTATCGTCTCCTGACACTGGATATGATGGGCTTTGGCTTCTCTGATAAACCCCGCCCGTATCCCTATTCCATTTTCGATCAGGCCGATCTTTTCGAGGATTTTCTGCGTGAGCAGAAAATCGTATCAGCTCATGTGCTGGCTCATGATTATGGCGATACGGTGGCACAGGAGTTATTGGCGCGGCATAACGAAGGTCGGCTTTCTTTTGAACTCAACAGCGTTTGTCTTCTGAATGGCGGCCTGTTTCCGGAAACCCATCATCCCCTGTTGGTGCAAAAGCTCTTGCTCTCTCCGCTGGGGCCTCTGGCGGCAAAGCTGATCACGCGGCGTGGCATGGCGGCGAGCATGCGCAAGATATTCGGCGCAGCGACCCAGCCGTCCGATGCATTGCTGGATGCGTTCTGGCAGTTGCTTGATCACAAGCATGGTCGCGCCATCATGCCGCTGCTGATTCGCTATATGGAGGAAAGGCGCCAGCATCGTCAGCGCTGGGTGGGCGCCTTGCAGCAATCACAAGTACCCTTGCGCCTGATTAATGGTCTGGCCGATCCGATTTCCGGCGCGCATATGGTTAGGCGTTATCGTGAGCTGGTGCATGGGGCTGATGTGGTGGAGCTGGAAGGGGTTGGTCACTATCCACAAGTCGAAGCGGCTGACGAAGTTGTTCGTGCTGTGCAGGAATTTCTGGCGCGAGTCTGAGCTTTTCCTGATGCTCATGTGTAAAGACGGGCATTATTTCTTGCAGGGCCGGCTATACCTTCCGCAAGAGCACGATGTGATTTTGTCTGCACGGCTGAATTTTTATTGCGGGCTTGATGGGGGGTAAAAATGCGTCTCTTCTTCGCCCTCTGGCCTGAATCTTCCAGCTCACAGCAATGGCAGCATGATCTCGCCCTGCCGACACAGGTGCTGGGAGGCCGGCGCATGCCCATGGCCAATCTGCATATGACCCTGGCTTTTCTTGGCGAAGTGGCCGGTGATCGCGTGAATACGCTGATTGCTCTCGGCGATGATTTGCCGCGCGATGCCATATCCCTGCGCTTTGATCGTATCGAGTGCTGGAAAAAGCCGGAGCTGGCCTGCCTGCGCCCGACGGAAAGCCCGACGGCACTCACCCGTCTGGTTGGCCAGCTCAATACCGGCCTGCGTCTCTCGGGCTTTCCCCTGGAAGGAAAAACCTTCCGTCCGCATGTCACGCTGGCACGACATGTCACTACGGCTGCGCCCAGCCTGCCGGTATGGCCGGTGCTTGAGTGGCAGGTGCCGGCCATTGCCCTGGTGCGTTCACGCCTGACCCCCGATGGTTCGGAATACGCCGTACTGCATGAATGGGCGCTGGCACGCCAGTAAGCGCACTGGCTGCCTGTCCGTAGCCACGGCCGCCAGTACAGGAGCTGATTGCGGGACACGGGCAGCTGCATGCAGGCTCGGCATCTGTCTGTTCACGGCCGCCTTTATCTGCCATCCGGCGCCTGAGGGGCAGAAAACCGTCGGGCGGCTGCAGTCTGTGCAGGCTGAATGTGGGCTTGGCGATATAGTTTTCGCAGGGGCGGGGATGCCGGAGTAGTTCATGGAAGCAGAAAGGGCCGTATTGCGCTGGCTTGAGCGCAATGTCGGGGTAGCAGCCGTCTATGTGGCGGTATCGCTGCTGGCCTGCTCCTTTTCCGATCCCTCCACACCCGCCTCCATGCTTTTTCCCGGTACCGGTCTGGTGCTGGCTGTTTTCCTGGTCTGGGGCTGGCGTATAGCGCCGGGCATCCTGCTGGGCATTCTCGTCTTCAATATCCTGCAGCTGTCCTGGCCCATGGCCTTGTCGCTGCAAGCCGTGCAGAAGGGTGGCTTGCTGGCACTGGGCCTGAGCGTGGCCTCCGTGCTGCAGGTACTGCTGGCAGGCTGGTTGTGCCAGCGCTATGCCTCACCTCCGGAAGAAAACGGCAACTGGAGCGAGGTGCGCATCATCCTGCTGGGTGGGCCGCTGGCCTGTGTGCTGTCGGCGGGAATCGGCGTGAGCTGCATGCTCTGGGCGGGTCGCATCAGCGCCGCTGATTTTTATTTCAATCTCTGGACATGGTGGGTAGGGGATACGCTGGGCGTGGTGATTTTTGCGCCGCTCACCCTGCTTCTGCTGCAGCGCCGTTTCCGCCGTGAGCGGCAGTGGTGGTGGGCCATTCCCCTCCTGGCGGTCAGCATCGTGCTGCTGCTTTTCTCCCGCATCAATTACGACGAAGAGCAGCGTCTTGAGCGCTCGTTCCGCGAGCCGGCACGGGCCATGGCCGAGCAACTCGGCCTGCGTGTGCAGGGTCATGTCGATCTGCTCGATTCACTGCGCCGTTTCTGGCAAAGCTCGGACAAGGTGGACGAAAACGAATTCCATGATTTTGTCGCGGCGGTGATGCTGGAGCGGCCTGATCTGCTTTTGCTGGCCTGGGCGCCGCAAAAAGGCGAGGCCCTGCCGCTGGAATATGTGGAGCAGCAGGAAGGCGCCACGCTCAAGGGCCTGGATCTGTTGGGCTATCCCGATCTGCGCGAGCTCATTGTTCAGGCGCGCGACAGCGGCCATATGGCGGCGGTGTCCAGCCCGGTCGCCTTGCCCGGAAGTGGCAAGAGCCGCAGCGTCCTGTTGCTGGGTCCGCTTTATAAGGCCGGTCTGCCGCAGGGCACGATGGAGGAAAGGCGTGCTGCATTTGTCGGCATGACCGTCGCGGTATTCGATATCGAGACGCTGCTGCGCAGCCTGCCGGTAACGCGTGATGGTGCCAGCATGCTGCTGCGCATCGACGATATGGCCGGCGCCAAACTCATGCTGCATCAAAGTGCCGGGCAGGCGGACCATCTGCCGCTGACATGGCAGACCGTGCTCAAGACCGGCGGCATGCAATGGCAGCTGCAATTCACCAGTCCGCAGAATTTCCGCGCTACGCATCGCTCCTTGCAGCCCTCCTTCCTTTTGCTGGGTGTGCTGCTGCTGATCGGGCTCATGCAAGTCTTGCTGATTTACATGCGCCGTGGCCGCGAGTTGCGCGAGCAGACACAGGTGGCCGAGCAGGCGCGCTTGCATGCCGAGCAATCGGCACAGATGAAAAGCAGTTTCCTCGCCACCATGAGTCATGAAATCCGCACGCCCATGAATGGCGTTATCGGCATGACGCAGTTGCTGGCAGAAACAAGGCTGGACGAAGAGCAGCAGCATTATGTGAATACCATCCATCAGTCCTGCGATGCCCTGCTGCGCATCATCAACGACATTCTCGATTACTCGAAAATCGAAGCCGGGCGTATGGGCATAGAGCGCATTCCTTTCAATCTGCATGCCCTGATGCAGGAATGCGTGTCGCTGTTTTCCCTGCAGTCACGGCAAAGCCGCATTACCCTGCAGCTGGAAATGGGGCCGGATGTGCCGGTGGAAGTGCTGGGCGACTCCCTGCGCATACGTCAGGTGCTGATCAATTTGCTGGCCAATGCGTTCAAGTTCACGCGCGAAGGTCGCATCATCCTGCGCCTGCGTCTGGAGCGGCGCAGTGAGACCGAGGCAGATATCCGCTTTGAGGTGCAGGACACCGGCATAGGCATTGCCGATGTGCAGCGCGCCCGTCTTTTTGAATCCTTTTCTCAGGGTGATTCTTCCATCACGCGCAAATACGGCGGTACCGGCCTCGGGCTTTCCATCTGCCGCCTTTTGGTCGATCTCATGCAAGGTGAAATCGGCGTCAGTAGCGCACTGGGGCGGGGCTCCATGTTCTGGTTCCGTCTGCCGCTTGGTGTCATCGCAAGACAAACCCTGCTCGAGGATAATCACAGTCATCCTGTTACGGAGATGCGCAGCTTTAACGAGCTCCGGGCGCTGGTGGTGGAAGACAATGTGGTAAATCAGCAGGTGCTGAGCGGCCTCTTGAAAAAAGCCGGCGTGGCCATGCGTGTGGTGGTGGATGGTGTGGAGGCCTTGCATGTGCTGACCTCGGAGCGTCAGGCCTTTGATCTCGTGCTCATGGATTGCGAGATGCCGAATATGGATGGCTATACCGCCACCCAGCGTTTGCGCCAGTGGGAAGATGTGGAGGCGCGCTCTCCGCTTTATATCTGCGGTGTCAGTGCGCATGTGATGGCGGAATACCGCGACCGTGCCATGACGGTCGGCATGGATGATTTCATTGCCAAGCCGGTGCGCCGTGATGAATTGCAGCGCGTGCTGGAAATGGCCCTGCGCAAGAAATTCCTGCTTGCTCCGCGCGAGCAGAATCGTCTCGGCTGACATATTCCCTACGCAGTGATTGCCGCGCCAGCTTGAGTACAAGCAGAGGCACTGGCAGTCTCGCTGCATTCAGGGCCTCTCCCGCGAAACCGCATGCGTCTTTTTTCTTCCCTTTCCTTTCGCCAGCTCCTGGTGCTGGCCTTCCTGCTGATTGCCGTGCTGCTGGGCGCGGCCTCGCTGCATGGTCTGCGCACGCTGGAAACACTGGTGACGCAAAGTCGCGAAGGCCTCGCGCATGCGCTGCAGCTCAATGCCGATGTGCAGGTGCTGGCCGAGCGCCGTGTCACCATGGAACGCGCCGCGCGCCAGTATCTGGTGCTGGGTGATCCCGCCCTGCGCCAGCGTTTCAACGAGGCGGCCCATGAGGCCTCGGCAGCGCTGGAGCGTTTGCATGGCAGCCTGCCGCCTTCGTTTCCCGCTGCGGAATGGCCATTGCAGATAGAGACCATTGCCGCGCAGCTGGACAATGCCGGCAGCGCCATGGATGACCGCGATGCGGCACTGACTGCAGCTTTCCGCCGTATCGACTGGCTTAATGTGAGTGCGGCCGAGCAGGCACGTCTGGCCATCAAGCAGCAGAACGAACGCACGCTGGAGCAGCTGGAGCAGGGGCGTTTGCAGCTGGGTCGGCAGTTGCTGGCGGCCATTGTCGCTGCCGTGCTGCTGGCACTGGCGCTGGCCTACTGGCTGGGCCGGCCGGTGCAGAGGCTGGAGCGCGCCATCGCGGGCCTGGGGGAAAACCGTCTGGATCAGACCATAGACATCAGCGGCCCTTCCGATCTGCGCTCACTGGGGCGGCGCCTGGACTGGCTGCGCCTGCGGCTTTCCGAAGTGGAGGCGGACAAGGCACGCTTCCTGCGCCATGTCTCGCATGAACTGAAAACACCACTGGCCGCCTTGCGTGAGGGTGCGGCTCTGCTCGAAGAGGGCGTGGCTGGGCCGCTCAACCAGCGCCAGTCCGAGGTAGTACGTATCCTGCGCGAACACACCCTGACCTTGCAGGGGCAGATTGAAGACCTGCTGCGTTTCAATGCCGCGGCTTTCGAGGCGCGGACTCTCTCTCCCAGGCCGGTGGAGCTCTCCGGCCTGGTGGAAGAAGTGGTCGCCAGCCAGCGTTTGCAATGGGAAAGCAGACAGTTACAGGTCAGCAGCACGGGCGGGCCGGTCACGGCCGAAGTGGATAGACGCAAGTTCGCGACTGTTATCGGCAATCTCCTGTCAAATGCCATACGTTTCAGCCCGCCGGGCGGGCATATCGCCATTACATTGCAACGCTTGTCCGATCGTGCCGTGCTTGAGATTGTCGACGCCGGTCCCGGCGTGGCCGAGGAAGACCGCGGGCGTGTGTTCGAGCCCTTTTACCGCGGCCGCCACCAGCCTGACAGCGGGCTGCGGGGCAGCGGTATCGGTCTGTCCATCGTGCAGGAATATGTCGCGGCCCATGGTGGCCGGATTGCGCTCATGCCATCGCTGGCTGGCGCCCGTTTTCGTATCGAGCTTCCCTATGTTCCCGAGCGTTAGGCAGACCACTCTGCTGTTACTTGTTTCCGGCCTGTTGGCGGCCTGTGCCGCCAAGCCACCCCTGCCTGTTGCAGTTGCTCCCGTGGTACGGCCGCCGGATGTGCTGGCTCTGGCCGCGGATTATCAGGCCCGTCTGGGCGCCATGAGCCCCGAGGCCCTGCAGGCCGAAGAGACTCGACTGGCCGGCACGGAAGGGCTGGCGGCTGTCGTCGAGCAGGCTTTGCTGCTGGCGCAGCGCCGTCAGGGCGAAGACCTGAATCGCGCGCTGGCGCTGATGGACTCGCTGAGCCAGTCCACCGCCGAAGGTGCTGCGCCCTGGCGCCCACTGGCCACGATGCTGGCCTCAGGTTGGCGTGCCGATCTGGCCGAGCAGAAGCGCTTGCAGGAGCAGCTGGCGTTACAGGCGCAGCAGCTGCGCGACAGCCAGCGCAAGAATGAACAGCTGGGCGACAAGGTGGAGCAACTGGGACACAAGCTGGAAGCGCTGAAGTCCATAGAGCTCAACCTGCCCAAGCCGGCCGGCAGCAATCCGCCGACCAGCCTGCCCAATCCTGCACCGGCCGCTGTGCCGGCCCCGGCGACAAGGAGTCCCGCCTCATGACAACACGTCTCTTGCTGGTTGATGACGACAAGGATCTGCTGCATCTGCTTTCCATGCGCCTGGAGTCGGCCGGCTATGCCGTGAGCACGGAGGAAAGTGCGGAGGCGGCACTGGCGCGGCTGGCTATTGAGCGACCGCAACTCGTGCTCTCCGATGTGCGCCTGCCCGGCATGGATGGTCTTGGTCTCTTCGAGGAAATCCATCGCCGCCATCCCGGCCTGCCTGTCATTTTGCTGACGGCCCACGGCACGATTCCCGATGCCGTGGAAGCCACTTCGCGTGGCGTTTTCGATTATCTGACCAAGCCCTTTGATGGCCGCGCCCTGCTCGACAAGGTGGCTGAAGCTCTCAAGCTGACAGCACCCGCCAATGCCACGGCCGATGAAGGCTGGCGCGAACAAATCATCAGTCACTCTGCGCGCATGGCCGAAGTGCTGGCCGAAGCCCGTCTTGTCGCCGCATCCGATGCCAGCGTGCTGATTGGTGGAGAAAGTGGCAGCGGCAAGGAATTGCTGGCCCAGGCCATACATCGCGCCAGTCCGCGTGCACGTCAGCCTTTCGTGGCGGTGAATTGCGGCGCCATACCCGAGCCCTTGCTGGAGTCGGAATTATTCGGGCATGTGAAAGGTGCCTTCACCGGTGCGGTACAAACGCGCGAAGGTCTTTTCCAGGCCGCACATGGCGGCACGCTTTTCCTGGATGAAATCGGCGATATGCCGCTCACGCTGCAGGTGAAACTGTTACGCGCCCTGCAGGAGCGTGTGGTACGTCCCGTAGGCTCAAGCCAGAGCATTGCCGTGGATGTGCGCGTGATTTCTGCCACCCACCGCAATCTCGATGAGGCCATGGCAGATGGCAGTTTCCGTGAAGATCTTTATTACCGCTTGAATGTCGTGCGCCTGAATCTGCCCACGCTGGCGGAACGCCGCGAAGACATTCCACTGCTGGCCAATCATTTTCTCAAACAGCTCGCCGAAAAATACGGCAAGAGCCTGCGCGGCTTTGCACCTGAAGCCTTAAAAGCGCTGGCCACGGCGCCCTGGCCCGGCAATGTGCGCCAGCTCTACAACGTGGTGGAGCAGGTCTGTGCGCTGGCGACGTCACCCTTGATTCCTCCCGGTCTTGTGCAACGTGCATTGCGTGCCCCTGACAGCGAAGTGCTGGCCTATGCCGAAGCCAAGGCGCGTTTCGAACGTGATTATCTGGTGCGCCTGCTCAAGCTCACTGAAGGCAATGTGGCTGATGCAGCACGTCTGGCTGAGCGCAATCGCACCGAGTTCTATCGTTTATTGCAGCGGCATGATCTCTCGCCGGATTTATTCCGTGCACATTGAGCGAAAAAGAAATGAAAACGGCCGCAAGGCCGTTTTTTTATGCAGGAATTCCGGCCTGTCTGCATAAGGCGACAATTATTTTCCTGCTGCATCAAGCAGTTGCCGGATAAGCACGGGAAGCTGTTGCTGTTTCGGGACAGATTCCACAGAAAATCCGCGATGAATTCTTCTGCAATGAATGCAATGTCATGAATCAGAAGGGATTTTTTGGATTGGCACGATGCTCGCAATATCTCTGGCGCAATATCGGCAGCCTGAGTGCTGTCATTCAAACTCCAAGGAAAAGAGGAATTCAAAATGAAAGCACGTCATATCTTGCTTCCTGCTGTGATCGCCACCGCCTTTGTCGCTACACCTGTGCTGGCCGATGATTATCTGCGTCAGGATCCCACGGCCCCTTCGGCCAGCCAGCAGGCACCGGCCCCGGTTTCCGTGAAGGCGGATGACGGTTCCATTTCTTCGCAGGTGGAAGCTGCCGTCGCCAATGACAGCATCAAGGCCAAGTCCAAGGACGGTGTCGTGACGCTCAAGGGCAAGGTGGACAGCCGCGAAAGCGCTGATGCCGCCATCCAGCGCGCCAGCACCGTGCCCGGTGTGGTCAGTGTGAAGAGCGAGCTCAAGATCAAATCCTGAGCGGGCTGGAAAACCGGAAGCAGCGGCAGGAAGCTGCAGCTTCGCTGAAGACAGGATGTCTTCACGGATGAAAAGGATTTCATCCCAGGGAAAGTTCATGCCACCGGCCCGGAATTCCGGCAAGCATGGATAAAACAGTACAGGATGTGCTGAGCAGGGAAGTCTCCATCAACAGCCAGCAAGAAGCTGGCCGGCGATGGGAAAAAGCGAATCTGGTTGTGGCCGGATTCGCTTTTTTTATGGGGAAGATTTAGTCCTTCAGAAAAGGGCAAACTGTCCGCTACGCTCGGGGGCACGGAAAAGATCATGACGCAGCTCACGCCGGCCCGTCTGGTTGAGTCCGTGCTTGCGTGCAGCAATGGCAAAACGCTGGCGCAGGAGTTCGGCGAAATTGCCCTCGCCACGCATGCGTGAACCGAAGCGCGGATCGTTGTCGCGACCACCGCGCACATCGTTGATCACGGCCATCACGCGCTCCAGTTTCAAAGGCTCATGTTCTGCCAGCCAGTCGCGGAATAAGTCTTTCAGCTCGTGTGCCAGGCGTATGAAGGTGTAGCCGGCACTGCTGGCGCCGGCCTTGGCTGCGGCCTCCAGAATGGCTTCCAGTTCGGCATCGTTGATGAAGGGAATCAGGGGTGCCGCCATCACGCCTGTCGGCACGCCGGCTTCATGCAGTTTTTCTATGGTCTGCAGGCGACGATGTGGTGCACTGGCACGGGGTTCCAGTTTTTGTGTGAGATGCAGATCAAGACTGGTGACAGACACAAAGACCCGCACCAGATCGAGTTTGGCCAGCTCCGCCAGCAGATCCAGATCGCGCAGGACGAGTTTGTTCTTGGTGATGACGGAAACCGGATGTCGTGTTTCCAGCATCACCTCCAGCAATTGCCGCGTGATTTTCCATTCGCGCTCTATGGGCTGGTAGGGATCGGTATTGCCGCCGATATGTATGGTGCTCACCTGATAGCGTGGCGAGCTCATTTCCTTGCGCAGCAATTCCGTGGCATTGGGCTTGGCAAAGAGCCTGGTCTCGAAATCCAGTCCGGGCGACAGATCGAGATAGGCGTGCGAAGGCCGGGCATAGCAGTAAACGCAACCATGTTCACAGCCCTGATACGGATTGATGGATTGCGTGAAGGGAATATCGGGCGAGGTATTGCGCGAAATGATGGTCCGGCTTTGCTGCACGGTGACTGTGGTTTTTAGCGGCTTTAAGGGGTCCGGTTCGGTGGCCCAGCCATCATGCTCGGTCTCGCTGCGTTGCCGGAAAAAGCGGTTGTCGGGATTGAGGGTGGCGCCGCGACCCTTGCGGGCGCCGTCGGAATTCATGCTCATGGCGGCCTCCGGGACGAGGCCTGACTATACGCCAAATACTGTCCATAAGAACAGTATTTGGCGTTAGGCTTAGTAGGCGAACTGGGCACGCAGCATGAGGGCTGAAGGTTCATCGCCCGCAAAGGGGCCGCCTTCAGTCTTCAGCACTTTCACATAATTGCCGCTCAGCTTTACGAAGGGTCCGATATAGGCATTGAGAGCCAGGGCAGCATTCTGTTCGCGGCCGCCATTGATGCCGGCATCGCCCAGATCCATGCGCGAATAGCGCGCCGCCAGCTCCCAGGCCACGGCGCCACTGGGGCGTATGCCTTCAAAAATGCCCTTGTCGGCCTTGTAGGGGCGGCGCTCCCCGGTGAGGGCCCAAGAGACCTGGCCATAGCCGCCGCTGAAGTCGGCATCGGCAGCGCGGTCGCGCGCAACCGTGGCCAGTGTGTATTCGGCCTGTGCCAGCAGGGCTCCGAAAGCACCGGCTGCTTCCACCGCACTGACCTGGTAGTGGTTCACATCCCCCGTGATATTGCCGGTATTGAGCAGACGATCCGGAAACTGGTTCATTTCCGGCTTGCTGGAAAGGCGCAGCTGCGCATTCGCCGCGCCGGATTGCGCGGGCACGCGGTAATGCGCTGAGGCCGCCAGATGCAATACACGGCCTTCGGCAATGAAGGGCGCGTAGCTGCCACGAGCACTGGCGCCACCGCGCTCGTCATCGGTCGTTGCGGTCGCCGAGCTGGCGCTGCTCGTGGGCGGAGTGGCGGTGCTTAGCGGCTCGCCGAAAATCCCGACAGCCCAGCTG
>JAVHYE010000023.1:16294-27209 GCA_031119295.1 Pedobacter sp. | reverse complement strand
CGCTGGTGGCGCAGTGGCAAGCAGGACACCCTGCCTTCGGTGGAATCCGTACTCGCTGCCGCCGCGCGTTATTTCGATCCGGAATACCACCCGGATGGCGAAGCACCGCTGAATCTGGCGCTGGAATATTTTGCGAAGTCGCCGGCCGTGCAGGCTGCGCTGGCTCGCGAGAAATCCCGGGCTGCTGTCGCCGCCTGAGCCAGGCAGCAAGCAGAGCAAAGGGCGCCTCAGGGCGCCCTTTTTCATGCCCGGCCGACAAGCTCCCCTCATCCGTCGGCCCCGAACGGCCGAAACCCTTATCCCGCCTTGCACTCCGGCCGGGCTCGCCGATACTGGAATCGCCAACCGGACGGACCCCACCATGCCCAGCGCCCCCAGTCTCAAGGACCGCATCAATAACGGCCGCCGCGCGCGCGAGCAGGCCAAGCGCAGCCAGCACAAACATCCCGGCGCCACCAACCGGGACCCGGTGGCCATTCTGGAAAGCTCCAGCGAAGGCCGGCTGGAAAGACTCGTCCCCCTGCGTTACGGCCGCATGCTGGCCTCGCCCTTTGCTTTCTATCGCGGCACCGCGGCCCTGCAGGCGCATGATCTGGCCGGCACGCCGGACTCCGGTTTCCGTGTGCTCTGCTGCGGCGATGCGCATATCGCCAATATCGGCGGCTTTGCTTCGCCCGAGCGTCATCTGCTGCTGGATCTGAATGATTTTGATGAAGTGCATCCCGCGCCCTGGGAATGGGATGTGAAACGCATGGCCGCCAGCCTTGTTGTGGCGGCGCGCTTTCTGCGCCACAGCGAAAGCGTGGCCGAAGAATGCGTGGCCACCATGATGGCGCGCTATCAAGTGCATATGAATGAATACGCACAGATGAGCGAGCTGGATATCTGGTACGACAAAATCCTGGTGGAGGATTTGCTGGAAACGGCGGAGAACGCCGAAACACGCAAGGCCCTGAAACGTTTCATAGGCCGTGCCGACAAACGCACGCATGAAGAACTGCTGCCCAAAATGGCCGAGCACGATGGCAAGCGCTGGATCATCCGCGATGATCCGCCTGCCGTTTTCCATATGCGCGGCGAAAGCTCGCTCTTGACTGCCGATGACGACTGGCTGAAAGCCGGCAACTGGGAAGGCATCCTGCAGCAGCTTTATCAGGATTATCTGAAAACGCTGGCGGCCGACCGCCGCACTTTATTGCAACGCTTCGCTCCGCAGGACATGGCCTTCAAGGTGGTCGGTGTTGGCAGCGTCGGCACGCGCTGCCTGATTACCTTGCTCACCGACAATCAGGAATCACCGCTTTTCCTGCAAATAAAAGAAGCGCGGCATTCCGTGCTGGCCATGCATGTGCGCGGTGGCGCCGGCTGGCATCACAATGGGCGCCGTGTGGTGGAAGGCCAGCGTCTCATGCAGGCCGCCAGCGATCCTTTTCTTGGCTGGGCCACCGGCCCTGCTGGCCGCCATTTCTATCTGCGCCAGTTGCGCGACATGAAAGTCTCGCCCGATCTCACCACACTCGACAGCCCGCTGCTCACCGCCTTTGCCGGCATCTGCGGCCAGATACTCGCACGCGCCCACGCCCGTGCTAGCGGCATGGCCCCGGAAATCAGCGGCTATCTGGGTGAAGGCGATGCCATGACCGAAGCCATGGTGATGTACGCGAAGAACTATGCCGATCAGGTGGAAAAAGATTTCGACACCTTTACACAAGCCTGCCGCCAAGGCCGGCTGGAAGCGCGCAATGATGAGGATTATGAAGCAGACTTTTATGTGCGCTGATTTTCTGTTGTGCCCCGCGAAGGTAATCCTCTGGCTTACCAGCCCTACACAATAAAACCCATTCCTATGCAAAAAACCTGTCGTCCCCGCGAAGGCGGGGACCCAGTGACTTTGCTTTTCGACTTTGTAGGTCGGGCTTTAGCCCGACACCGACGCAAGAATTGCACGCCTATGTCGGGCTAAAGCCCGACCTACGAAATACACCACTCGAGCTAAAACTCACTCCACTCGAAAACTCATCCCCGCATGCTTTTCCAGACGATCCACCAGCTTCTGCCCCATGGCCGTAGCCGGCGTCCAGAAACCACCACCCACGCTTTTCTCGTCACGATCCAGCGCCAGCGACATGGCCGCTTCCGCCAGCATGCGTGAGGTAGCGCCATAACCCGGATCGCGGTCGCCCTTGATTACCACCTTGATCTGCTGGCCTTTGGTGGTGCGCCCGTAGGCATTCATTTCAAAAAAGCCTTTTTCAATCGCCGCGAGACTGGGGCCTTCGCCCGGTGCCGGCAGCACTTTCTGCAAAAGCTTGCGCGTGGGTTTCAACGCCATCATGCCAACCAGACTGCCCAGCGCGGCGGTCACACCACCTGCAACTGCAGCACCGAAAACACCACGGCCGGTGAGCATGGCTTCGTCATAAACAAAATCCACGCCCCAGGGCTGGCCGAGCAGGAAATGCGTGCGCTGCACCACGCGGGAATTGATGGGCGCCATGATGAAAGGTGCGCGCCATTCGCCAGCATCACGGTCGTAAGCCGCCAGCCATTTGTCTTTCTGCGAACCGGCGCTGCCAAAATCCATCAGCGCATAAGGATTGAGCAAAAGCTGACGCGCCTCGGCATCGGCCACGCCCGTGGTCACCATATCGGTAAGGCTGGCGATGGTGCCGCCACTGAAACCGCCACTGGCTTTCTTGAGACGCATCTTCACGAAACCGCAGGGCGCACCGAACTGCTCCTGCGCATTCTGCTGCAGGAACCAGGTGCCGAGATCGGAAGGAATGGAATCAAAACCGCAGCCATGCACGATGCGCGCGCCCGTGCGGGCCGCCGTGGCACCATGCGTATCCATCATGCGGCGCACCCAGGGAATTTCCGCTGTGAGATCGCAGTAATCCGTGCCCTGCTGCGCGCAGGCACCCACCAGCTCGGAGCCATACAGCGCATAAGGCCCCACGGTGGAAGCAATGGCATTGGTTCGTGCTGCCAGCGCATTCAGCGCAGCAGGGTCATGCGCTTCAGCCAGCAGCACCGGCAGATCAGGCGCACCCAGCTCCTGCTTTATCGCTTCCAGCTTGGCCGCACTGCGCCCGGCAATGGCCCAGCGCAAACCTGTCGCCTGTGCGCGCTGCAAGAGATGCTGCGCCACGAACTTGCCGACAAAGCTGCTGGCGCCATAGAGCACCACATCGAATTCACGGTCGGTCTTTCTGCTGGAGGCATTCACGGCCGTAGCCGCTGCCTTTACCGCTTTGGCCTTTGTCTTCGCCGGTGCTTTTCCCGCTGCTTTTTCTGTCGCGCTCTTTGCCGGAGCAGCTGCTGCTTTTTTGGCCATGTCCACGATCCTTGAATCAGGCCACCGGCCCGCTTTGCCCAGGAAAGCCCAGAGTGTATCCAGCGCTTATCGCAGCGGCAGTCACCCACCCTGACAAACTCATCCCCTAAGCTCTGTCGTCCCCGCGCAGGCGGGGACCCAGTGACTTTGCTTTTGCCAGCCCGCTCTGTCGCCCCGGAAGGCTTCAGTCCGGGGCCCAGCGCCCTTGCTGCTTTTCTGTAGGTCGGGCTTTAGCCCGACGATGCCCTCCGCTCCAACGCCACTGTCGGGCTAAAGCCCGACCTACAAGCAAGCACAAGGCTTGAGTCCTGCCAGACCAGCCCCATTTACCACCAGACAGCGCAATACCGCCTGCGGTACACTGCGCTGGCTCTACGGGGGGTGACATGGCTTCGACGCCGGTTACAAAACCGGAAGGTGCATGCGGAGAGGGCGACATCTCTCGTAAATCAAAGTCGCAAAAAAGTAGTCGCAAACGACGAAAACTACGCACTGGCAGCCTAATACCCTGCCTACGATCGAAGTTGCCTGCCCATGGGCGATGGACATCGGCGCAAAAAACATGGGATCGCTTGAAGCCTTGTCTCGCGGCTGACAGCTAAACCTCAGAGGCTCGCCTTCTACATCCTGTCGCTCGGGCCGTAGCGGGCTAAATCAATAGAGACGACTAAGCATGTAGAGCCCAAGGCAGCGGACTGACGGACGCGGGTTCGATCCCCGCCACCTCCACCAAAACAAACAAAAAGGCCGACTGGAAACAGTCGGCCTTTTTGCTTTTTTCAAATAACATCGTCGACATATCTATACGGCAGTAAAAGTTACTGACTAATATCGCAATAGGCCATTAGAAATTAATTAGGCTCCCAAAAGAGCTTGTCATATTAAGCCAGAAAGCCAATTAAGGAAGGCATTGTGAAAGGCGAAGCTGAAAATTTCATAATTCTCACAGATCGAGATTTAACAACAAAATACATCAGCCAAGTTAGCGCAGCAGCCGACAGTCATCGTAATGAGCTTGGCTTTCTTCCAAAGAGTGTATATTCAGAGTTTTGCAGAAGAGATTGCCTGCATGTAATAGTAGAAATTGAGGATGGAATTTCTGCATACGCTGGGCATTTGATATTTGATCATCGCTACCCGAAAGTAAGCATCATACAAATGTTCACGGAACCAAAATACCGTCAGCATGGCCTAGCAAAGAAACTAATATCTAACTTAAAAACGCTCCTTACCGAAAAGAGCTTTACCTCCATTTATGCTCGAGTAGCAGAAGACCTAATACCGGCAAATAAGTTCTGGCAAGGGCAAGGCTTTTATATTCAAAGAATGGAAAGAGGTGGCGCAACAAGAAACCGAAAGATCTTGGTCAGGTGCCATGAGTTAGAGTCACCGCAACTCTTCCCAACAAGCGGCATAAGCTCAGACAACCCGCTTGGTTTAAAACCGAGTGACGCAACCGAGTCTCTTTTCCTTGTTGATTTGAATGTTTTATTCGATTCAGCCGGCCCTAGAAGACTGAGAAATAAAGTCGTCTTCAATCTTTTCCAAGCGGAGAAGATCGGACTCTGCAAAATTGCAATTAGCGATGAAATAAGAGATGAGCTATCCAGGCACACCCCCGTTGGCAAGAGCGATCCAATGCTGGAATACACCAAGGTGTTTCCAACACTTCCCTTATTAGATACAGAATCCAATAAAAGTCGCATAAATGAACTTTCTCGAATTGTTTTTCCTCACAAAGAAGTTCTTAGTGAAAATGATAAATCCGATATTCGTCATCTTGCTACTGCAATCCAATACAACCTCACCGGCTTTATAACCAGTGACACCGCAATTTTGGAGGCGTCGTCAGCAATCCGCGAAGGATTCAATATCGATGTTCTATCCCCCGAAATATTCACAATTGAGCAGAATTCGATTTCCGAAGATAGCTCTTTTGAGTCTGCATCGTGTGGAGAAATACGACTTAGCAGCGTTAGCCATTTAGACACTCAGAAAATACATAACTTGCTGTCGGAACTCGGAATATCAACAGCAGACATAATATCTGGCTGGGCTCCTGTAACATCTGCCACTGCTGCGCGAGCGGTTTGGGTTGGAGAAGAGCTAATTGGCTACTCTTCTTGGTCATCAGACGCATCCGGCCTGACAGCTCGTGCGGCACTAAACGAAGCCCATCCTGAGTCACTCAGCGCCGGTCGTATATTACTAACTTATCTGATGGAAACTCTGCCCAAAATAGGCCCGGTCAAAATAACGCTTAGCCTAGCCCATCACCAATCTTTGCTAAGAGAACATGCAATAAGCCAAGGCTTTAGAGGAACATCAAATCAAAAGTCTCTTACAAAGCTATTTGTAGGAACTCTTGTAACAGATTCATCATGGAAAGATTTCAGAAAAAGTCTGATTGACAAAGAAGGTCTAAAACTTCCAGAGCGGTGCCCATCTTTTACAGATCAAAGCAATCAAATTGAAGTATTAACCCCTAGTGGCGAACGGACCTTTCCATCTTTTGACGAGATAGAGTCGCTTTTAAGCCCAGTTCTCTTTTGTCTTCCTGATAGACCTTCTGTAATTACGCCAATTCAGAGACAATATGCTGAAGAGCTACTTGGACATTCTCCCCAAGCGTCATTGCTTCCACTGAGAAGTGCATCCCTTTTTAAAGAAAAGCATTACCTTAGCGCCAAGAAGAACCTTAAGCACTTCAAGAAAGGAACATTGATTCTTTTCTACGAGTCCGCGAAAAATGGCGGGAGTATGTCAATAATTGCTGTCGCCAGATGCAGGCACTGCTATCTAAAATCCCAAGATAATATTGAAAAATCCGATCTAGAAAGATCCGCCCTGACCAAAGAGTCAATTAAGAATATTGGCAAATCCGACATGAAAGCTGTCGTTTCATTTGATAACATCCATATCTTCAAGAAATCGGTTCCACTAGATTTTCTTAAGAAAATTGGATGCGGAAAAGAAACCGATCTCATTTCAACGAAAGCAATATCCAAGACACAACTGCTTGCAATTCTGACAGAGGCTTCATCGTGAACCGCAGTGATGACATTCTGATCTCGTTAGAAAAAAGGCATGCCGACAATATATTTTCTGGCTCAAAACAAGTTGAGCTTAGACGCCGATCAATGCACATCTCCCCAGGAACAACTGTCTGGATATATGTGAAGCTACCGATTGGGTCGGTTATGGGGCGGGCAAAAGTCACTTCTATTCACACCTTGTCACCATCAACACTATGGCGGAAATTTGGCAGCATCTCTGGCTTGAAGAAAGGTGAATTCTTTGAGTACTTTGATGGACTCTCGAAAGGAGTTGCACTCGTTCTTGAAAGTGCAGAGGCATTTACTCAGCCTATTTCCTTGCAGGATATGAGGGCCCTATCAACTGGATTTCAGCCGCCACAGTTCTTTATTCGCCTAGATGAAAACACCCCAGTACTCCAAGGAATGCGCTTAAGAGCCTCTGCCGACAACACCGCTCAGTTGTCAGAAGCACTTTAATATCGATTACCTATAAGCCCCTGACAAACCTCCCCCACAAACTCCCTCACTACCTGCACGCGCTGACTCCCTTTCAAATCGCGGTGATACAGCAGCCAGAGCTGCCTCTCGGTTTGAAAAGGACCTATGTCTATACGCGTGAGCGACGCATCGGCATCACCGATAAACGTGGGCAGGAAGGTGGTGCCGAGGCCGGCGCGCACAGCGGTGTACTGGGTTTGCACGCTGTTGGCGCGCAGGGCGGGCTCCTTGCCGGGAAATAGCTGCGCCAGCCACTCCATCATGGGCAGCTTTACCCAGGAATCGTCCCAGCTCACCACTTCCAGATTTTTCCAGTCGCCGGCTTTTGCCAATGCGGCAGGCGAGCAGTACAGGCCGAAATGCAGGCTGCCGACGCGATGGGCGATGTAGTCCGGGGCGTGCGTCTGCTGCGCGGGATTGACGATGCGCAGGGCGAGATCAGCTTCGCGGCGGGTGAGGTCGGCAAGATTGCGGCCCACCACCAGCTCCAGTTGCAGCTGCGGATAACGCTCGCGAAAAGCCGGCAGCCTGGGGGCAATGAGGAAATTGGCCAAGGATTCGGGCAGGGCCAGCTTTACCTGGCCGCTGACTTCGCTGCTCACGCTGCTGCGCCGCTCCACCGCCTGCATGGCGCGCTCCACCTCGGCCACATGGGCGAAGAGTTCGCTGCCGCGGTCGGTGAGCTGGTAGCCGCGCTGCTGGCGCAGGAAGAGGCGCACGCCGAGGCGGGCTTCCATGGCGTCGATATGGCGGGAGACGGTGGAGGCGCTGGTGTTGAGACTGGCGGCCGCGGCGGAGAGTCCGCCGCCGCGGGCCACGGCCAGGAAGTATTTGAGGTCGTTCCAGTCGCGCAGTTCGCTCATGGCTTTCTACTCCGGGCTTGGCCTGTCCTCTTTCCATATCCGGAAAATGGTTTTGCAAAGTCTCGTCTTTCTTTGCATATCCGGAAGACTAGCATCCTCTTCATGGCCGCCGGGAGCCCGGCTGCTGCATAGATAAGGAGAGCGCCATGACCCGCCCCACCACCTGGCTCAAGCTGGGCCTGACTGCCTTTTTCTGGGGGCTGATGTTCCACCTGGGCAAATACGCCGTGGGCTTCATGAGCCCGGAATCCATAGGCGGCTGGCGCTTCCTGATTGCCGGCCTTCTGCTCCTGCCGCTGGTGGGCTTGCGCGAAGGACTGGACTGGGCCGGCCTGCGCCGCAATCTGCTGCCGCTCACGGCCATGGCGGTGATCGGCATAGGCGGCTTCAACGTTTTTCTTTTCTATGGCCTCAAGCACACCTCGCCGGTGAATGGCGCGCTCATCATGGCGCTCTGCCCCGCGCTCATCACGTTTCTGTCTGCGCTGTTGATGCGTGAGCGCGTGAGTGGCCGCCAGCTGGCCGGACTTGCTCTCGGCCTTGCCGGTGTGGCGGTGGTGGTGAGCCATGGTTCGCTGCAGGCGCTGCTCTCGCTGACTTTCCAGATAGGTGATCTGCTGGTGCTCGTGGCCGCCTCTTGCTGGGCCGTGTATTCCACGATTCCGCGCCGCTTCATCACCGGCCTGCCGCCGCTGCAGATCACCACGGGCAGCATTGCGCTGGGCGGCCTGCTGATCAGCAGCTTTGCCATGGGCTCGCAAAATGATTTCTGGCATATGCCTCCCTTAAGCGTGATGGCCGCCGTGCTCACCATGAGCCTGCTGGGCTCGGTGCTGGCCTATCTCTGGTGGAATGACGGCGTGAAGGAAGTGGGCGCCGGCATGGCAGCGCTATTCATGAATCTGGTGCCGGTGTTTGCAGCGCTGATAGGCGTGGCGTTGGGCCAGCACATCACGACAGCTCAGATCGTGGGCGCCTTGCTGGTGGTGGGTGGCGTGCTGTATTCCACCTGGAAGCCGAAAGTGGCGGCAACGCCGGAAGCATTGCTGGCCCTGCCGGTGCGTAAACACCTCAAGCATTGCGAGGAATAAAAGCAGCTCTGCAACGAGTAAGCGCATTTAACAGAGACAAAAGTCAGCTTCATGAAAAGACCAGCCTGGGGCTGGTCTTTTTTTTGAGCAACAGATTGGCTTCTTTGACAACGCCCACAAAACCGGCCATTTCTTGCGAAGCGCCCGGGCAATCCTCCGGTGTTGTGCTAGTCTTTTCGGGCTTTTTTGACCCATAACCAATGCTGGGGGAAACATCATGGACACCGTTTTCAAAAAGAGCCTTCTGGCCATCACACTGACAATGGCAGGCAACCTTGCCCTTGCCGCCGATGCGCCCAAGGAAGCCACAAGCACCACCATCAAGACCAACGACGCTCTCAAGCAGGAACTTCCTTTTAGTAATCGCCAGGATTATGAAGACGCCCAGCGCGGCTTTATCGCCACCCTGCCGGACATCGACATCAAAGGCGAAAAAGGCAACACCATCTGGACCCTGAAAGGCTATGAGTTCCTGAAGCAGGACCAGGCCGCGGCCAGCGTGAATCCCAGCCTGTGGCGCAATGCCCAGCTCAATATGTACAACGGCCTGTTCAAGGTGGTGGACGGCATTTACCAGATCCGCGGCTTTGATCTTTCCAATATGACCATCGTGGAAGGCAAGACCGGCATCATCATCATCGATCCGCTGATTTCCAGCGAAATGGCCAAGGCCGGCCTCGACCTTTACTACAAGAACCGCCCGAAGAAGCCGGTGAAGGCCGTGATTTATACGCACAGCCATATCGACCATTACGGCGGCGTGAAGGGCGTGATTTCCGAAGCCGATGCCAAATCCGGCAAGGTGAAGGTGCTGGCACCGGAAGGCTTCCTGGAAGAAGCCGTGAGTGAAAACGTGTTTGCCGGCAATGCCATGGCCCGCCGCGCCATTTATATGTATGGCGCCCTGCTGCCACGCAGCGACAAGGGCCAGATTGATGGTGGCCTGGGTAAAACCACCTCAGTGGGCACCGTCACCCTGATTGCCCCCAACGACCTCATCAAGAAAACCGGCGAGAAGCGCGTGATCGACGGCGTGGAAATCGTTTTCCAGATGGCGCCGGGCACGGAAGCACCTGCTGAAATGCTGTTCTATTTCCCGCAGTTCAAGGCCATTAGCGCGGCCGAAGATGCCACGCATACGCTGCACAATCTTTACACCCTGCGTGGTGCACAGGTGCGTGATGCCAATAAATGGTGGAAGGCACTGAATGAAACGCTGGCCATGTGGGGCGACAAGACCGATGTGGTATTTGCCTCGCACCACTGGCCGACCTGGGGCCAGGACAATGTGCAGAAATTCGTGGGCAAGCAGCGTGATGCCTATAAATACCTGCATGACCAGTCACTGCGCCTGATCAATATGGGTTACACCATGACGGAGGTGGGCGAGCTGATCAAACTGCCGCCGGAGCTTGGCAACGAGTGGTATAACCGCGGCTATTACGGCTCGGTCAACCATGATGCCAAGGCGGTTTACCAGCGCTATATGGGTTGGTACTCGGGAAATCCTTCCGATCTGAATCCGCTGCCGCCGGAAGAATCCGCCAAGCGTTATGTGGATTTCATGGGCGGCGCCGATGCTGCCATCAAGAAATCCAAAGAGGCTTTCGACAAGGGTGATTACCGCTGGGTTTCCGAGGTCATGAGCAAGGTGGTGTTTGCTGACCCCAAGAACCAGACCGCGCGCAATCTGCTGGCTGATTCGCTGGAGCAGCAGGGCTATCAGGCCGAATCCGGCCCCTGGCGTAATGTCTTCCTGATGGGCGCTTACGAGCTGCGTAATGGCGTGCCGAAAGTGGAAGGCACCGTCACCGCATCACCCGATACCATCAAGGCCATGACACCGGATATGGTGCTGGATTACATGGCCATGCGCGTGAATCCGGAAAAAGTGGCCGGCAAGAAAATCGCCATCAACTGGAAGCTGGATGCCAAGACAAAATATCTGGTGACCGTGAATGATTCAGTGCTGCTGTATCAGGAAGGAAAGTCCGACCCCAAGGCGGATGTCACCATCACGCTCAGCAAGGAATCGCTGGGTAATATCGTGCTGGGCGCCACCACTTACGACAAGGAAGTGGAAGCCGG
>JAVHYE010000023.1:8106-16194 GCA_031119295.1 Pedobacter sp. | reverse complement strand
TAATCCCTCAAAGGAAAAGTGACGCTGCGCAGATGTGCTTCGGCACTGGTGGCCGGACGGAAGGGAACATCGCCGTGTTTGTCGAAATAATAACTATTGGCCGAGCCACAGTTATTACTGAAAAACACCTGATTGCCGGTACGGGCTTTCATGGCACGGAAATAGCGCTCATTGGCTTCCGCCTTCACTTCGATACGCGCCACGTTTTTCCGGCGCGCTTCTTTCAGACAACGCAGGATGTGACGGCTTTGCATCTCGATCAGCTGAAAATAAGAGGCGCCGTTAAAACCGTTGGGCCCGAGGATGAGAAAGTAATTGGGGAAACCCGGAATGGAAACGCCTTCATAGGCCTGATAACGGTTTTCATCCCACCAGGCTTCCAGATCAAGGCCACCCACACCCGCAATAGGAAATGGCGGCATATTGCCCGACTCGAATACCTTGAAGCCGGTGGCGCAGATCAGGATGTCGGCCTCATGCAAGCGGCCTGAGCGCGTGCGTACGCCGGCTTCTGTAATGGCTTCAATGCCGTCGGTTTCCAGCTCTACATTGCTGCGATTGAAAGCCTGCAGATAGGTATTGGACGTGCTGGGCCGTTTACAGCCAAAACCGTAACGCGGCGTGAGCTTGTCGCGCAGTACCGGATCTTTTACCTGCTCCTTCAGATGGTCGAGCGCCATACGCTCATACACTTTCGCCACCGGCAAATAACGATGGTATTGCGCCGTAATGACAAAGCCCACCTCCACCACGGCCTGACTGATCATGCGTGCCGACCATTGCAAGATTTTTGATTTCTCCAGCGCTTTCTGCACCAGCGGGCTCATGGCGGAATCCGGCTTGGGCAGCACCCAGATGGGCGTGCGCTGGAAAACGGTCAGCTTTTCCACTTCTGGAGCAATTTCCGGAATCACCTGCAGCGCCGAGGCCCCCGTGCCTATGATGGCAACGCGCTTGCCCCGCAAATCGACAGTGTGATCCCAGCGCGCGGTATGCATGCGCTGGCCGCGAAAATCTTCTATGCCGGGAATATCCGGATTCTTGGGCTGGGTCAGCACGCCCGTGGCGCCCACCACATAACGCGCACTCAGCACTTCACCTTTGTCAGTCTGCAAATGCCAGAGGCTGTTTTCCTCATCAAAATCGGCGCGGGTGATGCAGGTATTGAGGCGGATACGCGAGCGCAGGGAGTACTTGTCGACACAGTATTCGGCATAGGCCTTGAGCTCGGCGCCCGGGGCAAACATGCGCGACCAGTTCGGATTACGCTCGAAGGAAAAGGAATAGCTGAGCGAGGGAATGTCCACGGCCACGCCGGGATAGGTATTGAAATGCCAGGCACCACCTATGCCGTCGCCCTGTTCCAGCACCAGAAAATCGCGGAAGCCGGCTTCGTCCAGCTTGATGGCCATGCCTATGCCGGAGAACCCGGCACCAATCACGATGACATCATGCACTTGGGCCGTGGCTGCAGCTTTCAGGGTGGACATGGCAAGCTCCTTGAGACAGGCGGAAAACGTGTGGCAAACCATAGCGCAGCACAGGGCCGCATAAACAGGGCGCTAATGTCATGCCGTCTGCTTCAGCCAGCCTTTCATCCTGCCGGCCGGCGAGAGAAAACGGCAGCGCTCAAGCCGGAAACGGCTCAGCACCCTGCAAATGAAAAACACGATAGAGGCCATAAATGCCCAGCCCCACGCCCACCAGCAACATGGGCGCCATGAATACCGGATTGGCACCGGCATTACTCAGCTCACCCATGTCCACCACCATGAAGTCATAAAGACCATGCGCCAGCATGGCGGGCAGCAGGGAGCGCGTGGCCAGCGCCGCCAGCGCCAATAGCGAACCGGTGAGCGCCGTGGAAAATACCTGCAGCAGCTGCAGGCCGGGATTCTCGCTGTTCAGGGCATTGCCGGCATGCGCCAGACCAAAGCAGAGCAGCGCCAGCAGTACGCCATTGCGCAAGCCGAAGCGGCGGCAGAATGCGGCCATCAGCAGGCCACGGAAAATCCACTCTTCATTGAGACCCACCACCAGTGTGGTGAAAAAAACCTGACGTGACAGCGCATTGTCCATGCTGCTCTGCGCCGGCAGCGAAAGCCGCATGGCCACCCAGCTGGCAAAGACCACCAGCAGCAATACCAGCATGGGCGACAGCTGCGACCAGTTCACGGCCTGCGGCAAACGCAGACCTATTTGCCGTACCGGAAAGAGCAGCAAGGTGATGACAGAGAGAAAAGCGGCCGTTATCAGCTCGCTGCCAAAGAGCGAAGCCACGAAACGGGCACCGCCATAATTTATGGCCGACTGACTGGACTGATAAAAGCCGTAAGCAATCATGCTGCCTATCAAGAGCAGGGGCAGCCACAAATCATCCAGCCGCTTCAGACGGGCTTCTGCCGAGAAGAAAGGCATGCTCACCATATCTGCACACGCTCGCTTTCCGGCCGGAACAGCTTGTCTGCCGCCTTGATATCAAAGGTTTCATACCAGGGCGTGAAATTGGCGAGCACGCCATTCACGCGGTATTCGCCGGGACTGTGCGGATCAGTCAGTACCTGCTGGCGCAGATGGCCCTCGGTTGCAAGATTGCGCCAGAGCTGGGCAAAGCTCATGAAGAAACGCTGATTGCCGCTATAGCCATCCAGCACTGGCGCTTGGCCGGCGTATTGCCGGGCCACAAAATTCTGGTAGCCCGTCCAGGCGATGGTCATGCCGCCAAGATCACCGATGTTTTCACCCAGCGTAAGCTGGCCTTTCAGATTGAGGCCGGGCAAGGGCGAGTAATGATCGTATTGCTGAACCAGCTTTTGCGTACGCTGCTCGAATTGCTGGCGTGATGTATCACTCCACCAGTTGCGCAGCCTGCCCTTGCCATCGTAGCGACTGCCCTGATCATCAAAGCTGTGGCCCATCTCATGCCCTATCACCATGCCGATGGCCCCGAAATTCACTGCCGGATCTGCCTGGGGATCAAAAAACGGTGGCTGCAGAATGGCCGCCGGGAAAACAATTTCATTGGCCAGAGGACTGTTATAGGCATTGATCACCTGCGGATCCATGCCCCACTCCCATTTCCGCACCGGCTCATCCAGCTTGGCGCGGCTGTCTTTCTGCCACCACTCCTGCACGCGGCGCATATTACCGACGAGGTCATCCGGCTTTATTTCCAGCGCACTATAGTCATGCCATTTTTCCGGATAGCCGATCTTGGTAGTCATGACATCCAGCTTGAGCAAGGCCTGCTTGCGCGTGGCCTCATCCATCCACTCCACTTTCTCCAGACGCTGACGGAAAGCCTGGCGCAGGAAGCTGACCAGCTCGTCTATTTTCTGCTTGGACTCCGGCGGGAAATAACGCTGTACATAAAGCCGGCCCAGCTGCTCGCCCAGTGTTTCGTTCACGAACCTGAGGGCACGCACTTCCTGCGAGCGCTGCTCGGCAACACCCGTCAAGGTACGGCTGTAGAAATCGAAATGCGCTGCTTCCCACTCCTCCGAGAGCAGGGGTGCGTAATTATCCAGCAGATGAAAGGCGGTATAGGCCTGCAAGGCAGAAAGCGGGGTCTTGGCAAAGAGCGCGGCACTGTCACGCACTGCGGTATCGGTTTCCACATTGAGGCTGGCGACATCGGCAAAGCCGCTGGCTGCCATAAAGGCCGACCAGTCAAAACCCGGCGCATAAATCGCCAGATCCGTTGCCGCCATGGGATGTTGGTTACGCATGGTGTCGCGCTGCTCTGCAGGCGACCACTGCTTTTCAGCCAGCGCCGTTTCAAACTTCAGTACGGCTGCGGCCTTTTCTTTGGCGCCCGCCACGCCAGCACGCGTAAATACACCGGCAATATAACGCTCATAGGCCTGACGGAATCCTGCATAGGGCTCGCCGGTACCGAGATAGTAATCGCGCCCGGGCAGGCCCAGATCAGCTTGCACCATGGCCAGCCGATACTGCCCGGGGCTGGTGGCATCCGGCATCACGCCAATATCAACAATTCCGTTATAGCCTGTGCTGCCCATGCGCCTGGCCAGTTCACGGCGGTCCGCTTGCAAAACAGCCTTCACTTCCGGCAACAGCAGGCTGGCACCTTGCGCATTACGGCGAGCCACATCCGCATAACTGGCATGCAAATCCGCCAGTTGCTGCTCCGCTGTGCCGGCTGCTGACTTCCTGCTTTTCACATCATCAAGAATGGCCTGTATCTGCTTTTCCGTACGCAGCTGCAAATCCAGAAAAGCACTGGCCACCGGAAAGCCGGGCTGGATTTTTGCACTTTCCAGCCAGCCCTGATTCACATAGCGGTAGAAATCATCGCCGGGCTTTTGCGTGGTGCTGATGTATTGCGTCTGCACACCCCAGCTACCGAACTCGGCCTTTGTTATTGCCTGCGCAGCCACCACCGTTCCCGGTTTTTTATCCGGCACCGCCGCCGGCTGGCTGCCGCAGCCCGAGAGCAGGATGGCAGCCATCAGGCCATTGCTGGCCAGCATGATTCCTTTCTTCATTTCTTGGCATCCGAAACTTTGTAGGTATGCAACTGGCTTTTCAGGAAGTAATGCACGCCGAAGACGAGGCCGCCGACATTGCCACTGGCATTCTTGTCGCCACGCGCACGCACGATGACATGATCGCCTGTGTCTTCCACCAGATCATTGCCGGGATAGTGATAGGCACTGGCCGGCACCATGCCCAGCGCTTTGCTGGCCACCAGGTAATAACTGCCTATATCCACTTTTGTGCCATTGGGCTTGAGCTCACCGCGGGCATCGCGCTCCATGAGACCGCGCAGGATGTCTGCCCCGACCACCAGCTCCTTGCGCAGGTTTTCCAGTTCCTCTGGCTGCGGATTGGTGATCTGTGCGGCGGTATAGGTGGTGGGCAGGTGATACATATAACGGCCGGTCCAGCCATCGCCCTCCACACGGAAAACCTGGGTGAAGCGATAAATGCCGTCCGAACCTTCAAGCACGTAAACCACAGGCATGAGATGCAGGGCATCGCCACGCGGGCTCAGCAAGCTGCTGCCTTGCAGGCGCTCCACGGCAATGGTGTAAGGATCCAGCACGGAATAATGCGAGGCATACTGCCCGGCTTCACGCTTGTTGGCTGCAGCGACTGCCATATCGGTGACAAAGGGAATGGGGACGGCAAAGGACAGTGCCGTGGCCACGCCGGAATCGGCCTTCACCAGCACATACTGGGTGCCGGGCACGGGACTGACACCATCCGGCAAGTTCCTGGGCAGGGCGCGCACCACCGTCAGTCCTTTCTTTACCGCCTCTTCGCGTATGGACGTACTTTCCTGCATGGATATGCAGCCCGACAGTAGTACGCCCAACAGCATTACCAGCAGCATCTGCCGCATGCCCCACTCCTTTTCCCATGAATGCTCTGGCGCCTGAAACTAGCACAGGGAGCGGAGCGGATGCATGAAAGCCAGCACTCAATAACAAAAAGGCAGGCATAAAAAAGGCCGCATCACGCGGCCTTTTTCTTTCATGAAGCTCAACCTTCCAGTATCGCCACCACACCAAGCCCACCGGCGGCACACATGGAAATCAGCGTACGGCCACTCTTGCCGGTTTCCTTGCGGTGTTTGGCCAGCTGCTTGGCCGCACCGGCAATGATGCGTGCACCCGTTGCAGCGAAGGGATGACCCAGACCCACCGAACCGCCATTCACATTGAGCTTGCTGCGATCAATGGAGCCCAGGGCTTTGCTGAGGCCCAGCTTTTCACGGCTGTAGTTTTCGTCTTCCCAGGCCTTGAGCGTGCACAGCACCTGGCCGGCAAAAGCCTCATGGATTTCGTAGTAATCAAAATCCTGCAGCGTGAGGCCGTTGCGCTCCAGCATGCGCGGCACAGCATAGGCCGGCGCCATCAACAGGCCTTCGGGATTTTCACCGAAGAAATCCACAGCGGCACTTTCTGCATCCACAAACCAGGCCTGCACTTCATGACCATGCGCCTGCGCCCACTCTTCGGAAGCCAGCAACACGGCCGATGCACCATCAGTCAGCGGCGTGGAATTACCCGCCGTGAGCGAGCCCTTGCCCGAGGTCTTGTCGAAAGCGGGCTTGAGCTTGGCGAGCTTTTCCAGCGTGGTATCGGCACGCAGATTATTGTCGCGCTTCAAACCAGCGAAGGGCACGACGAGATCGTCGTAAAAACCTTCCTCATAAGCGCGAGCAGCATTCTTGTGGCTGGCCAGGGCCAGCTCGTCCTGCTGCGCCTGCGTGATGCCCCATTCTTTCACCATGAGCTCGGTATGCTCACCCATGGACATGCCGGTGCGACGTTCATTCACACTGGGCACGGAGGGTGTGAGCATGGCCGGACGCAGCTGCGAAAGCAGATTGAATTTCTCGCCACGCGTCTTGCTGCGGCGCAAAGCGAGCAAAAGCTTGCGCAGCTTTTCATTGAAGGCCAAAGGCGCATCCGACGACGAATCCACACCACCGGCAATGCCGGACTCGAGCTGACCCAGCGCAATCTTGTTGGCGATGGTGATGGTGGTTTCCAGCGAAGTGGCGCAGGCCATCTGCACGTCATAGCCCGGCGTCTGCGGCGCAAGGCCGCTGTCCAATAGA
Organism: Pedobacter sp.; assembly: GCA_031119295.1. GTDB lineage: Bacteria > Pseudomonadota > Gammaproteobacteria > Pseudomonadales > Moraxellaceae > UBA2031. The sequence continues at coordinate 9,602 of JAVHYE010000023.1, read as the reverse complement.
GCTTCGCGAGCAATATTGGGATCGCGGGAATGCTTGAGCACGGCACCGCCAGCCACTTCGCCTACGCGCTGGCCTTGCAGGCCGAATTTCTTCACCAGTCCGCGCAAGGCAGCCGTGAACATTTCGGTATTGCCGATCTCGGTATAGGCGGTGTTCTGGCGCGCAAAGGGAATGCGCGATCCGCCCAGGATGGCGACACGACGAGCGCTTTTATTGCGGATACTCATGACAGACCTCCTTGGTTATGTAGGTGCGAGCAGCCCGCATTCTGGCTGCTTTTTACAACTGACGGCGTGACATACCCGTGAACCTTGCGCACTGGCTCAGCTAGCGCAGCCCTTAGCGATAACGGGCTGCTGCATGCTGCAAGGAAAGATGCGGTGCCATTTTCAAACGGGCGGCGGTGGCGGCCTGCCACTCGCCCACATCCGGCAAGGCAGGAATGGTGATGGCTTCGCCCTGATCCAGACCGGCGAGGGCGGCATCCACCATCTCGTCCACATCCATGAGCATTTCCTGCGGCATTGCTGCAATGTCAGTGCCGGATTTGCTCCAGATCTCGGTACGGGTGGCACCGGGCAATACGGCCTGTACCTTCACACTCGTGCCTTTCACCTTCTGCTGCAGATTGAGGCTGAGATTGAGCACATAGGCCTTGGTGCCGCTATAAGCGCCATTGAACATTTCCGGCGCGAGAGCGAGCACGGAGCTGATATTGATGAGCGTGCCCCGGTTGCGGGCAAGCAGGCCGGGCAGCACGGCCGCCGCAAGGCGTGAAGGGGCGAGCACATTGAGGGCAATCATCTGCTCCAGCTGCTCGGGATCTATATCCACGATATCGGTCTTGATGGACATGCCGGCATTGTTCACCAGCACCGTCACATCCTCCTGACGCAGGCGGGCTTCCACGCGGACAAGGTCGACCTTCTGGGTGAGGTCGGCTGTCAGCACTTCCACATTCACGCCGGTCTCGCGTTGCAGGCGCTCGGCAAGGTCTTGCAGTTTCTGCCAGTCGCGGGCGACCAGCACGAGATTGAAGCCGCGCTGTGCCAGGCGCGCGGCATACACCGCGCCTATGCCACTGGAAGCGCCGGTAACGACTGCTGTGCCGCTCTTGTTCTGTGTATTCATGATGCCGCTCCTCGATATCCGTTCTGTCTTGAGTCTCCGGCCCTGGCCGGAGGAGGGATTTGGCGGCATTCACTTTTACATGATGCTCGTCATGATTGAAATATGATTACCATCATGTATATTGTCAAGCATGGAAAGCCATTGAGGATGACTATCATGAAAGTGAGCCGGGAACAGATGGCGGAAAACCGCGAGCGCATTGTGGCCGTGGCGGCCCGTCGCTTCCGCGAGCACGGCTTTGACGGCATCAGCGTGGCCGACGTGATGAGCGAGGCCGGCCTCACTCACGGCGGCTTCTATGGCCACTTCGCCAACAAGGAAGAGCTGATGGCCGAGGCAGTGAATCGTGCCGTTGCCGATACCCG
>JAVHYE010000023.1:0-8006 GCA_031119295.1 Pedobacter sp. | reverse complement strand
TGGTGCTGTCCCGCGCCGTGGACGACCCGGTGCTGTCTGCCGAAATCCTCAGCGCCACCGAAGCCGCCCTCAGCCCTTCACGCTGAAGTCTTTCCTGCGACTTCCGCCCACTTTTGCGCAGCGCCGCCAAGCCCGGGCGGCGTTTCTGCCTATCACCATGACCCATCAGCCACTGACTGGCCCGCATCCTGCAAAGCAGCCGCTTACAACGATCTGAAAACCGGTTTTTCGCGGCCTTTTTCTGCATTTCAGGTTGAGAACAAACACTCATCCCGGTAGATTGCGCGCCGCCAAAGACTGGATGGTCACAAGCTGTCCGGTTGCTGTGCCCCGGGGCAGTGCGAGCCAACCTCGCCTGCCCGTTTACAGCACCTTTTGCCGTCCGCCTTGCCGCACCGGGCAAGTGTTTGCAGAGGAGATTGTCATGGCCCCCATCTTCAGACCTCGCGCCGCCAGCGCCGGCCCGCGCAAGCTGGCCATTACCGACGTGGTGTTGCGCGATGCGCATCAGAGCCTGCTGGCCACCCGTCTCAAGCTTGAAGACCTGCTGCCCATTGCTCCCAAGCTGGATCAGGTCGGCTACTGGTCGCTGGAATCCTGGGGCGGCGCCACCTTCGACACCTGCATACGCTATCTCGGCGAAGATCCCTGGGAGCGCCTGCGCGAGCTGAAAAAAGCCATGCCCAATACGCCGCAGCAGATGCTGCTGCGCGGCCAGAACCTGCTCGGCTATCGCCACTTTGCGGACGATGTGGTGGACAAATTCGTGGAGCGCGCCGCCTTTAATGGCGTGGATGTGTTCCGCGTTTTTGACGCCATGAATGATGCGCGCAATCTCGACCGGCCCATGCGCGCCGTGGTTGCCAATGGCAAACATGCACAGGGCACGCTCTGCTACACCACCAGCCCCGTACACACCCTGCAGACCTGGATTGATCTCGCGCGCCGCCTTGAAGACATGGGCGCACACTCCATCTGCATCAAGGACATGGCCGGCCTGCTGCGTCCTTATGAAGCATTCGAGCTGGTCACGCGCCTGAAAAAAGCCGTGAAACTGCCCCTGCATCTGCACTGCCACGCCACCACTGGCCTTTCCACCGCCACCATCGTGAAAGCCGTGGAAGCCGGCGTGGACATCGTGGACACCGCCATTTCCACGCTCTCCATGACCTCGGGCCATTCCGCCACCGAAGCCGTGGTCGCCATCATGGAAGGCACGGACAAGGACACCGGTCTCGATCCGCTGCTGCTGCGCGAGATCGCCGACCATTTCCGTGAAGTGCGCAAGAAATACGAAAAATTCGAAGGCACGCTGAAAGGCATTGATGCACGCATCCTGCTCTCGCAGGTGCCGGGCGGCATGCTCAGCAATATGGAAAGCCAGCTGCGCGAACAGAATGCCCTGCACCGCTTTGATGAAGTGCTGACGGAAATCCTGCATGTGCGCGAAGACCTGGGCTATATCCCGCTGGTGACACCCACCTCGCAAATCGTGGGCAGCCAGGCCGTGATCAATGTGGTCTCCAGCACGCGCTACAAGATCATTTCCAATGAAACGCGCGGGCTGCTGCGCGGCGAATACGGTGCGGCACCAGCGCCCTATAACCCCGAGCTGCTGGAGCGCGCGCTGAATGGCAAAGAGCCCATCACCTGTCGTCCCGCCGACCTGCTCAAGCCCGAGCTGGAGCGGCTGAGCAACGAGCTGCACGACGCCGCCACGGAAAAAGGCTTCCGCCTGGCCGTGGGTGAATACGAAATTGACGACGTGCTCACCTATGCCATGTTCCCGCAGGTGGGCCTGAAATTCCTGGAAGTGCGGCCGCCGCTGAAGACCATCACCACGGCAAAAAAGCGCAATCCGCAGCGTGTGAACAAGGCCGACTTCACCACCCGGCGCGGCTGGCCGCTGAGCGAATACAAGATTCACGAAGAGGCCTGATTCATGACGTTTCCGGCGCTTGAAGCGCCGGAAACACGCTACGCCCGTAGTGAATCCGGGCGCAGCTCCGCCGCGGGCGCCGCTCTTTTCTGACCGTCTTGCTTCCCGTAGACAGAACGCACAGGACAAAGCCGGGCTCAGGGCGGATAATCACCGCCCAATCCTGCCTGCCCCGGAAACTCTCTTGTCCTCAGCTCCTGCCTCTTCTGCCCTTGCTGACTCCCCTTTCTCAGCGCTTGGCCTCAGCGCCCCGCTGATACGCGCCATCCAGGAGCACGGCTACAGCCAGCCCACGCCCATACAAAAGGAAGCCATTCCCGCTGTGTTGCAGGGCCGCGACCTGCTGGCTGCTGCACAGACCGGCACCGGCAAGACCGCCGGCTTCACCCTGCCCCTGCTGCAGCGCATTTCAGAGATCGATTTCGGCCGCCAGAACGGCAAGGCCAAAATCCGCGTGCTCATCCTCACGCCCACACGTGAACTGGCTTCGCAGGTGGAAGAGTCGGTGCGCGTCTATGGCAAATACGTGGATGTGAAATCCCTGGTCATATTCGGTGGCGTGAACATCAATCCGCAGAAGGACAAGCTGAAACGCCGCGTGGACATCCTGGTCGCGACACCGGGCCGCCTGCTCGATCATGTCGGCCAGAAGACGATTGATTTGTCCGGCGTGGAAACCCTGGTACTGGACGAAGCCGACCGCATGCTGGACATGGGCTTTATCCGCGACATCCGCCGCATCCTACCCCTGCTGCCGAAGACGCGGCAGAACCTGCTTTTCTCCGCCACTTTCTCGGACGAGATAAAAGAGCTGGCCACCGGCATCCTGCATGATCCGGTGAATATCGAAGTGGTGCGTCGCAATACACCGGCCGAGCTGGTGACCCAGGTCGTGCATCCGGTGGACCGCGAGAAAAAGCGCGCGCTGCTGGAAAAACTCATACGCGATGGCAAATGGACGCAAGTGCTGGTCTTCATGCGCACCAAGCACGGCTCCAACCGTCTTGCCGAGCAGTTGGAAGCCAGCGGCATTTCCGCCATGGCGATTCACGGCAATAAAAGCCAGCCGGCACGCGAACGCGCCTTGAGCGAATTCAAGGCCGGCAAATTGCGCGTACTGGTCGCTACCGATATCGCGGCACGCGGCATCGATATCGATGCCCTGCCCCATGTGGTGAATTACGAATTGCCCATGACGGCGGAAGATTATGTGCACCGCATAGGCCGTACCGGTCGCGCCGGCAGCACCGGCGAAGCGGTTTCCCTCGTATGTGTGGATGAGCTCAAGCTGCTGGCCGGCATTGAAAAGCTCATGAAGCGCAAACTGGAATCCGTGGTGATTCCCGGCTTCGAGCCCGACCCCAATGCCAAGCCGGAACCGCTGCGCAAAACGCCGCCGCCACGTGGCGCCCGCGCACCGCGCAATAGCGGTGGCGCAAAGCCGGAAGGCGGCGCCAAAGCGGGCAAGCCAAAAACCGAAGGCAGCAAAAAAGCTCCGGCCGGAAATGGCGGCAAGCCCTCGGGCAAACCAGCCAGCCCGAAACCCGGCAATGGCAACAGCAGCGGCAATAACAACGGCAACCGCGCGCCTGCCGCACAAAAGGATCGCAACGGTAATACGGCACCGGGGGCCAAGCCCGCAGGAGCACCACGCCGTCGTCGGAAACCGGCACCGCGTCCTGCCTGAATCGGCACGACATGAAAACGCCCCGGCATTAGCCCGGGGCGTTTTCTTTTAGGTATCTGGCGCCCGGCACAGGCCGCAACTCCTGTCACGAAAGCATCACGAAACTGCAAGAAAATGGCCGGCTAATCGCTCGCGAAGTCCGCCATGAAAGCTACTCCCTCCTACGGCGCCGATCTCACCGGCCTGATCTGCGGCTATGTCTTCATGCCGCAGGGACCAGCTCGTCTGCTGGGTCCGGATGCGGCGGCCGAGTGGCTGCGCCAACCGGAAAAAGCGCCCGGTGAGTTCATCTGGCTGCATTTCAATCTGGCCAATGCCGGCACGGAAAAATGGATGCTGCAGAATCTGGACCTGCCGCCAGCCTTTTACGAAGCCCTGCATGAAGGCACGCGCTCCACGCGCATAGATCACGCCGGCCGGCAGCTGGTGGCCGTGCTCAATGATGTGCTCTTTGATTTTTCCTTTGATGCCGCCGACATCTCCACACTCTGGCTGAGCGTGGATGATCATTATGTGGTGACAGCACGCAGCCGCCCCTTGCGCTCGGTGGACCGCCTGCGTGAAGCCGTGAAGCGTGGCGAGAGCCTGCACTCGCCGGCCGAACTGCTGATACATCTGCTGCGCGACGAGGCCGATGTGCTGATACAGATCGTGCGCGATCTCGCTGCCCGCATAGACAGCATTGAAGACAATCTCCTGCTCAATCGCCTTGAAGGCAACCGCAGCCATCTCGGCTCTTATCGGCGCTTGCTGATCCGCCTGCAACGCCTGCTGGCACCCGAACCTTCTGCCCTTTTCCGCCTGCTCAACCGGCCGCCCGCGTGGATGGCCGAGGCCGATGTGCTGGAACTGCGCCAGTCCACGGAAGAATTCTCCAATGTGCTGAGTGACATGACAGCGCTGCAGGAGCGCATCAAATTGCTGCAGGAAGAAATTGCCGCGCAGATCAATGAACAGGACAACCGCAGCCTCTTCGTGCTGACCACGGTCTCGGTGCTGGCCCTGCCCATCAATATCATCGCCGGTCTGTTCGGCATGAATGTCGGCGGCATTCCGCTGGCACACGACAATGCCGGCTTCTGGGTGGTGGTGGCCATCGTCGCCAGCTTCACCCTGGTCGCCGGCCGCTTCATGTTCAGTCGGCGGCGCGAATGACGGCACGCTCGGGACGGCAGCACAACCAGACCAGGATCACGAGCATGATGACAGTGGCGGATATCGCCACGATGCGCGGTGTGGGCGTGAGGAAAAGAATGGCGATGGAGACGGCCATGGTGATGCCCGCACTCCATTTGGCGCGACGGCTGACATAACCACCGGCGCGCCAGTCGCGAATCATGGAGCCGAAGAGGCGGTGATTTTCCAGCCAGTGCGAAAAGCGCGGCGAGCTGCGAGCGGCGGCCCAGGCGGCCATGAGCACAAAGACCGTGGTCGGCATACCGGGCAGGATGGCGCCGATGATGGCCAGCACCACGCACAGCCAGGCAAAGACCAGCAGCAGATAGCGCATGGGCGCGGACAAGGGCGGCCTGGGGGGAAGAGAGGGATGTTCGGACATTGCCTGCTCACATCGATGCAGGGCAAATCTTAGCCTGTAGCCAAGGCCGAGGAGTAGACGCCAAGCAACGCATCCATTGGCCTGACAAGAAAAAGCCCGCAATTGCGGGCTTTTTCCTGAGCACGGCCCTTACAGGACCTTGGTGCCTATGGCCCAGAAAATCGCGGCGATCAGCGCACTGGCGGGAATGGTGAGTACCCAGGCCCAGACGATGCCGCCGGCAATGCCCCAGCGCACAGCCGAAAGCTTCTTGGTGGCGCCAACACCGACAATCGCGCCGGTAATGGTATGCGTGGTCGATACGGGCACGCCCATGGCCGTGGCAATGAACAAGGTCATGGCGCCACCGGTTTCTGCACAGAAGCCACCCACCGGCTTCAGCTTGGTGATTTTCTGGCCCATGGTTTTCACGATGCGCCAGCCACCGAACATGGTGCCGAAGCTGATGGTGACGAAGCAGGTAATCACGATCCACGAAGGCAGGTGATCGGCATGCGCCTGCATCCAGTGCGGCACCACTTCGGGATTGGACATCGTAGCCGCAATCAGCAGCATCCAGATGATGCCGGCGGTTTTCTGCGCATCATTACCGCCATGTCCCAGGCTATAGAGTGCTGCCGACACCAGCTGGAGCTTGCGGAAATGTTTGTCGACGCGACGCTGGCTGAAGCGGAAAAAGATCCAGCCCACAATCAGCATGAGCAGGGACCCGAAGAGAAAACCCAGCAGTGGCGAGATCACGATAAAAGCGATGGTTTTGCCCAGTCCGCTCCAGATGAGGGAGCCCGAGCCCGCCTTGGCCAGAGCAGCACCCACAAGACCACCAATCAGCGCATGCGAGGAGCTGGAGGGAAGGCCGAAATACCAGGTGATCAGATTCCAGGAAATGGCCCCGACCAGTGCGCCGAAAATCACATAGTGATCAATGATGGAAGGATCTATCGTGCCCTTGCCTATCATGGCGGCCACTTTCAGCGGGAAGACGAAAAAGGCTACGAAATTGAAAAATGCTGCAAACGCCACAGCATGCTGTGGTTTTAGTACGCCCGTGGAAACCACCGTGGCAATCGAATTCGCTGCATCATGAAAACCATTCATGAAGTCGAAGGCGAGTGCCAGGAAGATAAGGAAGACGATGACCCCGAAGGTCATGGACAAGTTATCCATGCGTGGTCAGCCTCAGGAATTTTCGAGGACGATGGCTTCGAGCAGATTGCCGACGTCATCACAGTGGTCGGTCACGGTTTCGAGCAACTCATAGATTGCCTTCAGCTTGATGAGCTCACGCACATCAGACTCTTCGCGGAACAGACGCGACATGGCTTCACGCAGCACCTGATCGGCTTCGCTTTCCAGTTTGTCGATGTCACGGGCGGCCTGCAGGATGGCCGGACCATTGTCCATATCAGCGAGCAGGCTCACGCCTTGCGACACTTTTTCAGCCGAAGCGCGAATGATTTCGGCAAAACGTATGGCTTCCGGTGTAGCACGACGGATGTCATACATGGCCACGGTCTGGGCGGCGTCCTGGATGGTATCCAGCACATCATCCATGGAGGAAATCAGCTTGTGGATTTCGTCGCGATCCAGCGGAGTGATGAAAGTGGAATGCAGCAGGGCGATGGTTTCATGCGTGATCTTGTCAGCACGAGACTCGATGATGTCGATAGCATCGGCATGGGCCACAGCTTCTTCGTGCTTGCGATTGAGTGCCGACATCAGCGCCACCATGGCATCGGCACCGCGCACGATTTCCTTGGCATGGGCATTGAAGAGATCGAAGAACTTGCCCTCTTTGGGCATGAAGCGACCGAACATCGCAGACTCCTGGCTACATTTTCGAGGCGCGGAGTTTAGCAGCGCCGCCGGGGAATGTGTCAGAAAGCTTGCAGTCTGGTGACAAGGGACAAGCGCTTGTCAGGCACGCCAAGAAGCTAGTACTTGCTTACTTTGGAGGCCTTGCCTGTCTGGACGCATCGCCATCATAGTGCTTGAGGATTTCGCGGAACTTGTCGCCGATATAGACATTGGCATGGCGGCGCAGACCCTTGGCCATCTCGGCATTCACCACGCTTTCCGCCAGCGGCCGCAGGCGCTCGATGACCTGGCCGATCTGGGCGATTTCCTCGGGACTGGGCAGGCTGTTGTGGCTGATGGGCTCGACCAGATGATTGGCGATCAGCTGCACGAAGCTGCGCGTGAGACGGTCGGTGTCTTCACGCAGCACCTCGATCTGGCGCAGCAGGGCATCCAGCGGGATGCCAGCCTGGAACAACTCGATACCGGCCTGCAGGATGCGCGGGCTGGCCACCTTGATGCGATCACCCTCCACTTCGAAGAGACCGATCTTGAGCGCACGCGTCAGGGTTTCTTCATTGAGCGCTTCGCCGAAGAGCTCGGCCACTTCATCCGGGGTGAGATAGGAAGGCTGCTCCACACTCCAGGTACCGGCGATGACGGAATCCAGACCCAGCACATGATCAAGGTCTCGGCCCTGCTCCCAGGCGTCCACCAGTTCCTTGATATTGGCGATGGTGAAACCGCGCTCCAGCAACTGGTTGATGATGCGCAGGCGGCCGAGATGATTGTCGTTGTAGAAACCGGCACGGCCGCGACGCACTGGCGGCGCAATCAGGCCGCGGTCCTGGTAGGCGCGCACATTGCGCACCGTGGTGCCGGCCACGCGGGCCAGCTCGTCGATGGTGTATTCCTGCTCGCCCGCTTCTGCCCCGCCGCCGAGATCCGGCAACAGGTCGCGTCCTTGCTTGAGCAGCTGCCGCAGCAGTGTCTGGGGAGTTTTCATGAGGCGGCATGATACCGGG
>JAVHYE010000022.1 GCA_031119295.1 Pedobacter sp. | reverse complement strand
TCGGTATTCAGCCAGAGCACCAGATCCATGGTTTCTGAAGTGAACCAGCGCCGGGGTGGTTCACCCGGGTGCTGCTTCGTGCGTGCTACTTCCTTGAGCATTCCGACTTTCCGGTGAAGGGTGGGCAGACATTATGCCGCCTGCTCCGGGCTGCTGCCTGTCTGCTCCAGTCTTGACTGTGATTCGTGCCCGAAAAAAAGCCCCGGCTGGCGGGGCTTTTTCTGCTGCGCTCTGGCTCAGCGCGTGATCTGTTTCTTGCTGCTGTTCGAAGTGTTGTTGGTCGCCACACGATCTTCGCTGCCGGCGTTATTTGTAGCCAGGAGCAGGGAGTCGTAATAACGGCGTACCTGCTGCACATAGTGCAGGGCCTGACCAACCGGGATATTGCGACCGTTGCGGCGGGCCTCCTGGGCCATGGTGCGCAGGTGCTGGCTGACCACCAGCCATTTGTCCGCGTTGTCGCCGGCCTTGAGGGCGTGGGTACGGGCACGGTCAATATGGGCCGGACCCATGTTGTAGGCCGCCAGTGCCATCCAGGTACGGTCAGGCTCACGCACCGAGGCTGGCAGACTGTTCAGGATCTGCTGGTAGTAAGCGGCGCCACCACGAATGCTCTGCGGCACATTGGTACGGTCTTCCACGCCCATATGCAGGGCGGTGTCATTGGTGAGCATCATGATGCCCTGCACGCCCGTGGGGGAGACGGCCAGAGGCTGCCAGCGCGACTCCTGATAGGCGATGGCGGCCAGCAGGCGCCAGTCCATGCCGTGTTTCTCGGCATTCTTCTCGAACAGCGGCTGGTAGCGCGGCAGGCGCTGGGCCACATCACGCTGGAAGCTGCGTACGGAGTAGGGATCGAAGGTGTCGCCCTGGCTGTAGAAGGCCACGAGGCGGCCCAGGGAGCCATCAGCCTGTTTTTTCGCCAGGAAGGTCTGAGCCGCGGCATAGAGGCTCTGGTCCTGGGTCTTGAGGAAGGCCCAGGCCAGCTCGCTCACGTCCTGGAGATTGAGGCTCACGCCAACATTCGGGAAGAGGGCGCGGCGGGCATCGAACTCATTGGAGTTGATGGCCACATAATCCAGATCGCCATTGTCCACGCGCTCGATCAGGGCCAGTGGGTCCACTCCGTCCAGTTCCACGATCTGGATGTCGGAGCGCCAGCGCGCCATGTTACGCAGGCGTTGGGCTTCGCTGGAGCCGGCTACCACGCCGATACGGGCACTGCCGATATCGTCAAAGCTGGCGGGCAGGGGCTTGTCCAGGCGCTGGATCAGCTGCTCGCTGACTGCCATATAAGGAGCGGCGGTACGCAGGCGGGCAAGGCGGGGATCGTCAGAAGCCAGGCCGGTGATGGCGATATCGGTCTGGTTGTAGCGTATGGCGTTGAGCACACTGCCGGTATTGCCGGCGTCTTTCAGGACCAGTTTGACCTGGAGCTCTTCGGCAAAAAGACGGGCCAGCTCGTACTGCAGGCCTCGGTCGCCGGCGCTGGTCTGATAGAAAGTGGTAGGGCCGCTGATGCCGGTAACGACCAGCTCGCCTCGCTCGTGCACCTGCTGCAGCGCCGTGGTCTTGGGCTGGAGCTGGAAGAGAGCGAGCAGGAGCAGGGTGATGAAGCCGGCGCGGAACGCCATGCGGGGAGCAAGCTTGCCGCTTGCGGATCGCAATCGTGCAGGGAGCCGCACACGTGCCAGCAGCGCTTGGAGCGCATTGAAGCCGCCAGACATCCTGAGTACCTCTTTCGGTTTACCGTTTATCAATCGTTCCCGCAGTGCCGTCCCTTGTGGGGACTTGATGCATTTCCGACCGTTTTAGCGTTTACCCTTGGGGGTGTTTCGGTAGCCAGTGGGCTCACCAACGCGCGTTGTTACTGCCCTTATGTACAGGGCGTGTGCCGCAAGTTGGGCGAAATGTATCGACCAGTTCTCATTCTGTCTAGCCTTGAAATCGTAAAAGCACCTTGGATTGTCCGACAGGAATTTCCCTTCCTGACCAGTTGCCCGCCCTCGCCGGTGTCCCGAAACCCCCGATTTCTGTATGATTGCGGCCTTTTCCGGCAGCCCGGAACCGGTCATCGACTGATCCGCCGTTCGGCGGCAGCAACCGCTCCGTAATGCCCTCGTCCGACCCCCGAGAGACCGACATGCTGATCCTGCCTGGTTCCCTGGCGCTTTCCCTTTTCCGACAGAACCGTCTCCTGCGTGAGCTCCAGGCCCTGGTGCCGGCAGTGAGCGCCGTCCATGGCCGCTTCCTGCATCTGGTGGACGGTGTAGTCGAAGGGGAAGAGCGGACCCGTCTGGAAGCCCTGCTGGAATATGGCGATGCCTTCACCGGCTCGGATAAAGGCGAGTTGTTTCTTGTCGTGCCGCGCTTCGGCACCATCTCGCCCTGGTCGTCCAAGGCCACGGACATTGCCCGCAACTGCGGCCTCGGCTCCGTGCTGCGTATCGAACGTGCGACGGCCTTCTATATAGAAGGTGCTGCGTTCACCGCCGAGCAGCGTCAGCTCATTGCTGGCAAGCTCCATGACCGCATGACGCAGGCTGTGCTCAGCGATGTCGAGTCTGCCTCGGCCTTGTTCCGTGCTGAAACGCCCAAGCCGCTATCCAGCGTGGATATCCTGGGCGGTGGCCGCGCGGCACTGGAGTCTGCCAATCGTGAGCAGGGCTTTGCCCTCTCCGACGATGAAATCGATTATCTGGTCGAGAACTTCCAGGCCCTGAAGCGCAATCCCACCGATGTGGAATTGATGATGTTTGCGCAGGCCAATTCCGAACATTGCCGTCACAAGATTTTCAATGCCGAGTGGACGATTGATGGGCAGCAGCAGGATCGCTCGCTGTTCCAGATGATCAAGAACACTTATGCCAAGGCGCCGGAAGACATCCTTTCCGCCTACAAGGACAACGCCGCTGTCATCACCGGCCATCACGCCGGCCGTTTCTTCCCCAATCCCGCCACGCATTCTTACGCCTATACGGAAGAAGACGTGCACATCCTGATGAAGGTGGAAACGCATAACCATCCCACGGCGATTTCGCCTTTCCCCGGCGCTTCCACCGGTTCCGGCGGTGAAATCCGTGATGAAGGCGCAACAGGTCGTGGCGGCAAGCCCAAGGCGGGTCTCACCGGCTTCACCGTGTCCAATCTGAAAATCCCCGGCTTCGTGCAGCCCTGGGAGCAGGATTACGGCAAGCCCGGCCGTATTGTTTCAGCGCTGGACATCATGATCGAAGGCCCGCTGGGTGGCGCGGCTTTCAATAATGAATTCGGTCGCCCTGCGCTTTGCGGTTATTTCCGCTCTTTTGAAATGAGCGTGAACGGCCTCAATGGCGAAGAAGTACGCGGCTATCACAAGCCCATCATGATTGCCGGCGGCTACGGCAATATCCGTGCTGGTCATGTGCAGAAAAACAGCATCAGCCCTGGCGACAAACTCATCGTGCTGGGCGGCCCGGCCCTGTTGATCGGCCTGGGTGGCGGCGCGGCTTCTTCCGTAGCATCCGGTGCCAGCGCAGAAAATCTCGATTTCGCCTCTGTGCAGCGCGACAACCCGGAAATGGAACGTCGCTGCCAGGAAGTGCTGGATGTGTGCTGGGCCATGGGCGACAACAATCCCATCGTCTCCGTGCATGACGTGGGTGCTGGCGGTCTCTCCAATGCCATGCCCGAGCTGGTGCATGAGCACGACCGTGGTGCCGTGCTGAATCTGCGTGCCATTCCCAATCTCGAGCCGGGCATGCGCCCCATGGAAATCTGGAGCAACGAGGCGCAGGAGCGCTATGTGCTCGCGGTTTCGCCTGCGCGTCTGGCCGAATTCGAGTCCATCTGCGCGCGCGAGCGCTGCCTCTTTGCCGTGCTGGGCGAAGCCACGGAAGTGCAGCACCTCACCGTGGAAGATCCGCATTTCGGCAATAACCCGGTGGACATGCCCATGCAGGTGCTGCTGGGCAAGGTGCCGCGTATGCTGCGCAAAGTGGAGCGCAAGGCACTTCCGCAAAAAGCGTTTGATACCGCTGGCATTGATCTGAAAGACGCGATTTTCCGCGTGCTGCGTTTGCCGACCGTGGCCTCCAAATCCTTCCTTATCACCATTGGTGACCGTTCCGTGACGGGCCAGGTGGCGCGTGAGCAGATGGTGGGGCGCTGGCAGGTGCCGGTCGCCGATTGCGCCGTCACCACCACTGGCTTTAACACCTATGTCGGCGAAGCCATGGCCATGGGCGAGCGCACACCGCTGGCACTGATTGATGCCAAGGCGTCTGCGCGTATGGCGGTAGGCGAAGCCATCACCAATATTGCTGCCTCGAAAATTGCCAAGCTCGGCGATATCAAGCTGTCCGCCAACTGGATGGCTGCTGCCGGTTATGGTCGTGAAGACGAAAGCCTGTTTGATGCCGTGCAAGCCGTGGGCATGGAAATCTGCCCCGAGCTCGGCATTGCCATTCCCGTGGGCAAGGATTCGCTGTCCATGCGCACGGTCTGGGATGACAAGGGCGAAAAGAAAGCCGTCACCGCGCCCCTGTCGCTTATCGTCACCGCCTTTGCACCGGTCTCCGATGTGCGCAGCACGCTGACGCCGGAACTGCGTACCGATATCAAAGACACCGTGCTGCTGCTGGTTGATCTTGGTCGTGGAAAAAATCGTCTCGGCGCCTCTGCACTGGCACAGGTGCATGCCGCCATTGGCAATGATGCTCCCGATGTGGACGCTGCCACGCTCAAGGCTTTCTTTAATGGCGTGCAGGCCCTGAATGCTGAAGGCAAACTGCTGGCCTATCACGACCGTAGCGACGGCGGTTTGTTTGCCGCTGTTGCGGAAATGGCCTTTGCCGCACGTAGCGGTGTAGCGCTGGATATCGCCGGTGATGTGCTGCCTGTGCTGTTCAATGAAGAGCTGGGTGCCGTGATTCAGGTGCGCAGCGCTGATGTGGCTGCAGTGAAAGCGGCTTTCGGTGAGCTTGCTGACTTCGTGACGGAAATCGGCGCACTGGCGGCCGATGAGAAATTCACTATCAATGCTGCTGGCAAAACCGTATTTGCCTCCAGCCGTGCCGAGTTGCAAAAAGCATGGACGCAAACCAGCCATCGCATACAGTCCCTGCGTGACAACGCCGACTGCGCGGCTCAGGAATTTGCACTGATTGACGGCAATGATGCCGGTCTGTCCGTAGCGTTGACCTATGACGTGAATGAAAACGTCGCGGCTCCCTTTATTGGCAAAGGCATACGCCCGAAAGTGGCGGTGCTGCGCGAGCAGGGCGTGAATGGCCATGTTGAAATGGCTGCCGCGTTCGACCGTGCCGGCTTTGAGTCCGTTGATGTGCATATGAGCGACATCATCGAAGGTCGCGTCAATCTGGCCGACTTCAAGGGTCTCGTGGCCTGCGGTGGCTTCTCCTATGGCGACGTGCTGGGTGCCGGCGGTGGCTGGGCCAAGTCCGTGCTTTTCAATGCGCGTGCCCGCGACAATTTCCAAGCCTTCTTCACGCGTGGCGATACCTTCTCGCTGGGCGTGTGCAATGGCTGCCAGATGATGTCGCAGCTGAAAGACCTGATTCCCGGTGCCGATCACTGGCCGCGTTTCCTGCGCAATACCAGCGAACAGTTCGAAGCCCGTACCGTGATGGTGGAAGTGAAGGATTCGCCCTCCGTGCTGCTCAAGGGCATGGCCGGTTCGCGTATGCCGATTGCCGTGGCGCATGGCGAAGGTCGTGTCAGCGATAGCGAAGCGCGTATCCAGACGCTGGCAAACAGCGGTCTCGTTGCTCTTGGCTATGTCGGAGATGTCTATCCGCACAATCCCAATGGCTCGCCTTTCGGCATTACCGGCGTCACCACGCGTGATGGCCGCGCCACCATCGTGATGCCGCATCCGGAGCGTGTCTTCCGTGCCGTGCAGCACAGCTGGTATCCGGCTAAATGGGAAGAAGATGGCTCCTGGGCTCGTCTCTTCCGCAATGCCCGTGTGTTTGCGGGTTGAAGCGGGATCGGGCAGAGCATGAGCGAAAAAACATATAGCCCGGCTGATATCTGGACGGTGCGCGAAGAGCCGGCCACGGAAAAATTCCGTGAGCATGCGCGTATTGCCGAGGCTCTGCGCAAACTCTCGGCCGGTCTGATTCGTGTCGATGCTGATACGGCCGAGCTTGCACGCCATGCCGATGCGCTGGAGGCCATGGCGGCAGAAGTGGCCACCAAGCCGCATCTGTCGCATCTCGAGCTTTTCGACCGTCTGCGCAAGGGCGAGGCCACACGCGAAGACTGCGAGCAGATTTTCGATTTCGAAATCATGGTGGGCCGTGCCGCTGCGGTTGCTCCGCCCATGACCTTATGGGTGGACGGCGAAGTGGCCCGTGCCCGCGCCACGCTCAATCATGTCTATCAGGGGCCGCCCGGCCGTGTGCATGGCGGCGTTATCGCACTGATGATGGACATCCTTCTCGCCCGCGTGCAGGAAATTACCGGCACCCTGGGTTTCACCGGCTATCTCAATATCCGTTATCACGCGGCCACACCGCTGGATGTCGAGTTGGACATGGAAGCCCGCATCCTCAGCCGTGAAGGCCGCAAGATGCTGGTGGAAGGCAAGGTATTTGCGAATGGCGTGCATACGGTGACGGCGGAAGGGCTGTGGATCACGGCCTCCACCAATATGTTCTGAGGCAAGCACCGCACGGCAAGGGAGATGCCCATGTACAAACTCTGCTTCTACGTTCCTGAAAGCCATCTTGAATCGGTGAAGGCCGCCGTTTTTGCGGCGGGTGCCGGCCGTATCGGTGCTTACGATTCCTGCTGCTGGCAGGTAAAAGGGCTGGGCCAGTTCCGGCCACTCGAAGGCAGCCGGCCATTCATCGGTACGCAGGATGCGGTGGAAGCCGTGGAGGAGTACCGCGTGGAGATGGTTTGCAGCGATGAACATGTACGCGCCGCCGTGGCCGCGCTGAAACTGGCACATCCTTACGAAGAGCCGGCCTATGATGTTCTGGCTCTGGCCGAATTCTGAGCTCCGGCAAGTCATGTTTCCGAGTTGTGACAAGCACTTGCCATCAGGTATCGTCAGCCAGCCCGCAAGGCTGCGTGCCGCGACTGGAGTTGTTTTCACTAATGGCTGAACGCACTGACGCTCATATCTTCCTGCGCCTCGCCTATCAGGCCATGGTAAATGCCAGCTTGCCGGCAGAAGCCATCCTGGCCAAGGCCGGCGTGGCGCTGTCCCGTCTTGATGACTCCAGCTATTCACGTACGCCCAACGAAGCGCAGACCGTGTTCTGGCTGGCGGCGGAAGAGGTTTCGCGTGATCCGCATGTGGGCCTGCATATGGGCGAACACATGCCGCTCTACCGTGGCCAGGTGCTGGAGTATCTCTTCACCTCCAGCCCGACTTTTGGCGAAGGCCTGAAGCGCGCCATGAATTTCCATCGCCTGCTTTCCGATGCGCTCACGGGCGAGCTCGTCATCGAGGGTGAGCAGTGCTATCTGCGTACCCTGACCGACCGGCGTGCCTCGCGGCATTTCACCGAATGTTTTGCCGCCGGCATGATCAAGTTTTTCAAGTTCGTCACCGATAACCAGTTCAAGGTGCTGGCCATACATACCGAGCACTCCGAAGGCGCGCCGCCGGAAGAGTACCGCCGTATTTATGGCTGCGATGTCACCCTGGGCTGTGGCGAATACCGCATGTACTTCAACCGGGATGTGCTGGATTACCGCATCTGGCAGGCCGAGCCGCGTTTGTTGCGCCTGCATGAGCAGATTGCGCAGGAACAGCTGGCCGAGTTGCAGCGCTTTGATCTGGTTTCCGAAGTGAAGCGCGCGATTGGTGAAATGCTGGAGTCGGGCGAGACCAGTCTGGAAGCGGTGGCCAAACGTCTGGAAATTCCGCCGCGGCGCTTGCGCAGCCAATTGGCAGAAGCCAATACCAGTTTCAACCAGATTCTGGCGGATTACCGCTCGCGTCTGGCGCGCCGTCTGTTGGCGCGCACGGATGAGCCCATCGAGCAGATTGTCTATCTCACCGGCTTTTCCGAACCCAGTACCTTCTATCGCGCCTTCAAGCGCTGGACCAATGAGACGCCGGTGGAATACCGCAAGCGCAAGCAGAAGCTGCAGTAAATTCATGCGCATAAAAAGGCCCGGCATTGCCGGGCTTTTTTATGCGTGGAGTTTATTCGCCTGGATAATAGAAATAGTGATGCGGCAGTGGCTCTGGCAGATGCAGGGTGCGGGTTTCCATGAAGTCCACGGCGCGGTTGAACTGCTCTTCGTCCAGGGTGCCTATGGCCCAGTCTATGAGCTTGTGCTGCAGCATGCGGGCCACGCCGGCGCCGCCCTGAATGATCTTGTCAGCGAAAAAGCCCAGTCCCATGGCCTTGATGGATTTAAGGTAAACCTCGGCCAGCAGGGCGTCGCCCACACCACTCAAAAGTTTGGCGGCATTATCACGCTGGCCCTGCCAGTTGCCGGCACGGACTTCGCGCGTCATGGTCAGGCGCAGCTGTTCGATTTCAGGGTCCACCATGAAGCCGGTGCGTGGCTCCTTGTTGCCATTGGCATCGGTGGAATAGAGCGAGAGCGTGCGCACATGATCGGCGGCAATGATCATCTGCTTTTCATTGAGCTTGGGGATGACCTGCTTGGAAACTTTTTCCGTAGTGGCGCTGACGGTGGAGAGCACGGAGCCTACAAAACGCTCGGCGCCGCCAGTCAGGCCCATGGCGGCAATGCCGTCCAGTACTACAGCCTTGCCGGCTTCCTGATCGAACAGGCGTATGACTTCTATCAGCAGGTGCTGCTGCTTCCAGTTGCCCTTTTCCACTTCCTTGACCAGCGTCTCACCGGTGCGCCGCAGGGCTTCACTGGTGACAAAAGAAACGTAATAGCCGGCGGGACTGCTGTCTGTTGCGCTCATGGAGATGAGTCTCTTTTCAGGTGAGGGCGCAATTGTTCCAAGACAGGCATGAAACGCAATGGCAACGGAGCTCGCGTTTCATGCTCTCTTTTTAACCGGACAGCAGGGGCGGGAAATCAGTCAAGCAGGGCCGTGATGCCCAGCTCGCTGCAGCGGCTGCGCAGCTTGGCCAGGTTTTCGGCGGGCAGATAGGGAATGATGGCGCGATGCGGGTCCACTTCTGTACGCGGCATTTCCGCCATGCGCAGCAGCACGGTATCGGAAAGCTGGTTCTGGTCGGCATAAACCAGCAGGCGGGCGCGCAGACGCGCATCCAGATTGCCGGAGCGCACGATGAGCTGGTGCTGGGCGTCTTCGGGCAGCGCGACAATCAGATCCAGCAGCAATTTCCAGGATGAGGTTTCCTGCAGCGAACGCAGCATGTGGTTGAGCACGCCATCGTGCTGGTCGGAGACCTGCAGCGTGATGGCAGTACGACGCTCCTGGCGCATATAGCTCATGAGGCTGAGCGCCTGCGACCAGTGCTCGGCACGGTCCAGGCTGCATACCAGTTGCTGCGTCTGTGCATAGCTCATGTTCTCGGCCGCAATGGCGAGACGACGGCGATCCTGTTCCGGCAATTGTCGTGCGAAGGGCAGGATATGCGGCCAGAGATGATGCTGATGCGCGGCGGCCACGATGTCGTGCAGTACACGGTCTTCCTGATACAGCGGCAGGCTGAGCAGGCGTGCTGCGGCCGCATCCGGCAATACGGAAACCAGCGGGAAGAAGAGTGGCCAGAGTTGTTGTTCGTAGACAGTGGCAGCGAGCTTTTCCAGGGCGCTGTCGTTGCCATCGGCGATATGGGCGGCCAGCAGTTGTCGTCTGGCGATGCTCAATCCTTCAATGATCTGCAGGGCAGCCAGCCATTGCTGGTGACCGCGTATGGCCTGCACCAGCGAGGCCATGGCCTCTTCATCAAGCTCCTCAGTCAGGCGCGTGACCAGGCGTCGCAGTGGCGGCTCCATGAGCGGAATGAGGGGCAGCAGGAATTGCCAGAGCTGGCGCTGGCTGGCGGCGCGCAGCAACTGGCGCAGCACGGCCTCGTCATGCACCACGGGCAGATTGATCACACGGCGACGGTGGTTTTCCGTCATCAGTTCCAGCAGCGGCAGGGCCGTGGCCCAGAGATCGTGTTTGACCACGCCACGCACCATGCTGATCAGGGTGGCTTCATCACCATCCACCGCCATGCTGACGAGACGACGCTGCCAGTGCGGCTTCACCACGGAAATCAGGGCCAGTGCCTCCGGCCAGAGATCGGTGGCTTCATCGGCGGCGGCGCGTATCACGCTCATCACCTGATCGGGCGGCAACACATCGAGAATGTCGGAAAGGCGCTGCGTGTTTTCCACGAAGAAGGCAATGCGCAGCAGGGCTTCGCCATCGCGGATATTGCGCAGCATGGCCTCGATAAGACTGAGCGGCAGATTGCCGACGAGATCGCCCATGAGACTGTACTCACGACGCTCGACGAGGATGCGGCTGATGTCCAGCACATCGGAGAGCGGCAGGGCGCTAGCCAGCTCACGCGTGCGGTCGGTTTCCACATGCACGGCCACCGAGGCCACAAACTCAGGGCTCAGATGCCGCACCAGTTGCAGCACACGCGGTGTTTCCAGTTCATCCGCCACACGTGCGCACAAAAGCGGACCCAGCACGCGCTCAGCGAGCATGGCGACCAGGGCGGCCGGCAGGATGCGTATGGCGGTAGCAACGCGGCGGAAAAGGCCGCGATGTTCTTCCAGCAGGAAGCGGCGGCAGGAAAAACGCAGGGTCTGCAGCGTGCTGATATCCAGCGTATCCAGATAAGCGAGCTGCTCCGGACTGGTATGCAGGAGACGCGCGAGCTTCACGCGTTCGGCATGCTTGCGAAAATCAGTCATGGTGATAACTCAGCCCCAACTCAGCCGTAGATGATGCGGCGCACGGGGCCACGCAGCAGTGCCGGAATATGCGCAATGGCCTTTTCAAAGGCAGCGGCATGGTCGGCATGCTGTGCCACGCGGGCACGACGCAGGGTGTCAATCAGCTGTTGCTGGTCGGCAGGGGAGAGTCCGGCAAGTCCGGCCGGTGCGCTGCCCAGCAGGGAGCGCAGGTCATCCAGAGGGTTAGCGGCCATGATGTCCTCGTATTCTTGTTTTCGGGAGCTCTGGGGGCTCCTCAATGGATCATGATGCGGGCGCGCAGGGGCAGACCTTAACACGTGACCGGGAGGTACTCTAGGGTCTGCTGCCGGTTTGCGCTAAGCGTCGCTGGGAGCGGATAGGGCTCAGCGCAAGGAGAAAAAGGCGTGGTGTGTTATTCCACATGAGCCTTGACCGACGCTGCGATGAGCCCTATCCGACCCAGCCCGGAGGGTTGCCTCCTGATTTTCCGCCATGCGGCGTTACTCCCTTCTCGCGTGGAATAACCACGCCACGTCAGTCCCGCCTTGCCTGGCGAAAAATCAGGAGGCAACGCCGCTTGGCGCAAACCGGCAGCAGACCCTGGCCCGCTTGGATCCCCGGAATCGGGGGTGGTCGGCCCGGCAGGGCGCCGGGCCGGGGATTCAGATGAACTCGGCGATGCCGAGCTCGCGGCAGCGCTGGCGCAGGCCCTGTTGCTGGGCCTCCGGCAGCTGGGCGGCCAGGGCCGAGAAGGTGGCCTGTTCACTGCCCGGAAGCTCGGCCAGACGCTGCAGTACCATATCGCGGGCAGCAGGCGGCGCTGCCATGAGCAGGCTGAGGCGCAGCTCGGGATTGAGGCGGCCGGCGCGCAGCATCAGCACTTGCTGGGCGGGGATGGGCAGGGCCATGAGGAAGTCCAGCAGCGGTTGCCACAGGCCTTCCTGATTGAAGGCCTGCAAGAGGCTGTGCAGCACGGCATCGTCATGCTGGCTGAATTGTTCGGCGATGAAGGCGCGTTTGCCCTCGCTCATTTCCATGATGAAGCTGAGCGTGAGCTGCCAGTGGCGGGGCTCGCGTATGCTGCCGCTCCAGCGGCGTACGGCTTCGGCATCCAGTTGTTCGGCTGAGCGGGCAACACCCTGGCGCACATCGGCCGGCATCAGGGCCAGCAGCGGCAGCATGATGGACCACAGGCCATGGCTGTCGGCTGCCTGCAGGATGTCCTGCTGCAAAACGCTGTCGCGGAAAAGCGGCAGGCTGACAAAACGCTGCTGTGCCTTTTCCGTCATGGTGGCGAGCAGGGGCAGGATGAGCTGCCATTGCTGCGCACGCTGCACGGTGGCAATGAGCCCGGTGACGGCGGCATCACTGCTTTCTGCCATGAGCTCGGTAATGGTGGCGCGGCGCACGATGCCCATGCACTCCACCAGCAACAGCGCCTCACGCCAGAGTTCGCGCTCATGCGCGAGATTCACCAGCTTGCGTATGCTGGCTTCGCTGAGCTCGTCGGTGAGACGGCCCATGCGCTGGCGCAGCCCGTCATTCATCAAGGGAGCCAGCGGCAGAAGGTGTTGCCAGAGATCGTGACGGGCCGCGGCATCCAGCAGGCGACGCAGCACGGCATCGTCATCCAGTACGGGCAGGTTGACGAGGCGCTGGCGGCCGTACTCCGGCATCATCTGCAGCAAGGGCAGCGTGACATTCCAGAGATCATGCTTCACTACGCCGCGTATCATGCTTTCCAGCACGCTTGCCTCGCCTTCCACCGCCAGCAGCACGAGACGCTGCTGCCAGCGCGGCGATACCACCGACATCAGCGCCAGCGCATGCGGCCACAAATCCGCTTTTTCATCTGCTGCCGCGGCAATCACCTTGGAAAGACGCGGCAGCGGCAGTGCCTCCAGCATTTCATTCAGACGTTCGGGATTTTCCACATAGAAGCCGCTTTGCAGCAGGGCTTCACCGTCGTCAATTTCCTGCAGGATGGGGCCGATGATGCTCATGGGCAGATTGCCCACGAGATCACCCAGGGTGATGAATTCGCGCTGGCGTATCAGCGCCTGCGCCACTTCGATCACGCGCGACAGGGGCAGGGCGGCAGTGAGCTCACGCGCACGTGCACTGTCCAGATGCGGGGTGGCGGCGGCCATGAAGTCGGCCGGCAGGTGGCTGGTGATGGCAATGGCGCGCTCCGTGCTCATGGCATCGGCCACGCGCGCGCACAGCAGCGGGCCTATGCTGCGCTGCGCAATGAAGGCCACCATGGCGTTGGGCAGGAGCTTGCTGGCAGCGGCCACCCGGCTGAAAAAGGCGTTGTAACTGCCATGCAGACGGCGCGTGGCGGATTGACGCAGTGCATTCAGCGCCGCGCTGTCCAGCGTGGCGAGAAATCCCAGGGATTCGGGGCTGGTGTGCAGCAGACGCGCCAGCTTGGCCAGTTCGGCCTGGTGACGGAAATCAGCCATGGTGATGGCTCCTCAACCGGTAATCATTTTGCGTATGGTTTTGCGCAAGAGCGCGGGCACATGCTTCAGGCTTTCATCCAGGGCATCGGCATAGTCGCGATCCTGCTGTTTTTCCGCAGCCTTGATGGCCGCCAGCAAGGCTTGTTGTGCCTGGGCATCCAGTGCCTTGAGTACAGCCGGGTCCAGTCCGGGCAGACGTGAGACAAGATCGTCGGGGGAGGGGCTGGCCATGATGTTCTCTTTGAATTCTTGTGGGCCGTGACGCGGTGGAAATTATCACGTGTTGTGCAGGGCTCCAATCGGCAATAGGGGCATCGTCAATAGGGGCCTTGGTTTTTCTTCCGGGGCCAAAACAAACAAGGCCGCCCGCAGGCAGCCTTGTTGCTTTCAGCACGGACTGATCATTTCAGCTCGGCCGAGCTCTTGCCCAGCACGCGGCGGGCGATGATGAGCTGCTGTATCTGTTGCGTGCCTTCGAAGATGTCCAGAATCTTGGAGTCACGTGCCCACTTTTCCAGCAGCTCGTCTTCGCCATAACCGATGCTGGCAGCCAGCTCCACGCATTTCAGCGTGATCTCGCTGCCGATACGACCGGCCTTGGCCTTGGCAATGGAGGCCTCCTTGGAATTGGGCTTCTTGTTGTCGGCCATCCAGCAGGCTTTCAGCGTGAGCAGGCGGCAGGCTTCCCATTCGGCCTCCAGACGATAAATCGTGGCTTCGATATGGGAGGCATTCAGCGGCGGCGTGCTGTAGCTCGCGTCCAGATGATCCTTGAACAATTCCTTGATGCGCTCCAGCGAGGCCTTGGCACAACCCACAGCCATGGCGGCCACCAGTGGACGGGTGTTGTCGAAGGTTTCCATGACGCCGGCAAAGCCCTTGGCGACATCGATTTCCGGATTGCCCAGCAGATTGGCGGCTGGTACACGACAGTCGGTGAAATTGATGACGGCAGTATCGGACGCCTTGATGCCCAGCTTGTGTTCGAGGCGTTCGACGCGCATGCCAGGGGTGCCACGTTCCACCACAAAGGATTTGATGGCAGCACGGCCCAGATTCTTGTCCAGCGTTGCCCACACCACCACGCAATCAGCGCGCTCACCGCAGGTCACGAAAATCTTTTCGCCATTGATGATGTAGTCGTCGCCATCTTTTACGGCGGTGGTGCGGATATTGGCAGAGTCGGAACCGGTGCCGGGCTCGGTGATGGCCATGGCGGCCCATTTGCCCTTGAAGCGTTTGAGCTGCTCGTCATTGGCCACCGCACCGATGGCGGAATTGCCCAGGCCTTGGCGCGGCATGGTGAGCATGAAAGCGGTGTCGCCGTAGCAGAGCTCTATGCAGCCCAGCGCTGCCGACATATTGGTGCCGTTCTTGATGCTGCCGTCATCGGTGGCACCGCGCTTGCCGAGCGCCGTGGAGCTGGGCGCATCGGCGGCGCCATCGTTGAAGCCGTCCAGCAAGGACGCCAGCATATCCAGCTCTTTCGGGTAGGCATGCTCGGCCTTGTCGTATTTGCGGGAAATGGGGCGCAGGAAATTCACCGCCACTTCATGCGCCTGATCGACCAGCATTTTGAGTTTTTTCGGATTCTCAAGATTCATTTCTTATGTCCTCGAATTCGGATGGCGCAGGCTTAGGCGTGCAGGCCGGAGTGCATGAGGGCGACAGAGCGCAGATCGCGATACCAGCGTTCGACCGGATGCTCCTTGGTGAAGCCGTGGCCACCCAGGATCTGCACGCCGTCATTGCCGATCTTCATGGACTTTTCACCGGCCAGCAGGCGGGCCAGATAGGCTTCACGGTGGAAAGGTTTGCCGGCCTCAGCCAGCGAGGCGGCGTTCCACAGCAGCATGCGCATGGCATCGATCTCGATCGCCATGTCGGCAATCATGAAAGCCACGCTCTGGCGATGCGAAATCGGCTCGCCGAAAGCAATGCGCTCATTGGCGTAATGCGCGGTGTATTCCAGCACGGCCTGACAGGTGCCGATGGCCAGACCTATCCAGGCCAGCGCGCCCAGATCAAGGAAGGCCTGGTAATCGAAATCATCGCCGCCGAGTTTTTCAGCGCGCACATTGTCCAGACGCATTTTCAGGGTTTCAGCCGACTTGAGGCCCATGGCCGGGTCTTCCTTGAAACCCAGGCCACGGCTGCCACCTTCCACGATGAACACAGCCGGTTTGCCATCAAGGCGGGCTGCCACGAGGAAAAGTTCGGCATCCTTGCCCAGCAGCACGAGCGCTTTTTCACCATTGAGTACATAGCCGGAACCATCGCGGCTGGCGGTGGTCGAAAGCTGTCCGGGGTTGAAGGCCGGTACGGCTTCGTTCACGGCAAAAGTGGCGATGGGTGCCTGTTCTTCGGCAAAGGCAGCCAGATATTTTTCCTGCTGCTCTTTCGTGCCCCAGCGTGTGAGTGCATTGGCCACGCCCATGGGAGCCAGGATGGCGGCACCGAGCGTGAAATCGCCATAGCCCAGGTCTTCCGCCATGAGCACATTGCTCACCACGGATTGCTCGGCGGCCATGCCGCCCAGTGCTTCGGGCACAGCGTAGAAATTGAGGCCGAGCTCCAGGGCTTGTGCGCGCACATCTGCAGGAAAGAGGGCGTCGTGATCAGCGGCATGGGCAGCAGGACGCAGCACATCTTTGGCAAAACGCTGCAGGGTGTCGCGCATCATCTGCTGTTCTTCGCTGATGCTGAGATCGAACAGGCCTTTGGCGGCGGCGGGCAGGCGCTGCTTGTCATCCAGCTTGCCGCTCTTCTTGCCGCCGAAGCCGCGCGAGAGTGTGCCCACCAGCTGGAAGCCGGTGCGGCTGCCGGTATAGAGCAGTTTTTCAAAGGATTTGCGCACGCGCAGGCGATCGGGCCAGTCGCTTTGTGCAAAACGGTTCAGCATATTGAGGCCCAGGCCCTGTAATTCGTTGGCATTCATCAAGGTCTCCTTCCGGCTTGAATGAGGAACGGGGGCGACTATGCCATGGCCTCGCCAGTGCGGATTGACCGTGGTGACATGCCTGTCCGCCCGCAGGCCAGTGGTTTAATCCGGTGTGGCCGGCGCTGTTGCCGCTGGCCGGAAAAGCATATGAGGGAGGGAGTGATGGAAGTGACGTGGTTGCGTGCGGAGTTCTGGCTGCTGGTGCTGACCTCGCTGGCCCTGCCGTTTTATATCGTGGTGCATCTGCTGCGTGCGCAGGATATTTCGCGCTGGCTCTTGCTGGCCTTTGCGCTGTTACTACTGCTCCTGTCCGGTCTGGACATCATCCTGCTCAAGGATGTGATGGCACTGGCCGAGCACACCCGCACCCTGCTGGATGATGCGGTTTTCCGTTCAGAATATTCCCTCGCGCTTTACTTGCTGCCCCTGCTGGCGGCCGGGTTGGGCATCAATCTGCTCAGCCATGTCATCACCCAGCATCTGCGCATACGGCCCTGAAAAGCTCAGGCGGGTAAG
Source organism: Pedobacter sp. (assembly GCA_031119295.1). GTDB lineage: Bacteria > Pseudomonadota > Gammaproteobacteria > Pseudomonadales > Moraxellaceae > UBA2031. Next base: position 10,790 of record JAVHYE010000022.1, on the reverse strand, counting down.
GCGTTGTTCTCACGCCAGGTGATGAGCTCGCCTATGCAGGCCAGCAGGCGGTTGAAGGCGGCCTCACAGGCATCGGTGCGCGGCTTTTCCACGTTGATGCCTTCGCCCAGCTGGGTCTGGTAGAGGCTGATCATGGATTTGAGATCGGTCTCGAGAATCTGTGCGGCATCGCGCAGGGCGGGTACGCCGCAATAGCGGGTGGCGCCGTGCAGATAATGCACATGGCCCAGCAGTGCTTCGATATTGTTGTCGCCGTAGGCATTTTCAATTTTCCGCCGCTCCTGCTCCAGGCTGTTGAACAGCATGATGAGCATGTCACGCGCGAGATCTTTTTTACCTGCCGCCAGGCGCACACCTTCCTGCCAGTTCACGACGGTATCGCTGTCGGTTTCTACGGCCGTTTCCACGAAAACGCCGCCGGCATTCTGGGTATCCACACCCACCCATTTCTGCAGCATATGCGTGAGCTGTGATTCCTGTACCGGCTTGGTGAGGTAGTCGTCCATGCCGGATTTCAGCAACGCTTCTTTTTCATTGGCCATGGCATGTGCCGTCAGCGCGACGATGGGCAGGCGTTTTTTGGCGCCACTTTCTTTTTCGTGCGTGCGTATGGCCTGGGTGGCCTCCAGGCCGGACAGGCCCGGCATCTGTATATCCATGAAGACGAGATCGAAACGGCTTTCCTTGCACAGCCGTATGGCCTGGTGACCGTCATTGGCTGGCACTACATCCACCTGCAGGTCGCCAAGCAGGGTGCAGACCAGCTTCAGGTTGGCCGGATTGTCGTCCACGGCCAGTACACGCAGCGGCTCGCCACGACGCGAGGGCAGCAGGGCGAGTTGTGCCGGCTGCAGGGCGCGGTTGGAAAGCATCTGGGTAAGGCGGGCATAGAGCTCACGCGGAGCCACCGGCTTGGACAGCACACCGATCTGGCTGTCCTGCCAGGTCGCCTGTTCCTGGGCGGCATCGGAGCTGCGCGAGAGCAGCAGGATGGGGCCGTTGGTGAGGCGGCGCAGTTCTTCCAGTTGCAGATTGCTCATCACGCCGCGATTGCCCAGCAGTGCCAGATTGACGATGAGGGCATCGGGCGGCGCGCCTTCGCGCAGGGCGGTATACAGCGCTTCCAGACTGTCCACAGCTGTGGCCTGTGCGCCCCAGTGATCCAGGGTGTTGGCAAGGAACTGGCGGGCACCGGGATGCACTTCCGCCACCAGCATGCGGCGCTCCTGCAGATGATCGCCGTAGAAGCCGGAGTGGGTGTAATTGTCCAGCTCGGCACGCATGGTGAACCAGAAGGTGGAGCCCAGGCCGTCGGTACTTTCGAAATTGATTTCGCCCAGCATCTGCTCGACCAGATGTTTGGAAATCACGAGGCCGAGACCGGTACCGCCGAATTTGCGCGTGGTGGACGGATCGCCCTGGCTGAAGGCGCGGAAAAGATCGGCGCGCGCGGAGTCGGAAAGGCCTATGCCGGTGTCGGTGACACTGATGCGCAAGGTGGCGTGGCTGTCAGTCAGGTTTTCCAGCATGCAGCGTATGGTGATTTCACCTTGCGGCGTGAACTTGATGGCGTTGTTCACGAGATTGGTGATGATCTGCTTCATGCGCAGCGGATCGCCCATGAGATGGCGCGGCACATCGTCGTAAATGAAGGCGACCTGCTCCAGGTCTTTTTCCTCGGCCAGCGGCGCCAGCATGCCCAGCACATCGAAGATGACTTCTTCTATGTCCAGCGGGATGTGGTCCAGCACCAGTTTGCCGGCTTCGATTTTCGACAGGTCCAGCACGTCGTTGATGATGGCCAGCAGGCTGTCGGAGGACTTCTGTATGGTCTTCACATAGTCGAGCTGGCGCGGCGACATCTGCGTTTTCATGAGCAGCTTGGCAAAGCCCATGATGCCGTTCAGCGGCGTGCGGATTTCATGCGAAATATTGGCGAGGAATTCCGACTTGATGCGATTGCCTTCCACGGCCTCTTTTCGCGCCAGGGTCAGCTCGATGTTCTGCACTTCCATGGCTTCCATGGTTTCGCGCAGGTCTTCATTGGCCTGGGTCATGGAGCTTTGCAGTTCTTCGGTATCGGCGGCGAGACGCTCGAGCAGGGCGTTGATCTCGTCTTCCAGATCCTGCAGGTCACCGGAGGCTTCGGTGTAGAGGCGGCGGTCCAGGTGTTCGCTGTCCACCTGCTGCAAGGTGGCGGTCATGTCCGCCACCGGCGCCAGCCAGCGATGCACCTGGCGTATGAGCAGGGTGGCGAGTATGGCGAGGGTGGCAAGGCAGAGGGTGAGTACCAGCAGCAGGGATTCGTATTTGCGTATGGTGAGTTCGCTGGTGCTGAACTCCAGCATCACCCAGGCCTGCTTGAGGCGGCCGTTGCCGGCGGGCACCGGGCTGCCCAGGCGCTGCACATAGAGCCAGCTGTCATCGGAGACATAGCGGTGTATGCCTTCGTCCAGCTCCAGGGTCTGGCCACGCTTGAGCGGATGCGGCAGGGGGCCACTGTGCAGCAGGGTCTGGCCTTCGCGGTCCAGCAGGCTGAGCGAGCGCAGCCCGGTTTCTTCCAGGGCGGCACCGGCGAGATCCTGCAGGCTGGCGGGCGTGACTTCGCGAATCTGGTCAAAGGCAAAGCGGTATTTGGCCAGCAGGATATGGCCGCGTTCGTCCTGTACCGACTCCAGGCCGTGAAAGCGGGCCAGTACGACGGAAATGCCCAAGCCCAGCACCAGCATGGCGGTGGGAATCAGGACCAGCGCGATAAGGCGGGTTTGCAGTCTCCAGGGCTTCATTGGCCAATCCGGATGTTGTGATGCCCGAACTATAACCGGCAGCCGGGCCCACCGGTACCGGCTATACCCGTGCCGCCTGTGTCTGTGTTGCCTGTGCCCGGTGCCGCTGAACGGCATTTCCCTCTACAATCGCGCCCTCGCGATAAACTGCCGGCCGTCTCCATGCCTGTTTACCCCACCATTGCTGAAACTGTTGGCCGCACGCCCTTGGTCCGCCTGCAGCGCCTGCCCGGAAATACCTCCAATACCGTGCTGGTGAAACTGGAGGGCAATAACCCGGCGGGCTCCGTCAAGGACCGCCCGGCGCTGTCCATGATTGAAGAGGCCGAGCGGCGCGGTGATATCCACCCCGGCGATACCCTGATCGAAGCCACCAGCGGCAATACCGGTATTGCCCTGGCCATGGTCGCGGCCATCAAGGGCTATCGCATGATCCTCATCATGCCGGACAACCAGAGCCAGGAACGCCGTGACGCCATGGCTGCCTACGGCGCCGAGCTGATTTCGGTGACGCAGAAAGAAGGCATGGAAGGCGCACGTGATCTCGCGCTGAAAATGCAGGCTGAAGGCCGTGGCCGTGTGCTCAACCAGTTCGGCAATGGCGACAATCCGCTGGCGCATTACCGCACCACCGGCCCGGAAATCTGGGAACAGACCGAAGGCACGATCACCCATTTCATCAGCTCCATGGGGACCACCGGTACCATCATGGGTTGCTCGCGCTATCTCAAGGAAAAAAATCCCGGTGTGGAAATCGTCGGCTTGCAGCCTTCCGATGGTTCGCAGATTGCCGGCATACGGCGCTGGCCCGAGGAATACCTGCCGACGATTTTTGATCGCGCGCGCGTGGATGTGGTGATGGATGTGCAGCAGAGCGATGCCGAGGCCACCATGCTGCGGCTGGCGCGCGAGGAAGGGATTTTCTGCGGCGTGTCCTCCGGCGGTGCCGTGTGGGCGGCCTTGCAGCTTGCAAAACAGCTGGAGAATGCCGTGATCGTGGCCATCGTCTGTGATCGTGGGGACCGCTATCTGTCCACCGGTGTCTTTGGCAAAAGCTGAGCCCGTTTGGCCGCGCTAGCGGTGAGACGGCAATGAGGGACGCATGAGCAATATCTTCGTGTTTGATATCGAGACCGTGCCTGATGTGGACGGCGGTCATCGTATCTACGGCCTGGATGGCCTCGACGACAAGGACACGGCCAATGCCATGTTCAATATCCGCCGCCAGGAAACCGGTGGTTCGGATTTCCTGCGTCATCACCTGCAGCGCATCGTCTGTATTTCTGCCGTGCTGCGCACGCGCGAAGGCCTCAAGGTCTGGTCTCTGGGTGATGAAAGCTCGGATGAGAAAGACCTCATCACGCGCTTCTTCAGTGGCATAGAGCGTTATATGCCGACACTGGTGTCCTGGAATGGCGGTGGCTTTGATTTGCCGGTCCTGCATTACCGTGCGCTCAAGCATGGCGTGAGTGCGCCGCGTTACTGGGATCTTGGTGAAGACGACCGTGATTTCAAGTTCAACAACTACATCAGCCGTTATCACCTGCGTCACACCGATCTCATGGACATCCTGGCGGGCTACCAGCCGCGCGCGTCACAGCCGCTGGACCAGATTGCGACCTTGCTGGGCTTCCCCGGCAAGATGGGCATGAGTGGCGCCAAGGTCTGGGATGCCTTCCAGGACGGCGATATCGCCGGCATACGCAATTACTGCGAAACCGATGTGCTCAATACCTGGCTGGTCTATCTGCGCTTCCAGCTCATGCGCGGCCAGCTGGATGCCTGCGCCTATGAAGAAGAGCTGGAGCTGACAAAGCTATTGCTGCGCAAAGAGGCCAAGCCGCACTTCACCGAATTCCTTGAGGCATGGGAAAAGAATTCCGCCGCCTGAAACCTTGAAAGCCACTGCCTGTGGATGCAGGCAGCAGCCAGCCAGATGCTTGTATGACACGACGTGAAAAAATGCGGGCGCGCCCGCCGGTGGAACTGACGATAGACCGCTTCAGCCATGAAGGCCGTGGCATTGCCAGTATTGATGGCAAGCTGGTCTTTGTGGAGGGCGCGCTGCCCGGCGAGACCGTGCGCGCCACTTACATTGCTACCCATAAAAAATACGATGAGGTGCGCACCGAGGCCGTATTGTCCGCGTCGCCTGATCGCGTCACGCCGCCTTGTGCCCATTTCAGTATTTGCGGTGGTTGCTCGCTGCAGCATATGTCGCGTGAGGCGCAGATACAGTTCAAGCAGGGCGTGCTGGCCGAGCAGTTCCGTCACTTCGGCAATATCGAGCCGGAAGAATGGCTGCCCCCTTTGCTGGATGCCGAGCTGGGTTATCGCCGCAAGGCGCGTCTGGGCGTGAAGTTCGTCATCAAGAAAGACGAGCTGCTGGTGGGCTTCCGGGAAAAGCAATCCAACTTCCTGGCGGACATCAGGCAGTGTGAAGTGCTGGATGTACGTCTGGGTCATGAGCTCATGGCGCTGCGCGAGATGATCAACGGTCTGGAAATGCGCGACCGCATTCCCCAGATAGAAGTGGCCGCCGGTGATGAGGATGTGGCGCTGGTCTTCCGCCATATGGACCTGCTGCCGGACAGCGATATTGCGGCGCTCACGGCCTTTTGCGCGGCCCGCAGCTGGCATCTGTATCTGCAGCCGGGTGGCAATGACACGGTGTACAAGCTGTATCCGGCCGATGGTGAAGACAGGCTGCACTATGCCTTGCCGGACTTTGGCTTAACCATGGCGTTTCACCCCATGGACTTCACCCAGGTCAATGCCGGCATCAATCGCCGCATGATGAATCTGGCACTGGAATTGCTCGATCCGCAGCCGCAAGACCGGGTGCTGGACTTGTTCTGTGGTCTGGGCAATTTCACCCTGCCTTTGGCCACCAGGGCAAAGGAAGTCATAGGCGTGGAAGGCATACAGACCATGGCAGATCGCGGCACGGAAAATGCGCGTCGCAATGGTCTGACAAACGTATCCTTCTATGCACAGGATCTGTTTGTGGATTTCTCGCAGCAGCCTTGGGCCAAACAGGGTTTTGATCGCATCCTGATAGACCCGGCACGCAGTGGGGCTGAAGAGGTGGTGAAATACCTGCCCAAGTTCAAGCCCAAGCGCGTGGTCTATGTGTCCTGCAATCCGGCCACGCTGGCGCGCGATGCCGGCCTGCTGAAAGAGGCGGGTTACAGGCTGCTCAAAGCAGGTGTGATGGATATGTTCACCCACACCACGCATGTGGAATCGATTGCCGTATTTGAAAAGAAGTGATGCTGGATAAGGGTTAACGATGGTCAAGGTTCGCGAAGATTATCCGCTCAAGGCAGACGGCTCCGTCGATCTGGATGCCTGGCTGGTCCGCATACAGGCGCGCGTGGCATTGCATGATGTCGCGGCGCTCAAGCGCGCCTGCGAGTTTGCGGAAAAGATAGATCGCGAAAATTCCGCCCAGGAAAATGTCTGGACCTCACGCTCGTCCAGCTTCCTCACCGGCCTGGCCATGGCCGATATCCTGGCTGATTTGAAGCTGGATCAGGAGTCGCTCACCGCCGCAGTGTTGTATCGCGGTGTGCGTGAAGGCAAGACCACGCAGCTGGCGGTGGAAAAAGAATTCGGGCCGGATATCGCGCACCTGATTGAAGGTGTACTGCGCATGGCGGCCATCAGCCAGGTCATCAATCCGGCACGCAAGATACAGTTCGGCCAGAACCAGCAGCAGCTGGATAATGTGCGCCGCATGCTGGTGGCCCTGATCGACGATGTGCGTGTGGCCCTGATCAAGCTGGCTGAGCGTACCTATGCGATACGCGAAATCAAGGAAGCCAGCCCCGAGCGCCGTCATCGTGTGGCCCGCGAAATTTTCGATATCTATGCACCGTTGGCGCATCGCCTTGGCATAGGACATATCAAATGGGAGCTGGAGGACTTGTCCTTCCGCTATCTCGAGCCCGAGGCCTACAAGCACATCGCGCAGCTGCTGGATGAAAAGCGTCTGCAGCGTGATGAATACATACAGAACGTCATCAAGACCGTGAAGGACATGCTGGGGCGCATGGGCATGGAGGCGGATGTCACCGGCCGCGCCAAGCACATCTACTCCATCTGGCGCAAAATGCAGCGCAAGAAGATTTCCTTCAATGAAGTCTATGATGTGCGTGCCGTGCGCATACTCGTGCCGGAAGTGCGCGACTGCTATGCCGCTCTCGGCGTTGTGCATTCGCTGTGGAAGCATATCCCGCGCGAATTCGATGACTACATCGCTACCCCCAAGGAAAACGGTTACCGCTCCCTGCATACGGCCGTGATCGGTCCGGCCGGCAAGCCGCTGGAAGTGCAGATACGTACCTTCTCCATGCATGAAGAAGCCGAGCTCGGCGTCTGCGCGCACTGGGTTTACAAGGAAGGTGCGCAGGCCGCCAAGGGTGCCGGCAAGGATGCGAGCTATGAAGGCAAGATTGCCTGGCTGCGTCAGGTGCTGGAATGGCATGAGGACATGGGGGATTCGCAGCTCGATGATTTTGCCGAGCAGCTCAATCACGCCATCCACGACGAACGCATCTATGTGTTCACGCGCGACGGTCATGTCATCGACATGCAGTCCGGTGCCACACCGCTGGATTTCGCCTATCACGTGCACACGGAAATCGGGAATGCCTGCCGTGGCGCCAAGGTGAATGGCCGTATCGTGCCGCTGAACTACAAGCTGCAGACCGGCGAGCAGGTGGACATCATGACCACCAAGGGCGGCAGCCCCAGCCGTGATTGGCTGTCGTCCTCGCTGGGCTATCTCAATACCTCGCGCGCGCAGGCCAAGGTGCGGCACTGGTTCAAGCTGCAGGACCGCGACAAGAATATTGCCGAAGGCCGCGAGCTGCTGGAAAAGGAATTCGAGCGTCTGGCCCTGCCACTGCAGCGCAGCGAGCTGGAAACCATTGCGCCCAAACTCAATGTGCGCGCCGGTGAAGATGTGCTGGCCGGCATAGGTGCGGGCGATATCCGCGTGGCCCAGGTCATCAATTTGCTGGGCGTGCGCGTGGAAGCCTCCAGTCCGCAGCAGGAATTGCTGCCGCAGGAAGTGGTGGCCAGGCCGCGCCAGCGCATGGGCAATTCACCCGTCATCATCGAAGGCGTGGGCAATCTGCTCACGAATTTTGCCGGCTGCTGCAAGCCGATTCCGGGCGAGCCCATCGTCGGCTATGTCACGCATGGCCGCGGTGTTTCCGTGCACAGCCGCGGTTGCCCGGAGTTCATGCGTCTGGAGGCGGAAGAGCCGGATCGCGTCATCGGTGTGCAGTGGAATCAGTCGGAATCCACCGTCTATCCCGTGGATATCCATGTGCGTGCCTGGGACCGCACCGGTCTCCTGCGCGATATCACCGGCGTGCTGGCCAATGAGCATGTGAATGTCACTGGCGTGCAGACGCGCTCGGACAAGAGCGATGGCACGGCCACCATGCTGATCACGGTGGAAGTCGGCAGCCTGAATGCACTGGGCCGCCTGCTGGCCAAGATTGAACAGCAGCCCAATGTCATCGAGGCGCGCCGTGCGACGCGCTGAGATGCTTTTTCGCCAGACTTCCTTATGACTTCATCACTGGAAAAACTGCTGGCCATCATGGCGCGCCTGCGTGACCCCGAGCGCGGCTGCCCCTGGGATCTGGAGCAGGATTTTTCCACCATCGCGCCTTATACGCTGGAAGAAGCGCATGAGGTGGCGGATGCCATCGCCCGCAATGATCTGCGTAATCTCGAAGAAGAGCTGGGCGATCTGCTCTTGCAGGTGGTTTTCCATGCACAGATGGCCAGCGAGCAGCAGGCTTTCAACTTCGAAGATGTAGCGCGCGGTATTGCCGAGAAAATGATACGGCGCCATCCGCATGTCTTTCCTGGCGGCCAGCTTGATGGTGAAAGTACGGACATAGCCAGTCAGCAGGTGGTGGCCAACTGGGATGCCATCAAGAAAGCGGAAAAAGCAGCAAGAGGTGAAACGGCTGTGCGTGTGCTGGATGGCATCACGGCCGGCCTGCCGGCACTGATGCGTGCCGAAAAGCTGCAGAAGAAGGCCAGCAAGGTTGGTTTTGACTGGAATGACCCGCGCGCGGTGATTGCCAAGCTGCGTGAAGAGCTGGACGAGGTGGAGGCCGAGCTGGATGCGGCCGAAGCTGGGCAGGGCAGTCGCGAAGCCCAGGAAGACGAGCTGGGCGATCTGCTCTTCTGCGTGGTCAATCTGGCCCGTCATCTCAAGCTGGACAGCGAGATGGCCCTGAAGCGGGCCAATGCCAAGTTCGAGCGCCGCTTTGCCCATATCGAGGACAGGCTGGCTGCTGCCGGACTGCCCTTTGACCAGGCCTCGCTGGAGCAGATGGAAGCGCTCTGGGTAGAGGCCAAGCATGCCGAGCGTCCGGACAAGGACTGAGTCTCTTGTGGCGATTGCCACTGGCGCTGCAAGTCCCGACAATGCCCTCATGAATGCGCCTTTCCGCCCGAACAGCCCTGAACTGACCGATGCCTTCCGGCGTCGCATCAGCTATCTGCGGCTGTCGGTGACGGATCGCTGTGATCTGCGCTGTGTCTACTGCATGGCGGAGGACATGACTTTCCTGCCACGCCAGCAAGTGCTGACGCTGGAGGAGCTGGCGCGTATCGCCCGCGTTTTTGTCAGTCTGGGTGTGGAAAAAATCCGTCTTACCGGCGGTGAGCCCCTGGTGCGCAAGAATCTTTCCTGGCTGGCGAATGAGATATCCGGCCTGCCCGGCCTGCGTGAATTGGCGCTGACCACCAACGGTATGCGTCTCGCCACTATGGCTGCCGATCTCAAGCAGGCTGGCGTGCAGCGTCTCAATATCAGTATCGATAGCCTGCGTGCTGAGCGCTTTCGCGAGATTACCCGTGTCGGCGATCTGTCTGCCGTGCTTGCCGGTCTCAAGGCGGCGCAAGAAGCTGGTTTCCAGCGTACAAAAATCAATAGCGTCATCCTGCGCGGCCGCAATGATGACGAGGTGCTGGAGCTGGTGGATTTTGCCCGCCAGCAGCACTGCGACATCAGCTTTATTGAAGAAATGCCGCTGGGCGAAATCAGTGAGCATGATAGGGCTGCGGTTTTTGTGTCCAGCGACGAGCTGCGCGAGCGTATAGAGGAAAAATTCCAGCTCCTGCCCAGCACGGAAAGCACGGGCGGCCCCTCGCGCTATTACCGTTTTGCTGACAGTGACAGCCGTGTCGGCTTCATCTCGCCGCACAGTCACAATTTCTGCGCAAGCTGCAACCGTGTGCGCGTGACGGTGGAAGGGCGCCTGCTGCTTTGCCTCGGCAATGAAGACAGCCTGGATCTGCGTCATCTCATGCGTGAAGAGGGTGCTGATGATGAGGCTCTGCGTGCTGCCATCATCGCGGCCATGCAGCTCAAGCCCGAGCGCCATCATTTCGATCTTCAGGAAAGGCCGCAGATCGTCCGTTTCATGAACATGACGGGCGGTTGAGCCCGGACGAGAACTCCATGAGCAAAGACAACACCCCCAAGCCCTTTGTGGCTCTCAATATTGCCGTGCTGACAGTTTCTGATACGCGTGACGAGCGCAGCGATACTTCCGGCCAGCTGCTGGCGGAAAAGCTGACGGAGGCGGGTCACCAGTTGCATGAAAGACGTATCGTGAAAGATGACATCTATCAGATACGTGCCGTGCTCTCGGCCTGGATTGCCGATGCGGCCGTGCAGGCTGTCATCACCACGGGAGGCACCGGTTTTTCCGGGCGTGATTCCACGCCGGAGGCGGTCAGCATACTTTTCGACAAGGGAATCGACGGCTTTGGCGAAGTCTTCCGGCATTTCTCGCTGGCAGAAATCGGTACCAGCACCATGCAATCGCGCGCCTTGGCCGGGCTGGCCAACAACACCGTGATTTTCTGTGTGCCGGGCTCCACCAATGCCTGCCGCACCGCCTGGGACCGCATCATCGGCGAGCAGCTGGACAACCGGCACCGCCCCTGCAATTTCGTGCCTCA
>JAVHYE010000021.1:20512-27921 GCA_031119295.1 Pedobacter sp. | reverse complement strand
GTCCACTTTGGATGTGCCGGATGCAGTGACAGGCGGCAAGTCGGTAAAAGACAAGGCCCTGTTCACGCGTATTGTGGAAATTGATCGCAGCAGTGGCGAAGCCACGCCGACCACAAAAACTTTTGCCTATCCGCTGAGTCCTGCTGACTGGCAGGATGGAAAATCCGGCAAAGCCAAGCTGGGTGATCTGGTGGCGGTGGATAACACGCATTTCCTCATCATGGAGCAGGGTGCCTTCAAGGATAATCTGATACACAACAAGATTTTCCTCGTTGACATCAGTGCCGCCAGCGATATTTCCGGTGTCATGAATGGTGCACTGGAGCTGGAAACCATCACCACCACAGCAGGCCTTATCAATGCCGGTGTGAAGACGGCGCAGAAAACCCTGATTGGTGATATGCGTGATTACGGCTGGCTGCTGGAAAAAGCTGAAGGGCTGGCATTGGTGGACGACAAGACCATTGCGCTCATCAATGACGATGACTTCGGCATGGGCGTGGATGCCCATGATGCCGATGGCAATGCTGCAGATGCCACCAAGCTTTATGTGGACACCACGAATGGCAAGGTGTCTGACGGCAGCACGGACAAGGTCTACAGCTATCAGGCAACAGGCAATGATCCCTCGCAGCGTCGTACCCAGCTTTGGCTGATCAAGTTGGCCAAGCCGGTGCTTCAGTTCCAGCAGAATTACAGTTATGCGCAGGCCGGTGATCTGGTATTTGCCAAGCTCTCGGATTTCCACCCGACGCAACCTGCCATCGGTTACGACCAGATTTATTACAAGCTGGGGCGCTACAAGTTGCAGTTGCAGGCTGCCGATGGCGCCATCAACAAGATATTCGGTGATTACTGCGAAGATATGGGCGCCAAGGAGGCCAGTGCGGTAGGAGCCAACCCTACCATCAATGATCCTTCTACCTTCACTTGCGCAAAGCCATTGTTCAATGATGCCAACACCATGAAGTCGGCTGTAGTCGGCCCCAATGGCCAGCTCTATCTCACCGACGGCCATCACTCCTTCACGTCATACTGGGAGGCTGGCAGTCTTGGTAAAATGTTTGGTGGTGGCCCGGATGTAAAGGTGTGGGTGAAGATCACGGCCAATTTCAGCAATAGCAAGGCCATGGACGAGTTCTGGCAGAAGATGAAAAGCTCGAACAATGTTTGGTTGAAAGATGGCAGCACGGCCAACAATGACAGCATTACGGTAGCGCAGCTTCCGACACAGTTGGGTCTCAGCCGGTTCCATAATGACCGCTACCGTTCGCTGATTTATTTCACGCGTGACATTGGTTATGTGCAGCCACCCAGCGGTACGGAGTTCTTGGAATTCTACTGGGAAGACTGGATGCGCAGCCTGCAGGTGCCGCTGATGGTGCCAACGGACAGCACCAGCTTTGCGGATTATCTGACGGCGGTCAGTAATACAGCCAATGCCATGGTGACGGCCACCAATGCCGGAGGTGAGTTGGCATCTGGCAAGACCGGAGCGAGTCTTGGTGGCCTGACGGGTTTTGTCACCAAGGAGTACAACAAGCTGAGCGTAGCCATGCCGGCGGTAGGTGATACCACAACCAAGCCGGGCAAGCTGGCCTATGCGCTGGATTACAAGGCTTCGCTGGCACCTTGATAGTTTGGTGACACAGAAAACAAAAAGGGCCTTTAGGCCCTTTTTTTTGCGAATGCTTCAGTGCTGGTGCATAGCCCGCGCCTGACGGCGCAGTTCTTCTTCTATGGTGTGCAGCAGTTGTACGGTCTGGCCAACAGTGTCGGCCTCGCTGCCGTCGTCAAGGTCGCGGTGCAGCGATTCCAGCTGCAGGATTTGCCGGTGCAGGCTCTTGGGGTCGATGTTCTTGAGAACGATGGTGTTGGCAAGCATGGCGGGCTCCGTCGTGTCTGATAGCCCCTCAGGCAAAGGGGGCGGACCGTTTTGGTATAGACCACGGTTCCCTCCCCTGCCAGCCGCAAGATGTGATGTGGCCGGGTTCTGTGTAACTAGCCGCGTGCATCCTGCGGTGCACAAGCAGCGGCTTGTGCGGCAGCACGACGTTCCTGCGAGCGCCGCCACAGGGTGTAGCGGCCGCCTTGCGGTTGTTGTGTGATGGCTTCGGCAATGTTCACGGCGGCATAAAGCTGGTCGAGGTTTATGCCGGTTTCAAAGCCGGCTTCGTGCAGCAGGTGCACGACATCTTCGGTGGCGACATTGCCGGTGGCGCCCGGCGCAAACGGGCAGCCGCCGAGGCCGCCGACACTGGCATCAAAGTGCCGGATGCCGCATTCGATGCCGGCCCAGGTATTGGCCAGTGCGGTGCCGCGTGTGTCGTGCAGATGCAGGCTGAAAATTTCCGCGCCATGCGCCGCGACGAGGGGCGTCAGAATGTCTTTCACTTGCTGTGGGTTGCCAGCGCCTATGGTGTCGGAAATGGCAATATCAGTAGCGCCCGCCGCAATCATGCTTTCACTGAGCCTGTGCACAACGCTCACCGGCTGTTTGCCGTCATAAGGACAGGAAAACGCGCCGGAGATATAGGCACGTGCGACCACACCATCATTCTTGGCGCGGGCAATCACTTCGCGACACACTGCTTCGGTTTCCGCCAGTGTCATTTTCAGATTGCGCAGATTGAAGCTGTCAGTGGTGGAGAGCACCACGGCGATATGGCGGTAACCGGCCGCCAGCGCGCGTTCATAACCTTTGAGATTAGGCACCAGTGCCATGTAGTCGAGGCCAGCCTGTTGCGGCAGGCCGGCAGTGACTTCAGCCGCATCCGCCATTTGCGGCACGGCTTTCGGGTGCACAAAGCTCACGGTTTCCAGCTGCTTGATGCCGGCGGCAATCAGCGCGTCGGCGAGCTGCAATTTTTCCTGCGTGCTGGCGTGATGCGACTGGTTCTGCAGGCCGTCGCGCAGACCGACTTCGGTGATGCGTACGAATTCAGGCATGGGAGAGCTCCGCAGTGGTATTGCTGTTTATCAGCGTGAACTGCGTTTTCGGCAGGCCGTTCTGCATCGGTGGAACATAGGGCGCGCTGAAAATGGCGAGGCCGATATAGATGGCGCCCACCAGCAGATTGATGGCGAAGGCCTGCAGCATATTGACGTCAAGGCAGTCGGCAAATACCCAGCAGGAAATCAGCAAGGGCAGCATCACCACGATGGTCAGCACGAGTGGCATGGGCAGGCCGAAGCTTTGCAGATGCTTGGCCTGGAAGGCCATGAGCACGGCGGTGATGAGATAGGCGATGCCGGAGAGAAAGAGCGCCTTGATGACTGAGCCCAGGGTGGGCCGGCGGCCGGTAATACCCCAGGCGGCCAACATGGTGATGGTGGCCTGGATGACGATGACGCCTATCAGTATGGCGATGAAGACAAGCAGGAAAGACATGGTGTGTGGGCTCGCTGAACAAGGTCACCGTTTTACCGTTTTCCTTGCGGAGCATCCAGCGGCCCTGCTTTGGGCCAGACACTCCGTCTCAGAAAAACACCACCACGCGATCACGCCCGGAATTCTTGGCGGCATACAGGGCCTGGTCAGCCTGATGCAGGGTGGTGGCCAGCTCCTGCCCGCTCACATGTACAGCAACGCCAAAGCTGGCGGTGAAACTCAAGGGGCCCTTGGGCGTGCGCAGCTCCAGGGCAGCAATGCAGCGGCGCAGGCGCTCGGCTGTCTGGCGTGCGCCGTCGGCATCGGTTTCCGGCAGCAGGATCATGAATTCCTCGCCGCCGAATCGGGCGCAGATATCGATTTCGCGCAGCTGCTCGCGGCAGGTGCTGGCGCAAAGCTTGAGGGCTTCGTCGCCGATATCGTGGCCATAGCCATCGTTCACTTTCTTGAAGTGGTCGATATCGAAAGTGACGATGCTGAAAGGATGGTTCTGGCGCTGTGCCCGCTTCATTTCCAGGGTGGCGCGTTCGTCGAAGGCGCGGCGATTGAAGAGGCCGGTCAGACTGTCGGTAGCGGCCAGTTCTTCCAACTGCAGTTGCAGCTTGATGCGTTCCTCCAGCACGGACATGAGGTGCTGGTTGGCTTTTTCTATGACCATGGTGCGGTCCAGTACCTGCTGCTCCAGCGAGGCATTGAGATCGGCCAGTTCCTGTTCGTGATGACGCCGGGCTTGCAGCAGCTCTTCAAAGGAAGCGCGCAGCTGGCGCGTCTCGCGGAAGATGCCGGCCTCGGGCAGATGGCCCTGGGTGTCGCCCTGACGTATACGGTCAGCGCCACGGGCCAGTTGCATCAGGGGGCGGCTGATGAAGTGGGCCAGGCCCATGCCGAGCAGGCCGAAAATCACGGCCAGCACGACGCCGGTGCCGATGATATAGGTCTGCAGCAAGCGTACCGAGGCAAAGGCCTTGTCCACCGGCTGCCGTGTCAGCACCCTCCAGCCGAGGCCGGGAAAGTCGCGGTAGCCCTGGCTCTGGCGCAGGCCGGTGAGGTATTCGCGGCCGTCCGGCCAGCGCAGGGAGGCGGAGGCATCGCCCAACTTTTCCAGCGGCGGCAGACGGGTGTCCGTGACACCGGCCGGAGCCATGATGACCTGCCCGGCAGCATTCACGATGAAGATTTCGATGCCGGCCTTGCGCCGCGCCGGAGTGAGGACGGTGGCTTCCACGCCGCGCACCCAGTCCCAGGAAAGATGGGCCGCCAGTACGCCGAGTGGTTGGCTTTGCGGGTCTTGCAGGGGGATGGCGATATCGACAAAGCGCCAGGGCTTGCCGTCGGCGCGCTTGGGCAGCAGCGGCGCCAGCGCCACGGCATTGCGGACGTCACCCAGATAAAGGCGCTGCTGGCCTTCCACAAACCAGGGGCGCTGACTGACATCCGTGCCTTCCAGCAGGCCATGGGTGGCGTAAAGCACGCGACCAGCGCTGTCGGCCACGCCCAGCCAGACATAGTCCGGCATGCCTGACTGCAGGCCTTCCAGCAACTGGCGGTTGTCATCATGCAGGCGGTTTTCGCGCAGCTGCTGTACGCCGGCCAGGCCGACGATGTCATGCATGCGCTCGTACATGCCCATGTCCATCACATGGACGGTGACCTCGGCCAGGCTGGCCAGGCGGGTGCGTACGGTTTGCTGCTCGTTGCGGCTGGCGTGCTGGCCGATGACGACGGTGAGGCAGCCGGCCAGCACAGCGGCCAGCAGGCCGAAGCTCAAGGCCAGTGCGCCCTTGAGGCGCAGTCCCTGGAATGTCACGGGTGAGGCTTTCCTGAGAATGGGGGTCAGGCGGCATTCTGGCAGACATTGGCGCTGCTTGCTTTGTGGTCATGTAATGCCGCCGTCCTGGCCCCTTGGCGCTACTGCTCCCGGGGCGATAGCCGTTACAATCGCCGGGTTTTTTCCATCTCTTGAGTCCAAGCCATGTCTGCCGCCGCCCCCGTGATTGATCCCGCCGAATTCGAACTCTTCCGTGACAACGTCAAGCGCTTTCTCGAGAAGGAAATCGCTCCCCATTACGAGAAGTGGGAAAAGGAGTCATGGATGCCGCGCGAGGCCTGGCAGAAGCTGGGTGAAAACGGCCTGCTGGCGGTAGACCAGAGCGAGGAATACGGCGGCGCCGGCGTTTCCTATCCCTATGCCGCGTTGGTGCTGGAAGAAGTGGCCAAGGCCGGTTTCTGCTCCCTGTGCACCGCACTGTCTGTGCACTCCGACATCGTCACGCCCTATGTGGCCCATATCGGCAATGCAGAGCAGCGTGCCTACTGGCTGCCCAAGCTGATTTCCGGCGAGGCCGTGGGTGCCATCGGCATGACCGAGCCGGGCGCCGGCTCCGATCTCGCCGGTATACGCAGCAGCGCCATCAAGCAGGGCGACCACTATGTGCTGAACGGCTCCAAGACTTTCATTTCCAACGGCCAGCATGCTGATCTCGTCATCGTGGCCGCCAAGACCGATCCCGCTGCCGGTGCCAAGGGCGTTTCGCTCTTCCTTGTCGACACCACCCTGCCCGGCTTTGCCAAGGGCAAGAAGCTGGAAAAGATCGGCCTGCACTCGCAGGACACCTCCGAGCTCTTTTTCGACAATGTGAAGCTGCCGCTGAATGCGCTGCTCGGTGAAGAAGGCAAAGGCTTTGCCTATATGATGCAGGAGCTGCCGCGTGAACGTCTGAATATTGCGGTGCAGGCTGTGTATGCCTCTGAAGGTGTGCTCGACGACACCATCCGTTATGTCACCGAGCGCAAGGCTTTCGGCGCACCGCTGTCGCAGCTGCAGAACACGCGCTTCACGCTGGCCCAGTGCAAGACCGAAATCGAATGCAACAAGGCCTTCCTCAACCATTGCATAGATCTCTATCTGGAGAGCAAGCTGGATGTGCCCAAGGCCGCCATGATCAAGCTCTCCACCACGGAGCTGCAGGGCCGCGTTACCGATGCCTGCCTGCAGATGCATGGTGGCTATGGCTATATGGTCGAGTATCCCGTTGCTCGTGCTTATGTGGATGCGCGTATCCAGCGCATTTACGGCGGCGCCAGCGAAATCATGAAGGAAGTGATTGCACGTTCGCTGGTCGGGCGCTGATTGCGGTAGAAAATGCGGGCCCTGTCCTGAATGCTTCAGGCCGGGCCCGCTATGCTGTAGCGGTTTCTTTTGCGGTTGCTGTCACAAGGAAATGACCATGCGCCTGTCTGTCCTGCTACCCCTGCGTTTTTCGGCCCTGCTTTTCCTGCTGGCGTCTACCCTGCTGCTGAGCCTGCCGGCCAATGCTGCCAGCGCGGCGGAAAAATCCCCGGAAGCCACGCTCACCTATATGAGCCGCAGCATCGTCGTCATGCGCGGTGATCTGGCCGGTGCCACGCCGCAGCAGCGTGCCGATCGTGCACGCCAGCGTATTGAAGAAGCTGAAGGCCGCCATCTCGCCAGGAAGACCTCGGTAGTTCCCATGTCGCTGGCCTCGCAGCAGGGCCTGGGCATTTTTGCCGGTGATCTGCTGCTGTTCACGGTGCTGCCGGAGGATGTGAATCCGGAAGAGCACAAGGACATGGCAGCACTTGCTGCGGCTGCGCAAAAAAACATGGATGCCGCTTTCGTGGCCTATCACGACCAGCAGGACCCCCTGCTGCTGGGGCGTGCCCTGCTCTTCATTGCCATTGCCACCGCGCTGGCACTGGCAGCCACCTGGCTGGCCTGGCGTCTGCGCGGTTTTCTCACGCTGCGACTGCAGGCCTTCATTGCCAAGCGCCTGCATGGTGATGTGAGCTGGTTCAGCTATCTGGTCAAGTTTTTTGAAAGTGTGGTGCAGGTACTGATCGCTCTGCTCTTTTTCAGCATTTTCTATCTCTGGCTCACCTTCGTACTGGCGCAGTTCCCCATCACCCAGCCTTTTGGCGAACAACTGGGGCAATTCCTTCTCGATCTGCTGGCGCGTATAGGCACGGCTTTTGTTTCGGCCCTGCCTGATCTCGTGAC
>JAVHYE010000021.1:17247-20412 GCA_031119295.1 Pedobacter sp. | reverse complement strand
GGTGTGCGTATAGGCACCAAGATCACCATCGGTTACGACACACCCTGGCGTCAGGTTCATGCCATGATGGAAAACGCCGCCGCCCGCGTCAGTGGCCTGCTCAAGGATCCGGCCCCGCATGTGCTGCAAAGGGCGCTGAATGATTTTTATGTGGAATATGAAGTGGTCGCCGTGCTGCAAGATCCCTTCAAGCGTCTGGATGTGTTGAGCGCCCTGCATGCGGAGATACAGGACGAGTTCAATACCCATGGCGTGCAGATCATGTCGCCGAATTTCGAAGCGCAGCCAGACAATGTGGTGCTGGTGCCCAAGGAAGACTGGTACAAGGCCCCGGCCCAGCCGGCACCCAGCCGGCTGATTCCGGATTGACGGATTTACAAGTGCTCCATAAAACAACAGCAAGAAAAAGCGAGGGAAAAGCAATGTTCAGGAAACTTATCGTGGCGCTGGCGGTGATGACAGCCACTACTGCTGCACAGGCACTGGATTTCAAGGTGCTGGCCGACCGTAATGCCGATTTCAAGGGCATTGCCACCTACAAGATCGATGATGTGAAAATCATCCGCTCCAGCGGTGCCAAGGTGAAGCAGGCCAATGTCGATGCGCTGCGCGCAGCCGTTGAACAGAAGCTGCAGGAGGAAGGACTCAGCAAGAGTGACAAGCCGGATGTCCGCGTTTCTGTGGTGGCTGGTACCGAGCCGGGTGCGCAAGTGGCCAATACCCAGATAGAGCCTTATTTCGACGGTGCCTGGCGTGTCCTGCCCAAGCAGGGAACTTCTGAAGAGGCGCCGGAGCAGGAGCCGGTCTATAGCCAGGCGACTTTGCGTATAGACATCAAGAATGCCAAGACGGGTGATGTCATCTGGCGCGCCATTGCCAACGACACGGTCAAGCTGCCGGTTACCCGCAAATTCGTGGATGCCCAGCTGCACCAGGTTTTCGAGCAGTTCCCGCCGCCTGCTGCGCAGTAATATTCAGGCAATAAAAAAGCGGGCTATGCCCGCTTTTTTATTGCCGTCATTTCTTACTCGTCAAAAGTTCCGCATTCAGCATCCGAGGGAACATGCTTGCAGCGCACGCGCTTGAGCAGGCTCATCATCACCGGGTCGTAAATGCCGTCGCGTGTCATATGGATACGAGCTTCGCGCAGCATTTTATAGTAGCGATCCTGGTCCGTCTTGGAGAGCTCTATCCAGGCCTTCTTGGGAATATCGTTTTCCGCATCTTTCAGCAGTGTGAAAACGGCATCGATATATTGCAGACCGAACTGGCGCACCTGTGTCAGGCGCGCATCCATATCCGGAATTTTCGGCAGGATAAGGTCTCGGCGTATGACGATGCTGGCGGTTGCCTGCAGCAGCGGGAAGCGTATGACACCACCGTTCTTGCCTATGCCCTTGTAAAGCTCCATGGGTTTGTAGCCCATGGCGGGTGCCGCAATGATGTCGGCCTGGCCATTATTGAATTTGCCGGCATAAGTGGCGAAATCTGCCGGCACCGGCTGCGCGCCTATGCCGGAAATCATTTTGGCCTGGGTCGGGTCCCAATCGAGGACCACCACACGTTTGCCTGCTGCTTTCTCGATCGAATTGATATTACGGTCATTCACCATCACGAAAATGGAACCAATCGGGATGAGTGCCGCAATCTGGTATTTGCCATTGATGGCCAGAGAGGCGACCACGGGATTGGCCAGCATCTGCAACATGGTTTTCATTTCTGCGTAATTGCGCAGATTGCCCGGCGCATCGATGCTGCCTACGCTGGTATTGAACTGGCGCGCGCGCAAAGAGGAAATTGCCACGCCTTCGCACTGCCCTGCCTTGAAG
The DNA here is from genome assembly GCA_031119295.1 of Pedobacter sp. Taxonomy (GTDB): domain Bacteria; phylum Pseudomonadota; class Gammaproteobacteria; order Pseudomonadales; family Moraxellaceae; genus UBA2031. The sequence goes on along the minus strand of JAVHYE010000021.1, from coordinate 18,583 downwards.
TCTTCAGTAGCTACACGCTCGTCGGTATAGGTCTTGATGTCGACCATGAAATTCCAGTCGCGCGCGGCAACAGCCAGATCTTTGGCGGTCTGCGTGATTTTTCCGTTCGGCCCCATGGGATCGAAAATGCAGAAGCGCACATTCACCGGCTTGGGCAGGGGAGGTGGCAGGCCGACACGGCTTTTGTTGATGGCGGCTGCAGCGGCCAGCGAAGGGTCGGCTGCTTCTGCGGCCTGTGCCACAGGCGCGACCAGCATGAAAGCGGCCAGCAGTGAAAGAATTAAGCGTGATGACATGACGATCCCCGTTTTCTTTTTCATTCTTCTTGTGATGTTCAGCTACGGAAGCGATTGATAAGGGCGCGCGCCAGCAGGTCCTGCTTGGCTTTGTCATCCACTTTGCAGTCGGTTTCCAGTCCGCCCAGGAAATCCACCTGTTCTTCCTTGATATTGCCCTGGCAAAGCAGTGGCAGCTCCAGTCCGTTCTTGCCGGTAAAAAGACGACGATCCAGATCCAGCTTGCCTTGATAGTCGATAAGGCCGGACTTGCTGTCATAGCGGCCACTGGCGGCCACACGTGCCAGATCAATATCGGCCTGGAATTTTTCGGTGCTGAGCACGCCCTCTTTCAGGCTCAGTTGCATTTCCAGGCCACGCAGCGCTGTGCCTTTTTCATTTCCGTCGTCAGGTGCCAGTTCTGGTAATAGCGAGGCATAGCCCTGCAGACGCTCACGCAGGACTGACATGATGCTGATGCTGCCGAGAAAGCCATTCTGCAACGTCAGTTTGAGATTGCCTGCTGCTTGCTGTTGCAGCCCTTCCCAGGATTGCCCGGCTGCTTCCAGCTTGGCCTCCATATCAAGGTGGCCCGTGGCTTCCTTGTCATCCAGCCAGCTGCGCAGATTCTTGATGTCGATATTGCTGGCACTGAGGCTGGCTTTGATATCGGCACTGGCCGGAGTGAGCTTTGCCTGTAGTGGTATGCGGAATTGGCCTTCACCGATATTGCCGCTCAGGCTGAGCTGGGGCTGCGAAGCTTCGCCGCTTGCGGACAATAAAAGATTGCTGATGTCGAGTTCGCGGGCTGGCGACTTATCGCTGGTGGAATAGCGGATGACAAGCCTTTCAGCATGCAGTGATTTTTCAGCGAGACTGGCTTTCAAATCACCATCCAGCTGCCACTGCTTGTTGCCTGAGATCAAGGAAAGCTTTTGCAAAGAAAGCGTGTCGGCTCGCCAGTCCGTTTTTATGGCTGTGCTGATGCTGGCTGTGGCATCTGTCATGCCCGGCGCTTTATAGCTGGCCTGGATTTTCAGGGCTTCGCTTTGCAGGCCCTC
>JAVHYE010000021.1:12926-17147 GCA_031119295.1 Pedobacter sp. | reverse complement strand
TTGAGCAGCGCATCCCAGTTGCTGCTGCCATCGGCGGCACGCCGATAAATGAAGCTGGCATCTTGCAGGCGTAGCTCCCCTGCCCTTGCACTGAAAATGTCACCGGGGCCCAGCGCCAGAAATACAGAGGGTGCGCTGAGTACGGTCTCGCCATTGGCCGCTTTCAGGACAAGCGCACCGCTCTTGAGGCCCAGTGGCAGCAATTGCCAATGCAGGGGCTGGGACATTTCCACTGTGAGGCCGGTCTGGCGCAAATTGGCCAGGGCCAATTCACCAGCTTTGCTGGCCTGTTTCTCCAGCATGATGCCAGCGCCCGCTGTAACAAGAGCGGCTACACCAGTGCTGATGAGGAGTATGTGTTTCATGCCTGCATGCTCACTCGTCGAAGGTGCTGCATTCTTCATTGGAGGGCTCGTGACGGCAACGCACCTTCTTCATGAGATTCATCATGGAGGGATCGTAAATGCCGTCGCGCGTCATCTTGATACGGGCCTCGCGCAGCATGCGTGCGTATTTCAGCTTGTCGTCGGCGGAGAGATCCATCCACAGCTGCTGCGGAATATCCTTTTCGGCAGCGGTCAGCGTTTCTACAAAGCTGTCGATGAATTGCAGGCCGTAGTCACGGACCTGGGACATACGCTCATCCAGATCCGGAATCTTGGGCAGCAGAAAGTCGCGGCGGATAATGATGGTGCCGGTGGCTTGTAATAGCGGGAAACGGAAAATTCCGCCGTTCTTGCCTATGCCTTTGTAAAGCTCGAGTGGTGCATAGGCCATGGCCGGTGCGGCAATGATGTCGGCTTGGCCGTTGTTGAATTTGCCGCCGTAGCTGGTGAGGTCAGAGGGCACCGGCTGCGCGCCTATGGCGGAAATCATTTTCGACTGTGAAGGATCCCAGTCCAGGACGACCACACGTTTGCCAGCAGCTTTTTCTATGGAGTTGATCTTGCGGTCATTCACCATCACGAACAGCGAGCCTATGGGGACGACACCAACCACCTGATAACGTCCGGTGATGGACATGGGTTGGAAGGCAGGGTTGGCCATGGCGCGTATCAGCGTTTTCATTTCCGCGTAATTGCGCAGATTGCCGGGCGCATCAATGCTGCCGACTATCTTGTTGAACTGGCGCGCGCGCAGCGTGGTCAGCGCTACACCATCACATTGCCCGGCCTTGAAGTCTTCAGCGGCCACGCGCTCATCCAGATAGACCTTGATCTCGGCCAGCAGATTCCATTTGCGTGCTTGCAGCGCAAGGTCGCGGGCGAGATTGGCAATCTGTCCGTTCGCGCCGACAGGGTCGAAAATGCAGAAGCGGATATTCACCGGCTTGGGCAGAGGCGCTGGCGCAGATTTGCTGTCTACAGGCGGTAATGTCGGCGCTTTCAAGGCAGCGGCTTCGGCCAGCGGTGTTGCCAGTACCAGCAAGGACAGCGTGGTGGAAAAGAGAGTAGCGAGCCGAGACATCGGGAGCTCCGGTTCTTGTTGTTATAGAGGCGCAGCTTAGTGTGCTGACAGGGTCGCGGCTTGACCGCCCGGCCCGTGCCCTTGGTCTGTACAGCGAATCTTTCCGTGGGTCTGGCGCATCAGCAATGGCGGCAACATCACTCCACGCTGGCGGGGTGTCCGGCGGCGGGCCGGATGATGTCGATTTCCCGGGTATTAAAATAGCTGCGCAGCAGGGCTTGCTGTTGTGCGCGCCCTTGCTGAGTCAGCCGTTCCAGTGCGGCACCACCGCGCCAGCGATACCAGCAGAGTTTGCAAAACCGGAAAGGCGCGCTGAGCAGTGGATACCAAGGGACGATGAGCATGGGCAGGCCCAGACGATGGCGTTGCACCGGCCCCAGAATGAGTGCGGAATTGCTGAGATGCAGTTGGTAGAGCCACCAGCGTTTGAGTTTTGCGCGTCGTGGTTTGTCTTCCATGTCGGGCAGGTGGCGCTGCAGTGGCTCGCGCATCAGGGCCTGGCCCAGCATGCGGATTTTTTCATCCGGCAGACGGTGTGTCAGGAAGGTGTGATAGAGCTTGCGCAGACCGTCGCCTTCCGTTTCTGCCAGCCATTGGTCGTCCAGCCCGGACAGCCAGCCGATATAACGCCACATATGCAGCACGGCAGCGGATTCTTTTTTGCCGACAGGAACACCGAACAATCGTGAGCCTGTCAGCGTGACCGGGCCGAAGGCAAGATAGGTGGCCAGCATGTCCATCTGGTTGATGGGTACGCCCCATTTTTCCGATTGCCATTGCGGGCGCGATTGCAGTTGCCGGCGTATGAGGGCGTGCACGAGACGCACGCGCAGCGTAGTGGTAAAGCCGGAATTGAAACGGGAAAGCCCGCCCGGCTCGGTGACATCCTGCAGCCACTTACCCGTTTCGCCGAGACGCAGTGAGGTGTCTTTGTGCAGCGCGCCGGCCGGCTCCAGTGTCTGGTTCATGCTGTTGAAATAGACATAGCCGCCCATGAGGGCCATATCGCGCAGCACATAGAAAGCCACCATGCCGCCCAGCTGTGCTGCGTGGGCGCCCTCCTCCAGTAACTGTGGATTCAGCCAGTCAGGCGGGTTGTCGATACGCGCAAAGAATTCACGCAGGGGAGCAGGTGGATTTTCCAGGCTGTCCAGACCCTGCATCAGGGCTTGCTCGAACAGCGCTTTGTTGTCGCGGGCGCTGCCTTCAAACATCCAGGCCACGACCTTGTCCATGGCGGGGTCGCCCTGCCATAGCGCCTGTTGCACGGCCCGCCATTCTGCAGCGGTGGGCGCCAGCGGTTTGCCGAAAATGCGGCGACCCAGCCAAGCCGGCAGCCATTGCAGACGGACATAGGCCCAGGGCACAGCGCGCTCGGGAACAGGATGCAGGGCTGGGTTTGCTGGAGTGCTTGGGCTGGCGTTGTGCATGGCGTGGCTTGAAGCAGGGAGTGGCGGCACTCTAATATGAGTAATTACTCGCGTTCAACTCGCGTTTACTGTTATATCCCAAGGTCGCCATGAGAAAGCCCCCGCAACAGAAGCGTTCGCGCGAGCTGGTGGAAAAGCTGCTGGATGCTACCGCCACCACCATTGCCGAGCGTGGTCTGGATAACACCACAACCAACCATATTGCCGAGCAGGCGGGCGTCAGTATCGGTTCGCTTTATCAGTATTTCCCGGACAAGCAGGCGCTGGTGGAGGGTTTGCTGGAGCGTATGGGGCGCGGGGTGGGCGAGAATTTCCGGCGTCGGGCAGAGGTAGTGCAGATTAATCAGCTGTCCCTGCATGCGGTGGCGTCCACAGCGATTGCCTATGGTCTGCATCTCATGCGTTCGGACCCGGTGTTGAGCGAGCTTATGCGCAACTGGAACCGTTTGCCGGTGGACCGCTTGCTGGATCCCATCGAGCGACTTTTTCTCGCCATGGCCCAGCCCTACTTCCTGCGTAATTACCGCGACTACCCTGTGCAGGATCTGGAGGCCAAACTTTATGTGCTGATCAATTCCACCCTCTTCACCTGCATACGTTTCCTGTTTCAGGAAAACACCATGATTCGCGAAGAAGTGCTGGTGCGAACGCTGGCCGACATGATTGTGGCGGTACTGGAGACACCAGAAAAAGCGTGATCAGTTTTTGCGGATAAGTGCGTAGAAAAAACCGTCAGTCTCGCCGGTGAAAAGCTGGCGGCCCTGAGGGCGGGCTTCACCCCACTCTGTGGCTATCGGTATTTCAACAGCATCGGAATTCTTGGCGAGGAAAGCCGCTATCTGCTTTTCGTTTTCATCTTTCAACAATGAGCATGTGGCATAAAGCATGACGCCGCCGGATTTGAGTAGCGGCCACAAGGCGGCCAGCAATTGTGCTTGCAGCTTCACCGTCTGTTGCACATCAGAAGGTCGACGCAGCAATTTGATATCGGGGTGACGACGGATCACGCCGGTGGCGGTGCAAGGTGCGTCCAGCAGGATGCGGTCAAAGGCATTTCCATCCCACCAGTTTTTCGCGGCTGCGGCATCGGCAGCCACGACGTCTGCACTGAGGCGCAGACGCTGCAGATTCTCTTCGATACGCGCGCAGCGCTCCGGCGCAATATCCAGTGCGGTGAGCGACAGGTTTTCCGTGTGTTCCAGCAGATGTGCGGTTTTGCCGCCGGGAGCGGCGCAGGCATCCAGTACACGCATGCCGGGCTGGCTGTTCAGCAGGAAGGCAGACAGCTGTGCGGCCTCATCCTGAACAGACACATCGCCATCGG
>JAVHYE010000021.1:0-12826 GCA_031119295.1 Pedobacter sp. | reverse complement strand
TCCAGACTTTCTTTTTCACGCAGATAGCGGCGCAGCACGGCATTGATCAGGCCGGTACTGCGTTCCTGTCCGAGCTGACGCGCTGCATCCACGGTTTCACTTAAAGCGGCGTGATCGGGGATGCGCAGATCGCGCAACTGCGCGAGGCCCAGCAAAAGCAGTGCTTCCACCGGTGCAGCAGGTGCGCGCTGCAACATGGGCTTGAGCAGCTCGCGGTAATGCAGGGCGTGACGGCAGGTGGTGAAAGCCATGGCCTGCAGCAGGCCGCGGTCTTGCGCCGAGGCCTGGCTCAGTACGGCGGGCAAGGTATCGCTCAAGGATTCGCGGCCGGCCAGTACCGGTGCCAGTGCGCGGGCAACGAGAGCGCGGATATTCAGATTTTGTGGGCGGTGACCATGGTGTTGCTTCATGCGCCCAGCACCTGCCCGGGTGCCAATTGATCACGACGGGCATTCAGCAGCTGCAGCACGGACAGTGCTTTGCCGCCGGGCAGTTGTAACGTCTCTATCTGCAACACGCTGCCTCCGCCTGCCGCGACACGCAGGCCGTCACGATCGGCGCCGATAATCATGCCGGCGGGTGCCGTGGTTTTTTCAGTGGCCACGCTTGCCTGCCAGATACGCACCACCTGCCCGGCTAATGTGGAAAAGGCTACAGGTACGGGGTTGTAGGCGCGCACGGCACGGCAGAGCTCATCGGCTGGAAGGCTCCAGTCCAGCTTGGCTTCTTCCTTGGTCAGCTTGCGTGCGTAGGTGGCGTCGGCGTCGTTCTGGCTTTCGCTGGGCAGCTCGTTTTTCACCAACAGGTCCAGCGCAGCCACCAACGCCTCTCCGCCCAGCAGGGCGAGGCGATCGTGCAGGCTTTCGCCGGTATCACTGGTGGAAATCGGGCAGCGCTCCATATAACGCATGGCGCCGGTGTCTAGGCCTTCGTCCATCTGCATGATGGTGATGCCGGTCTCGCGGTCGCCAGCAAGGATGGCGCGCTGTATGGGCGCGGCACCGCGCCAGCGCGGCAGTAGCGAGGCGTGCACATTGATACAGCCCAGGCGCGGGATATCCAGCACGGCCTTGGGCAGGAGCAGGCCGTAGGCGGCGACGATCATCAGGTCGGGTTTGAGTTCGGCGAGATCGGCCTGAGCTTCGGGTGTACGCAGGCTGGCCGGCTGGTAGACAGGAATCTTGCGCGCCAAGGCCAGCTCTTTCACCGGGCTGGCCTTGAGCTCGCGGCCCCGGCCAGCGGGGCGGTCGGGCTGGGTATAGACGGCAATGACGTCATGCTCGCCCTGTTGCAGCAAGGCTTTCAGGCTTTCAGCGGCGAATTCCGGCGTACCGGCAAAGATGATGCGCAAGGGCGTGTCCATGAGGGGGTATCAGGCCTGCTGCTTGTGCAGCTTTTCCAGCTTCTTCTTGATGCGCTCGCGCTTGAGCGAGGACAGGTAGTCCACGAAGAGCTTGCCGTTGAGATGGTCCATCTCGTGCTGTATGCACACGGCGAGCAAGCCGTCAGTCTCGATTTCAAAGGGCTTGCCGTCACGGTCCAGGGCATTGATGCGGACCCTGGCCGGGCGCTCCACGGTCTCGTAGAAGCCGGGGACGGACAGGCAGCCTTCATCATAAGGGGCTTTTTCTTCCACCAGCGGCGTCACCACCGGGTTGATGAAGACATGCGGCTCGTTCTTCTCTTCCGAGAGATCCATGACGATGAGCTGGATATGCTGGTCCACCTGGGTGGCCGCGAGTCCTATGCCGGGGGCGTCATACATGGTCTCCAGCATGTCGTCGGCGAGGCGGCGGATGCTGTCATCGACCACGGCCACGGGCTTGGCCTTGGTACGCAGGCGGGGATCGGGAAACTCCAGGATGGGCAGAATCATTTTTGACCGTTCGGATGGCCGCGCTACTTGGAGTAGTCTCCCAAGTATGCTTGCTAAGGTGATGAAGTTACTGTAAAAGTCTGCTGATTGCGTCACAGCGGATGACGCCGCTTCGGCCCATTATAAGGCCGCATGCCGAAAAAGCGACCGCGAAGGCCGTGCCGGCAGCACAGCCATGGCAGTGCCATAAGGGAAACCATAATGAAAAAACGTCTCCTGGGAATCGTGAGTGCCTGCCTGCTGGCGGGTGTGGTGCAAGCCGAAGAGGCCCCCAAGGTCAAAGATTCCGCCCCCGAACGCTATACCGTGGTTGCCGGCGACACCCTCTGGGGCATTGCCGGCCGCTATCTGAATGATCCTTGGCGCTGGCCCCAGATCTGGGAGTCCAACAAGCAGGTTTACAACCCCCATCTGATTTACCCGGGTGATGTACTGTTGCTCTGCCGTATTGATGGTCGTGCCGTGCTGGCAGTAGACCAAGGTGGCGGTTGCACCGAAGTCGCTGGTCGTCTCGCCAGTGGTGGTGGGTTGCCTACTACGGTGCAGATGCCAGATGGAACCGTAAAGCTCAAGCCCAAGATTCGCGAGCTGCCGCTCAGTCTGGCCATTCCTGCCATTCCCCTCAAGGAAATCCAGCGCTTCATCAATGGCTCTCGTGTGGTCAGCAATGAAGAGCTGGAGCGCGCACCCTATGTGATTTCCGGAGCCGACAATCATGTGGTGACCGGCGCGGGTGACAATATCTATGTGCGTAACAAGAACAAGCTGCTGGTGCCTGATGCCTCTTACGGTGTCTATCGTGCGGGGCAGCGTTATGTAGATCCTGTTACCAACGAGGTCCTAGGCTATGAGGCCGAAGATATCGGTTTTGGCGACCTGATTGCGTTGGAGCCTGAGGTCGGTACGCTGGAGGTCAAGCGTACAACCCAGGAAATCCGTACTGGTGACAAACTCTTGCCTAATGAGGCGGAGCGGATTTCCTCCATTTTCAACCCCTCCAATCCGGAGGGAGTGAAACCGGGTCATATTATTCGTGTCTTCGGAAGTATTGCGTCTGCTGCCCAGTTCAGCGTAATCGTGATCAGCCGCGGAGAAGTTGATGGCGTAAAGCCCGGCCATACCTTTGCAATCTACCGCAAGGGAGGCGTCATCACTGACCAGTCCACACATGAAAAGATTCGCCTACCTTCCGAGCGTGCCGGTCTGGCCATGGTATTCCGCACCTTCTCGCGAGTGAGCTATGCCCTGATCCTGCGCTCCAGCACGGCGATCAAGAACGGCGACGAAGTCCGCCCGCCCATCAGCGGCGACTGAGTCTTCGAGGCAATAAACAACGGGCCGTCTGCCATACTGCAGATGGCCCGTTTTGTTTTGGGCGGCTGTTTTTTCACTACAGGCAAGGATGCCTCATGACGACCTACGACTCCGCAACAGCGCCGGACTGGCTGCGCCTTTGGCGCCTGCTTGAACAATCCTCACAAAGCGCACACTTTCTTTTGCAGGTATTTTCTTCTCCGGCAGCAGCTCTGATGGCTGATGGTGCCGCCTGGCGTGCTGCCGGTGTGGCGCCACAAAAAGTGCGGCGACTAGAGCTCTGGCGGCAGGGGAAAGATCCGGAGTTGCAGCGTGAAATGGATGAAGGCGTGGCGGCGGATATTGCCTGGTCTGAGGCGGCCGGGCAGCGATTGCTGACGCTGGATGATGCCGACTATCCCCGCTTCCTGCGCGAAATCGCCGATCCACCGCCGCTGCTTTTTCTCCGCGGCAATGGCGATCTGACGGATTTTCCACAAGTGGCGCTGGTAGGGAGTCGCCAGCCTTCAGTGAATGGCCGCGAAGATGCAGTAGTATTGGCTGCTGAGCTGGCCAGCAGCGGGCTGGTCATCACGTCCGGTCTGGCGCGAGGTATTGATGCAGCCGCACATGCCGGCTGCCTGCGTGCAGGAGGCAAAACCATAGCGGTCCTGGGAGCTGGAGTCGATCAAGTTTATCCGCGTGAAAATTCACGTCTGCAAGCCGCCATTCTCGAGCGCGATGGCTTGCTGCTCAGCGAATTCAGGCCCGGCACGCCGCCGCTGCCGCAACATTTTCCGCGTCGCAATCGCATCATCAGCGGCTTGTCACTCGGTGTGCTGGTGGTCGAAGCCGCGCTGGAAAGTGGCTCCCTCATTACGGCCCGTCTGGCCGCCGAACAGGGGCGTATGGTCTGGGCCCTGCCCGGCTCGCGCCATCATGCGCAGTCGCAAGGTTGTCTCAAGCTCATACGCGAAGGCGCCACCATGGTGACACAAAGCCGGCACATTCTTTCCGATCTGCCGCCCATGCTGGGCCTTTATCATGAGGTTGAGGCGCCGACACCAAAATCGAAGCGGCCCAGGCTGGAGCGGCAGGTGCAGCTGGTGCTGGAGGCCATGGGCCAGGAATGCCGTCATGCCGACTGGCTGATTGCCGCCACGGGGCAGCCGGCTGCTGCGGTACTGAGTGCCTTGTCCGTGCTGGAGATGGAGGGACTGGTTGTGGCCGTGCCCGGCGGTTACGAGCGTTTGCCCCTGCCTTTGCAGCGTGCCTGAGTGGCGGTGTTACACTGCGCCGCCATGAAATCGTCCAGCCCTTCTTCCCTGCCCTCCTCCACCGATCTGCAGTCAGCCGTACGGGTCTTGCGTGCCGGCGGCGTCATTGCCTACGCCACAGAGGGCGTATGGGGTCTGGGTTGTGATCCTTTCAGCGAGCGTGCCGTGCGCCGCGTTCTTGATCTGAAGCAACGCAACGAGGCCAAGGGCCTGATTATGATTGCGGCGACGGTAGGTCAGGTTGAGTCATGGCTGGCGGGACTGGATGCCGTGCAGCGTAATGCTGTGCTGGCGACCTGGCCCGGCCCTTATACCTGGATAGTGCCGGTGACGGATGCGCCGTCGTGGTTGAGTGGCGAGCATCGCAGTCTGGCCATACGCGTGTCGGCGCATGCTGGCGTGCAGCAGCTGTGTAATGCCTGGGACGGCCCACTGGTATCCACCAGTGCCAATCGCAGCGGCCAGCCGGCCCTGATGAGTGCTGCTGCCGTGCAGGCAGAGTTCGGCGACGAGCTGGACTTCATCCTGCCCGGTGCGCTGGGTGGCGATGCCCGTCCCAGTGAAATCCGCGATGCCGTCAGTGGTGTCGTTTTGCGAGCCCGGTGAGGTTTCATGAACAGTTCTGCTTCTGCTCCCGATATTGCTGCCGTCAAGAAATACCTGCTCGATTTGCAGGATCGCATCTGCGCCATGCTGGAGGCCGAGGATGGTGGCCGCTTCATCACGGATGAATGGACTCGCGCTGAAGGCGGTGGTGGCCGTTCGCGCGTCATGGAGAACGGTGAGGTCATAGAAAAAGGCGGCGTGCTGTTTTCGCATGTGCATATCAGCAATATGCCTGCTTCAGCGACGGCACATCGTCCCGAGCTGGCCGGTTGCCGTGCACAGGCGCTGGGGGTTTCCCTGGTGATACATCCGCGCAATCCCTATGCGCCGACTTCGCACGCCAATGTGCGCCTCTTCATCGCCGAAAAAGAAGGTCAGGCTCCCATCTGGTGGTTTGGTGGCGGCTTTGATCTCACGCCGTATTACGGCTTTGATGAAGATTGCCGGCACTGGCATGGCGTGGCACGTGATCTCTGCTCGCCGTTTGGTGATGACGTTTATGCCGGCTACAAGAAATGGTGTGACGAGTATTTCTTCCTCAAGCACCGCAATGAGCCGCGCGGCATAGGCGGTCTTTTTTATGATGATCTGAATGCTTTGGGGGCGGAAAAGTCTTTTGCTTTCATGCGAGCAGTAGGCGACGGCTATATCGCTGCCATACAGCCCATACTCGCACGTCGCAAAGACACGCCTTATGGCGAGCGTGAGCGCGATTTCCAGCTCTATCGTCGCGGCCGCTATGTGGAATTCAATCTGGTCTACGATCGCGGCACCCTGTTCGGCTTGCAGTCGGGCGGGCGTACCGAGTCCATCCTCATGTCCCTGCCCAATCTCGTGAGCTGGCGCTACGACTGGAAGCCGGAGGCCGGCAGTGCCGAGGCAGCGCTGTACGAGAAATATCTCAAGGCCCAGGACTGGGCGTGAAGGCACGCAACAAAAAAGCCGGCAGATGCCGGCTTTTTTATTGTTCATGCTGCGCTTCAGTTAGGTGTTGCCACTACCAGCAGGTCTATGATCTGGCGGCCATAGATGTCGACCAGATAGGGAACCGTCTTTTCATTGAAGTTGGAAATGCGCGGGCTCAGAAAGGACCACTTGGGTTTGATCTTGGCAATCACCGGCGCCATGGCAGGCTGGCTTTTCTCGATGGCGGCCAGCTTGGCGGTGAATTCGGCGGGCAGGGTTTCCAGTGCGACTTCACGATTGACGCCGGAATAATTGGCGCCGCCAACCGGATCGGCACTATTGCGCAGATAAATCGTCATCATCACATGCATGCGGCTGATCAGGTCATGCACGGCCAGCTTCTTGGGATCAGTGCCGGGCGGGATCAGGCGATCAAGTGCCTGGGCAAGGCGTGTGGCATTGTCTTCTATGGTGTAGAGCTGTTGCTGCGCCACTTCGCCGTTGTAATAGGGGTCATTGGCGACCGATGTGCGCAGGGCTTGCCAGCTTGCTGTTACATCCTTGTCGCCCAGCGCCGCAACACGCGGGTCCAGCACGCCGATAAGACGGTTCACATCTTTGCGACGCTCACCTGCCTTCTCGAGAATGGTGTACATGAATAGCTGGCTGGTGATGCGGTAACCCCCATCCTGTACAGATTGCAGCTCTTCAAAACTGGCAGCCGCCTGAGCAGTGCTTGCAAACAGGGCCATCAAAACCACGCTCAGCGTGGCGAAAAACTGGCGGAAACAGCGCATGCAGAGTATCCCCCTCAAACTTCATCGCCGCTCTGTGACGGCAAGACAACGCATTCTCAGTTGACGCCCCGGCGCAACTTCGTAAAGCTCGCGGGCCAAAGGAGTCGATAATGGATCGCTATTGTGTGTTCGGCAATCCTGTTGCCCACAGCAAATCCCCCCGTATTCAGCGCGAATTTGCCCGTCTGACCGGTCAGGAAATCAGCTATACCGCCGAGCTTGCACCCCTGGATGGTTTTGAGACGAACGTACGTGATTTTTTTGCTGCAGGTGGCCGTGGCTGCAATATCACCGTGCCCTTCAAGGAGCAGGCCTGGCGGCTGGCCGCGGTGCGCAGTGTAAGGGCAGAAAAAGCCGGTGCGGTGAATACCCTGCTGTGCGGCAAGGATGGACGCCTCTACGGCGACAATACTGATGGCGTCGGTCTTGTTCGGGATTTGTCCAATGCGGCTGTCGCTATCGGGCAACGGCGTGTGCTGGTGCTGGGTGCTGGTGGTGCGGTGCGTGGTGTGCTGGGCCCCTTGCTGGCAGAAAAACCCGCCAGTCTGGTAATTGCCAATCGTATGGCGGAAAAAGCGGAACAACTGGCCCTGCTTTTTGCGGATGAAGGTCCGGTCACGGCAGCAAGTTTTGCGGCGCTGGCCGACCAGCAATTCGATCTCGTCATCAATGGCACATCAGCCAGCCTGCAGGGTGAGCTCCCTCCCCTGCCTGATGCGCTTTTTGCACCTGACGCTTTTGCCTACGACATGATGTATGGCGCAGCACCTACAGTTTTCCTGCAATGGGCGGCGCAGCGCGGCGCAAAGACGCGTGATGGGCTTGGCATGCTGGTGGAACAGGCAGCAGAGGCATTTTATTTGTGGCGTCAGCAAAGACCGGCCACGGCCGGTGTGCTGGCGGAGTTGCGCAGCGAACTGGGCAGCTGATTTTTTGCAGTAGCTGTAAAGGAGCTGAGGAATGCGTAGAGCAATACTGCCGGCATTATTGCTGTTGCCGGTGTGGAGTCATGCGGCTGAGGCAGAAGAAAAGCCCTTCACCATGGATGCCAATGCGGCCTGGGTGAAATCCACGGGCAGCAGCAACAAGGAAACCATCAAGGGCTTGCTGGATTTGCAATACAAGGCGGGCGCCTGGACACACCAGTTTCATGCCGAAGGCCTGAACGAGGCTGATAAATCCAGCGATGCGAGTTCCACAGAGCGTTATCTCGTTTTTGAAAAATCCAGCTGGAATTTCACCGAGCGCGACTATCTCTTCGTGAAGCCGCAATGGGAAAAAGACCTGCAGTCGCTCTACACCTACCAGGCTTTTCTCGCCGCCGGTTATGGCCGCAATGTCATCAAGACCGACACCATGATCTTCAATACCGACTTCGGTGCGGGTTCGCGCTACAGCAAGCTTGAGAGCAATGGCCACACCGAGAATGAGACGCTGGGTAATTTCGCTCTGAAATACGAATGGCAGTTCACCAAGAATGCCCGCTTCAACGAAGATCTTTCTGTGGAAGTGGGTGCCAATGGCACCGTGGCACGTACACGCACGGCATTGACGGCGGATGTCACCGATGTACTGGGCCTGACACTGGCGTATGAAAGCAAGACCGACAGCGGGCCCAGCGAAGTCGAAGACAGTCTCACGACCTTCGGCCTCACCTATCGTTTGCGTTAAAAGCCTTGGCGCCTGCGCTGAAGCAAGGCTTTATTTCGCAGCTTCCGCCAGATACTCGTTCTTGAGCTTGGCGTAGTTGGCGGCGGTATAGGTGAAATAAGTGCGCTCCTTCTCGGTGATGGGGCGCGCGGCTTTTGCCGGGTTGCCGATATAAACAAAGCCGGACGCCAATACCTTTCCCGGTGGCACCACCGCCCCCGCGCCCAATATCACCTCGCTTTCCACCACCGCCCCGTCCATCACCATGGCCTTCATGCCGATGAGCACACGGTCGTGCACGGTACAGCCGTGCAGGGTGGCCTGGTGACCGATGGTGACGTCGTTGCCTATGGTCAGCGGATAGCCATCCGGGTTGTAAGTACTGGCGTGGGTGATGTGCAGCACGCTGCCGTCCTGCACGGAGACGCGCTCGCCTATGCGTATGCGGTGCATGTCGCCGCGTATGATGGCGTAGGGCCAGACTGAGCTGTCCGCGCCTATCACCACATCGCCGATGATGACGGCCGTGGGGTCCACGAATACACTCTCGGCCAGTTGCGGCTGTATGCCCTTGTGTGGGCGGACGGCAGTCACCATATAAAAATCCCCGAAACGGTCTGATACGGCAGGCTCCACGGAATATTCCGGGAGGGCCTGCGAAAGAAGCGGAATTTCCCATGAATAATCCCCTGCTGGAAAGCCATGCCCTGCCCCCTTTTGATCGCATCCTGCCCGAGCATGTGGCGCTGGCCCTGGATGCCATCCTGGCGGACAACCGTGCCGTGATTGCAGCGCTGGGCAAGGCGGCAGCCGACTGGGCCTCGGTGCCGGCCGTGCTGGAAGCTTTGCAGGACCGCCTCGATCAGGCCTGGTCGCCGGTATCCCATCTCAATGCCACGATGAACAGCGAGGCTTGGCGTCAGGCCTACAACGAGGCCCTGCCGAAATTGGCGGCCTATGGCACTGAACTTGGCCAGAACGAAACCCTTTTTCGCGTGTATGAAAAGATTGCGTCCAGTCCGGCCTTCGCCAGCTTCAGCCCGGCACAGAAAAAAACGGTGGAGAATGCCCTGCGGGATTTCCGCCTGAGCGGCATAGGCCTGCCCGAGGCCGGCAAGAAGCGCTTTGCGGAAATCGTGGAAAAGCTGTCCGAGCTCTCCTCGAAATTTTCCGACAATGTACTGGATGCCACCCAGGCATGGGAGCTGTTGCTGTCGGATGCGTCGCGTCTCGACGGCTTGCCGGAGTCGGCCTTGGCGCTGCTGGCCTCACTGGCACAGCAGAAAGAAAAAAACGGTTATCGCGTTACCCTGGATTTTCCCTCCTATTTTGCCGTGATGACGCATGCACGGGATCGTGATTTGCGTGAGCAGGTTTATACCGCCTATGTCACGCGTGCTTCGGATCAGGGCCCCAATGCCGGCAAGAATGACAACTCGGCACTGATTGATGAAATCCTGACGCTGCGGCATGAAGAGGCGCAGCTGCTGGGTTATGCCAGCTATGCCGAAGTGTCGCTGGTGCCCAAGATGGCAGCCAGCCCGCAGCAGGTCATGGATTTTCTGGATGATCTGGCGCAGCGCACCAAGCCGGGCGCTGAGAAAGAGCTGGCCGAGCTGCGTGAGTTTGCTGCCAGCGATCTGGGCATTGCCGATCTGCAGCCCTGGGATGTGACCTTTGCCAGCGAAAAGCTGAAAGAAAAGAAATACTCCATTTCGCAGGAGCAGCTGCGTCCGTATTTCCCGGCACCGAAAGTGATTGCCGGCATGCTGAAGATCGCAGAAAAACTTTACGGACTCTCCATACGCGAACGCCATGACATCGTGAAATGGCATGCCGATGTCACCAGCTATGAAATCAGCGAAGGTGGCAAGCCGGTAGCGATTTTCTATCTCGATCCCTATGCTCGCGCCAACAAGCGCGGCGGCGCCTGGATGGCGGATTGCCGTGTGCGTCGCCGTGTGGATGGTGGCGCACTGCAGAATCCGGTGGCTTTCCTCACCTGCAATTTCAATCCGCCGGTGGATGGCAAGCCTGCCCTGCTGACGCATGATGAAGTCACCACCCTCTTCCATGAATTCGGTCATGGCCTGCATCACATGCTGACGCGCATTGATGTGGCTGCTGTTTCCGGCATCAACGGCGTAGCCTGGGATGCGGTGGAGTTGCCCAGTCAGTTTTTTGAAAACTGGTGTTGGGAGCCGGAGGCACTGGCCATCATGTCTTCGCATGTGGAAACCGGTGAGCCTCTGCCGCAGGCCCTGCTGGAGAAAATGCTGGCGGCCAAGAATTTCCAGTCCGGCCTCATGATGCTGCGCCAGCTGGAGTTCGCGGCATTCGATATGGAAATCCATGCCCTGCCGGAAATAAAACCGGGTTCGGTACAGCAGGTTCTGGATGCCGTGCGCACCCGCGTGGCGGTCATCAAGCCGCCGGCCTTCAATCGTTTCCAGCACGGCTTCAGCCATATCTTTGCCGGCGGCTATGCCGCGGGCTATTACAGCTATAAATGGGCCGAGGTTCTTTCTTCCGATGCCTTCTCGCGTTTCGAAGAAGAAGGCGTGATGAATCCGGAAGTCGGTCGCGCTTTCCGTGACACTGTGCTGGCGCAAGGCGGCAGCCGTGATGCTCTGGAGCTCTTTACCGAGTTCCGTGGCCGTGAGCCGAAAGTGGATGCCCTGCTGCGCCACTCCGGTCTGCAGTAATCATGGCCGTACGCAAGCAGTTCATTGCCGGCGCGCGCTGCCCGCATTGCAATGCGGAAGACAAGGTGCGGCTTTGTCGTGAGGAAACGCTTACCCGTGAGATGCTGCGCGAGTGGATAGAGTGCGTGGCCTGCGGTCACGTCACGGAAAATCCGGGTGAGCCTGAGCATCCCAATCCGACGTCGTCGCCTGACGCATCAATAGGTGTCGTGCGTTTTCCGCTCAAGAAATAAGCGGGGCATGAAATGCAAAAGGCCTGCATTAGCAGGCCTTTTGCATTTCATCGGCACGCGGATTTTTCAGCTGCTCATGCGGGGCAGCCGGCTGAGCAGGAAGGCCGCCGCCGCCGCCACGACAATGGCTGGGCCCAGAGGAATATCCCACTGCAGACTGCTGCCGAGACCGGCGCACACGGCCAGCATGCCGGTGAGGCTGGCCAGCACGGCCATCTGTTCCGGTGTGCGCGAGAGACGGCGCGCGGCGGCAGCGGGAATCACCAGCAGCGCTGTGATGAGCAGCACACCCACCACCTTCATGGCAGCCGTTACCACCAGTGCCAGCAGTATCAGCAGCAGCAGGCGCAAACGTCCCACCGCCACGCCGTCCACTTCGGCCATTTCCTCATTGATGGAGGCCAGCAGCAGATTGCGCCACTGCCAACCCAGCAGGCCCAGCAGCAGGATGGTGCCGGCGAACAGCCAGGGCAGGTCGGAGGCTTCCATGCTGAGCAGGTCGCCGAAGAGATAGGCCATGAGGTCCACACGCACATCGCTGAGGCTGACGGCAATCAGGCCGAGGCTGAGTGATGTGGTGGAGAGGATGGTGAGCAGGGTGTCCGAGGCCAGCTCCGGATGCTGCAGCAGAACTCCCAATAGCAGGGCGACCACAAGGCAGACGCCGGCAATGCCGGCCCAGCCGGGAATGCTGAGCAAGAGGGACAGGCCGACGCCCAGCAGGGCAGCGTGAGCCAGGCTGTCACCAAACCAGGCGAGGCGGCGCCAGACCAGCAGGGAGCCTAGGGGGCCTGCGACCAGAGCCACGAGCAGGCCGCCGGCCAGCGCCGGCCAGAACAGTTCAAATGTGCTCATGCGGGCCCTCGTGCGTGCATACCTCGCCATGGGCGTCGTGGTGGTGATCGTGATGGTGGCTGTACACGGCCAGACCCTTGGCGCCCTGCATGCCAAATAAACGCAGATATTCCGGGTGGGCGCTTACTGACTCGGGATGCCCCTCGCAGCAAACATGCCGGTTCAGGCACAACACATGGTCGGTAGCCGCCATCACCAGATGCAGGTCATGCGAGACCATGAGCACACCGCAGCCGCGTTCGTCGCGGGCACGGGCAATCAGGGCGTAGAGCTCTTCCTGGCCGGTGATGTCCACGCCCTGGGCCGGTTCATCCAGCACCAGCAGATCTGGCTGACGCAGCAGGGCGCGGGCCAGCAACACGCGCTGCAGCTCACCGCCGGAAAGCCGGGCCAGTGGAGTCTTCATGACATGAGCGGCCCCCACTTCCTCCAGTGCCAGCGCCAGGCCGGCATAGCCAAGGCGGGGTGCAGCCAGCGCCAGAAAGCGCTGTACATCCAGCGGCAGGGCTTCGTTCAGCCCCAGCTTCTGCGGCATATAACCCAGGCGCAGGCCGGCGCGGACTTCACGCTGGCCGGCATCGGGCTGCAACAGGCCCAGCGCAATGCGCACGAGGCAGGTTTTGCCGGC
>JAVHYE010000165.1 GCA_031119295.1 Pedobacter sp. | reverse complement strand
GCCTTATATTCCAGAAATAGTTAGTGCTTATAGATAAGCATCACCTATAGGAATATTGCAGAACTCATGCCACGCGGCTTTAGCCATCAGAAAGCAAGGAGAACAGAGAAAAATGCAGGGTGGGGCTGCTGGAAAATCAGCAAACGACAATCACAAGTGCTGTCTGGACAACACTTGAAGGCAGGGCTTTTTGATGTGAGTAAGTGCTTATTCTGCGGCGGCACAGGCCAGCAGACCGGCATGGGCGGCGGCGGCAAACTGGGCGCGCAGGGCGTCGGGCGAGGTCTTGCGACGGCCTTCCAGCCAATGCCGTGAGTAATCGTGAACGGCGCCGGTCAGCACGGAGGCATAGACCGGACTTTTGCGTGAGGCCAGGGCTTCCGCGCCGGGCAGTGTCAGCATGTCGGCCCACCATTTCAGCGTGCTGGCCGTGGTTTCCTCGACAAAGGCTTTTTCTCGGTCGGCTTGGGCCAGCACCATGCGGTGATTGAAGACGAAGCGGGCCCAGTCCGGGTTGGCCACGATCCAGTCGATATTGGCGTCTATCACAGCGCGCACCGCGTCTTCCAGATTACGCACGCCGGGCAGGCGGCTCTCCAGGCTTGCCCTGAAGTCGCGCAGACCCTGCATATAGACTTCGGCTGCTATGCCTTCCTTGTTGCCGAAGCGGTGGTAGAGGCTGCCCACGCTGGCGCCGGAGGCCTCGCGAATCATGTCGATAGTTGTGGCTTCCACACCGTGGCGGGAGAAGCAGGCGAGGGCGGCCTCGATGATGACGCGATGGCGATCGCTTGACGGGCTTTTCGTCATTAGAATAATCTTCTAGAACATTCTTCTGCTGGGGATGGTACAGGGGCGGCTCAAGGCCTGCCAGCTTGCCGCATCATAAACGCAGCCCTTGCCGCCAGCTTCGCTTTTTCAGGAGCTCTGCCATGAATCCCCGTGAAATGACCGGTCTGCAAATCATGCAGGCCTTTGCCCAAGGCCTGATCCCGCCGGCGCCCATTGCCAAAACAGTTCCCATGCAGCCGGAGTCTGTGGAAAAAGGCCGCGTGGTTTTCATCGTCACGGCGAATGAAACCCACACCAATCCCTTGGGTGGTGTGCATGGCGGCTTTGCGGCAACCGTGCTGGACTCGGTCACAGGCTGCGCTACACATACCGTGCTGGCAGCAGGCGAGAGCTATGGCACTACTGACCTCAATGTGAAGATGTGTCGGCCCCTGCCTTTCAATACGCCGCTACGTGCGGAAGGCCGCGTCATCAATGCCGGTGGCCGTCTGGTGTTTTCCGAAGGCGATATTCGTGATGACGAAGGCAAGCTGTACGCGCATGCCACCGCCACCTGCATGATCCTGCGTTAAGCCTGCAACAAGCCAGCCCAGCCATAAGCCAGAGAGACCGCCATGGACAGCGTGAAGAAAACCGAAAAGACCGCCTGTATTTTGTGCTCACGTAATTGCGGTCTCGTCGTTGAAATTGAAAACGGCAATTTCACGAAGATACGAGGTGACGATGATCACCCGGTCTCCAAAGGCTATATCTGCCAGAAAGCGGCGCGACTGCAGCACTACCAGCAGAATGCCGATCGCCTCCTGTATCCGCAGAGGCGGCAGGCTGATGGCAGTTTTGTGCGCGTGAGCTGGGACGAGGCGCTGGATGATATTGCGGCACGTCTTGTCGCCATCCGCGAAAAGCATGGCGGCAATGCCTTTGCTTCCGTAGGTGGTGGTGGTCAGGGCAATCATCTGGGTGGCGCTTACAGCGGTCAGGTGCGCGCTGCCATGAAAAGCCATTTCAGTTACACCGCGCTGGGTCAGGAAAAAACCGGCGACTTCTGGGTGAATGGCCGCCTCTTCGGCAGCCAGCAATGCCACACCACGGAAGATGTGGAGCACTCGGACTATGTGCTCTTCATGGGCTGCAATCCCTATCAGGCCCACGGTATTCCCAATGCCCGCGATGTCTTGCGTGAAATCAAGAAAGACCCGAATCGCACCATGGTGGTGATAGATCCGCGCCGTTCGGAAACCGCCAAGCAGGCAGACATCCATTTGCAGCTGAAACCCGGCACCGATGCTTATCTTATGAGCGCCATGCTGGCCATCATCGTGCGTGACAATCTGCACAATCGCGAATTCCTGGCGGCGCGCTGCAAGGGATTTGAAGAGGTCGAGGCCATGTTGCGCCAAATTCCTATAGCGGAATATGTCGCGCGAGCCGATGTGCCTTTGGCTGATGTGGAAAGAGTGGCGCATGGCTATGCCAAGGCCAAGGCAGGTTGCCTGCGTATAGACCTCGGCATACAGCACACCCTGCACACCACACTGAACGGCTATCTGGAAAAACTGCTGTATCTGGTGACGGGCCACTTCGGTAAGAAGGGCACGAATAATCTGCACACCTTCATCATTCCCGTCATCGGCAATACCGATGAGCGCAAGCCACGATTCAAGCGTACGGCGCATCACAAGATGTTCCCTATTGCCGGCATATTTCCGCCCAATATCCTGCCGGATGAAATCCTGCATGAGGGTGAAGACCGTGTGCGTGCCGTTTTTGTGGATAGCGCCAATCCGGTAGTGACCTATGCCGATACCGCTGCTTATGAAAAAGCTTTCAGCTCGCTGGAGTTATTGGTTGTGGTGGATGTCGCCATGACGGAAACGGCACGGCTGGCGCATTATGTCTTGCCGGCCGCCTCGCAGTTCGAGAAATGGGAAGCGACAGGCTTCAATCTGGAGTTCCCGGAAAACTTTTTCCATCTGCGCCATCCGCTGTTCAAGCCTGCCGGCGAAACCCTGCCCGAGCCGGAAATCTATACGCGCATCCTGGAAAAGATGGGTGCCATTCCGGCAAGCTTTCCCTGGCTGACTCGCATTGCGCGTCGTGAGCCCAAGGCCTCCGGGCATCTTGTGTATTTTGCGGCGCTGGCCGCAGCACTGGCCAAAAACAAATCCTGGGTGCGCTTTGCTCCGTCCATCATTTATCGCACGCTGGGCAAGGTCATGCCACAGGATGGAGCAGCGGCTTCGGTGCTATTACCGCTGGCCATCGATTACGCGCAAAAGCATACGGCAGCTGTGCGCCGGGCAGGTCACAAAGGCAATCGCCTTATGTTGGGCAGCAGGCTATTCCGCGCCATTCTGGAAAAGCGCGCCGGTGTGGTGATGAGCCGTCATGAATTTGCCGACACCTGGAGCTTTATCAAGCACAAGGATGGCCGCATACATCTGGATGTACCGGAGATGCTGGAAGAGTGGCGTGCGTTGAAAACAGAAACAGCGCCGGGCGCAGAGTTTCCTTTCATTCTGCTGGCCGGTGAGCGCCGCAGCTATAACGCCAACCAGATTTACCGCGATCCGGCCTGGCGCAAGGTCGATCCGCATGGCGCCATGCGCATGAATCCGCAAGATGCCGTGGCCTTGCAGCTGGAAGAGGGCGCTGCCGCCGTTTGTGATTCTGGCCATGGCCGGGTGGATGTGGTGATTGAAATCGATGAAGGCATGCGTCGCGGTGTGGTGTCCTTGCCGCATGGTTACGGTATGCGCTATGGCGACAGCGAGCCGGTCGGACCGCAGATCAACCGGCTGACTTCGGGAGCGCATTGTGACCCGCTGTCACGCACGCCTTTCCATAAATATGTGCCGGTGCGCATCAGTCGCGTGGAGCCTGTTCCAGCTTGAGTTTCGGCCACTTCCCATGACCGGGAGCGGATGCCACTATCCTCGACCTTGAAAAACAAAACAGGCTCTCAGCCTGTCAGGGAAGAGGGTGCATCCATGCAGTCAATCAAGCAGACGCTTATCTGGTCGTTCATCGCCTTGCTGGGGGCGGGCTCGCTGGCCATCGTGGCCCTGCACAAGGGCGAGAGCATCAATGCCGTCTGGCTGATGACGGCCGCCATCTGCGTCTATCTCATTGCCTACCGCTTCTACAGTCTCTTCATTGCCAAAAATGTGCTGCAGCTGGACGACTCGCGCATCACGCCGGCGGTGCGTCATAACGACGGCATGGACTTCGTTCCTACGGATCGTTTCGTACTCTTCGGCCATCACTTCGCTGCCATTGCCGGCGCCGGCCCACTGATAGGCCCGGTGCTTGCCGCACAGATGGGTTATCTGCCGGGCACGCTGTGGATTCTGGCCGGTGTCGTAATGGCGGGCGCCGTGCAGGACATGATCATCCTGTTTGCCTCCACGCGCCGTGACGGGCGCTCGCTGGGTGACATGATCAAGACCGAGCTGGGCACCGTGCCCGGCGTCATCGCCAGCATCGGCATTCTCTCCATCATGATCATCCTGCTTGCCGTGCTGGCCCTGGTAGTGGTGAAGGCACTCGCGCATTCGCCCTGGGGCATGTTCACCATTGCCGCCACCATGCCCATTGCCGTGCTCATGGGCATTTATATGCGCTATATCCGGCCGGGGCGTATAGGCGAGATTTCCGTCATCGGTTTTGTCTTGTTGATGGCAGCCATCTGGTATGGCGGTCATATTGCGGCCGACCCCTTCTGGGGGCCTTTCTTCACGCTCAAGGGTGAAACCATTGCCCTGCTCATGATCGGCTACGGCTTTGTCGCCTCGGTGCTGCCGGTGTGGCTGCTGCTGGCGCCGCGCGATTATCTGTCCACCTTCCTGAAAATCGGCACCATTGTCGGCTTGGCCATAGGCATCTTCATCGTGCAGCCGCATCTGCAAATGCCGGCACTGACCAAATTCATCGACGGCAGCGGCCCGGTGTTCTCCGGCAATCTTTTCCCCTTCCTCTTCATCACCATTGCCTGCGGTGCGGTCAGCGGCTTCCATGCCCTGGTGTCCTCCGGCACCACGCCGAAAATGCTGGAGCGCGAGTCGCATATCCGCTTCATAGGTTATGGCGCCATGCTCATGGAGTCCTTTGTGGCCATGAGTGCGCTGGTGGCCGCCTGCGTGCTGGAGCCCGGTGTTTATTTCGCGCTGAATTCACCGCCAGCCCTGATAGGCACCACGGTGGAAAATGCGGCGCAGGTGATTTCCTCCTGGGGCTTTTTAGTGACGCCGGAAATGCTGTCGCAGATGGCGACCGACATAGGCGAGGGCAGCATTCTTTCCCGTGCTGGCGGCGCACCGACATTGGCCGTGGGCATGGCCCATATCCTGTCCAATGTGATTGGTGGCCAGGCCATGATGGCTTTCTGGTATCACTTCGCGATTCTTTTCGAAGCCCTGTTCATTCTCACCACGATTGATGCCGGCACCCGCGTTGGCCGTTTCATGGTGCAGGATCTGCTGGGTGGCGTGTACAAGCCATTTGCGCAGACGGAATCCTGGACGGCCAATATGCTGGCTACGGCGATTTGCGTCGGTGGCTGGGGTTATTTCCTCTATCAGGGTGTGGTTGATCCCTTGGGCGGCATCAATACCTTGTGGCCGCTCTTCGGCATTGCCAACCAGATGCTGGCGGCTATTGCCCTGCTGCTGGCCAGCACCATCCTTTTCAAGATGAAGCGCGAGCGCTTTGCCTGGGTCACGCTGACGCCGGCCTTCATCCTGCTGGTGGTTACGCTCACCGGTGGCTGGCAGAAACTCTTCCATGAAAATCCCAAGATAGGCTTCCTCGCCCATGCCGATAAATTCAGCGCGGCCTATGAGCGTGGCGAAGTGCTGGCGCCGGCCAAGGACCTGGCGCAAATGCAGCAGGTCATCCTCAATGACCGCATTGATGCGGCGCTCTGCATCATTTTCCTGGGGGTCGTACTGGCCATGCTGGGCTTCGCCCTGCGCGCCATGTGGCAGGCCCTGCGTAATCCGGCTGTCACTACGCGTGAGGTTACTGGCGCCGGAGCGCAGCCATGAAGACAGTGAAGCGCGCGGCTGTGCTCTGGCAAAAGCTGCGTGAGGCCGGGGGGCTGATGGTCGGCGTCCCGGACTACGAGCGCTATCTCGCCCATATGCGCGAGACCCATCCTGAGCATTCCCCCCTGAGCCGCGAGGCTTTCCTGCGCAACCGCATGCTGGCCCGCTACGGCGGCAAGGGCAGCGGCAAATGCCCCTGCTAAACCTTCTTCGCTACGCTCGCAGTCTCTCAATCCCGGCTGAATGATGGGGAGGCTGTTCCCGTTTGGTCATATATTGTTGCGAATAGTTATCGTTTGTCTTAGAGTTCGCAGCCGTCGCCGCCTTGGGGGTGGTGACCAGAGCCCAAGGACTGGCTCTTCCTGTTGCCGCCACGCCATTTAGCCCTCGCCTTTTTGCAACAGGCATTTTCTTTTCAGGAACGCCTGGAGACCAAACATGTCGTCACGCTTTGAATACCGCCCGCTGGTACTGGCCCTGCTCGCCCTGCACAG
>JAVHYE010000020.1 GCA_031119295.1 Pedobacter sp. | reverse complement strand
GCCGGATAAACCGTGGCCATGAAGCTCAGGGCAAAGGCCACGATGCTGACCCAGACCACATCATCCAGCTCCAGCTGCGAGGGCAGATAATTCACGAAATAGGCATCAAACAGGCTGACATTGAAAAGATGCTCTATGCCGGTGGCGATATCGCTGATGGTCAGCGAAAGCAGCACACCTAACAGCACGCCGCTGACCGTTCCCACTACACCCACTACCGTGCCCTGCACCATGAAGATTTTCATGATGGTATTGGGGCTGGCACCCAGGGTGCGCAGGATGGCGATATCCGCTTTTTTGTCCGTCACCACCATGACCAGGCTGGAGACGATATTGAACGCCGCCACCGCCACGATGAAGAGCAGCAGCAAGGCCATCATGGCTTTTTCCATCTTGATGGCGCTGAAAAGATTGCCATGCGTCTGCGTCCAGTTGCTGGCATAAAAGAAGTCCGGATGTTGACGTACCAGGGCCTGACTCACATCCGAAGCCTTGAACAGATCATCCATCTTGAGGCGCACACCCTGCACCTTGCCTTCCATACGCAGCAAACGCGCCGCGTCGTTCAAATGCACATAGGCCAGCAGGCCATCCACATCTGCGCCTACCTTGAACACCCCCACCACCGTGAAGCGCTTGAAACGGGGAATCACCCCCGCCGGCGACAGCGAAGCCTCGGGCAGGACCAGGGTCACCTTGTCACCCACCATCACACCCAGATTGGCGGCCAGGCCGGAGCCCAGCACGATGCCGAACTCGCCATCGCGCAGGGCATCGATGCTGCCATCGCTCATATGGTTCTGGATGATGGAAACCTTCTTTTCCATCTCCGGCTCGATGCCGGTGATAAGCGCGCCGCTGACCATGCTGCCCGTGGTCAGCATGCCCTGCAGATGATTGAAAGGCGCCGCAGCTGCCACGCCTTTTTCGCGCAAGGAGAAATCCACCACCTTTTTCCAGTTGCGAAAGGGTTCATAGGCGTTGAGCGAGGCATGTGGCACCATGCCGAGGATGCGGTTTTTAAGCTCACGATCGAAGCCGTTCATGACGGACAGAACGGTAATGAGCACCGCCACTCCCAGCGTGAGCCCGAGAATGGACGTCAGGGAGATAAAGGAGATGAAGTGGTTCCGGCGTTTGGCGCGCGTGTAGCGCAGGCCGATAAAAAGAGGCAAGGGCTTGAACATGCGGCGCATTAAACACAGGCGGCCAAGCCCAAGGCAAGTCCGGCATGGCTTGTGCAACCCGGTGTTTGTGCCACAGTGACAAGATTGCAACATGCGCCACTGTTCCAGAGGCAAGAGCCAGGGCGATAACAAGAAGAGGAAGACGCCATGAATCACGAAGTGGAAGACAATCTCTCAAGCACATCCGAGCGCCGCCATGAAAAGCGGGTCAACTCCACGCTGGCCGTGATCTACCAGCGCATCAGTGCCCGCGAAATCGAGGCCGACCCCTACGACACCCGTTTCGAACTGCCGCAACATTTCACTTTGGCCGAAGAATTGGCACAAATCGACAATGTGCAGCGCAGCCAGATCGACACCCTGCTGCGCGAGAATCCCCGCATGGGTGGCCTGATCCAGGCCATCAATCTCAAACTGGACATCATTGCCCAGGCCATAGAAGACAGCCTGGGCCGCATGCTCTCGCCCGTGCCCCAGCGCGTGAACCTGTCCCAGGGCGGCCTGTCCTTCCATGCGGCCGAGCCCCTGACACCCGGCACCTATCTGCATCTGGCCATCAGCAACCAGGCCCGTAACTACCATATTGCCGCCATAGGCCGCGTGGTCTTCTGCGAGGACGAGGACCTGGAGGGCTACCGCGCCGGTGTGGCCTTTGTGAACATACGCCACCACGACCGCCAGACCCTGGCCCGTGACATCATTCGCAAAGTCAGACAAAACGAAGCCGTGGAAGACTTCCAGAACCCCGAAAGCGGTTGAATATTCGCCGCTAAGCCTCTAGCATCCTTGAGAATTCCATTACAACCACAAAGGGATAGGGACGATATGCGTGCCAAGCTCAGCACCGGCGCCCTCTTGTTTGCACTGATTTCCCCGCTGTACGCCGCCAGCCTGCCCGGACAGGGTCTGAGCATGCAGGCCGTTGAACAGCAGTTCGGGGCTCCCATCAAGAAGAACGCCGCTATCGGTCATCCACCAATCACCCGCTGGGAATACAACGGCTTTGTCGTCGTGTTCGAGCGCAATACTGTCGTCCAGAGCGTGGAAGTTGCCGCCAGCCCGGCAGCGCCAGCCCCGGCACCCAAGCCCGTTGCGGCCCCTGCTCCCAAGCCAGCTCCAGTGGCTCCAGTAGTAGCGGCGCCAGCTCCTGTTGCTCCCGCACCAGCGCCAGCCCCTGCAGCCGCTCCGGCTCCGGCACCTGCCCCGGTCGTTAGTAACGCCGAAGCCGAACGTCAGGCCCGTGAAAACGCCGCCATGGCCAAGGCCCGCGCTGACCGTGAAGCCGCCGCCAAGGCAGCTGCTGCGCCGGCACCCGCCCCGGCTGCTCCGGTAGAAGCTCCTGTCGCCCCCGCGGCTCCAGAAGCTGCGCCTGCTACAGTCGCACCGGCTGCTGCTCCGGCAGCACCTGCCGAAGAACCCAAGAAGCCCAAGGGTGATGGCAGCTATACCTTCGATCCTGTCACCGGCCGCATCATCATCAATTGATCATGCCGTTGTGATAGAAAAAGCCGGCCCTGTGCCGGCTTTTTCATGCCCGCCACTTATTGCCAGCGAGACACCCCATGAAACTGATAGGCCATCGCGGCGCCCGCGGCGAAGCCCCGGAAAACACCCTTGGCGGCTTCCGTTATCTGCGTGATCTGGGCGTGCTCGCCGTGGAGCTGGACATACAGGTCAGTGCCGATAAAGAGCTGGTGGTCATACACGACAGCTTTCTTGAGCGCAGCACGCTCGCCAGCGGCCAGATCGGCGAATACACCGTAGCCCAGCTGCAGGCCGTGGACGCCACGCATCGCGCCTTTCCGGCCTGGCCGCAAACCGAGGGCGTACCCACCCTGCGCGCCGTCATGGAAGTGCTGCACGATTTCCAGCATATACAGTTCGAAGTGAAAGCCCGCACGGAAGAAGACAGCCGTCTCGTCGCCGAAAAGTTTCCCGCCCTCTGGCGTGAATTCGGTTTTGGCGAGCGTGCCTACAGCACCTCCTTCAATCCGCGCTATCTGCAATTGCTGAAAGACAGCGCACCGGAAATTCCGCGCGGCTTCCTGTTTGAAAAGGATTTCGCCGGCGATGCCATCGCCACGGCACTGGCCCTGGGCTGCCGTTCCATAGGACCGCATCAGGAGCGCTGCACGGCCGAACTCATAGGCCAGGCTCATAGCGCCGGCCTGAAAGTCTCGACCTGGACCGTCAATACCGTGGAGCGCATGCAGGAACTGGCAAGGGATGGCGC
Organism: Pedobacter sp.; assembly: GCA_031119295.1. Taxonomy (GTDB): domain Bacteria; phylum Pseudomonadota; class Gammaproteobacteria; order Pseudomonadales; family Moraxellaceae; genus UBA2031. The sequence continues at coordinate 24,875 of JAVHYE010000020.1, read as the reverse complement.
CGACAGTCTTATTACCGACCTGCCATCCCTCGCCCTGACCAAGGCCGGCTCTTTATTCAGCTGAGACCTTTGACTGAAGGAAAACCCGTCAAATACGCAGGCATGTCGGGCCTTGCCACTCTGTCAAGGCAAGCGCCCCGATGCTTATCCACAGAAGCTGTGGATAAAGTGGTGGAGAAGTTGCCGGATTTCTTTGTAAACGCCCGTAACTGGCGTCTTGCGACGATTTGACGGTTTTTTGAACAAATGAATTCGCGCTTGCAAATCAATAGTTTGCGTGTTGCATCAAAATGACAGGAACATGAATTGCGGTTCCTCTGACGTTCCACGGTAAGCAGCCACTTTCTGTGTACAAGTCTGGTGCACACGACAAGCCCTGCATTTCTTCAGGGCGCTTCTGGGTAAGGCCGACAACTGATTGATTCCGATTGCATTTGCCCACGACGGAAAAGACCAGCGGCCGGCCCTCGGGCGTGACCGGCCGAGGGCTATGCCACAAAGGCGTGCTCGCGCAGACGGTGGATTTCATCACGGATACGCGCCGCCTCCTCGAACTCCAGATTGCGGGCTTTAGCCTGCATTTCCGTTTCCATCTGCTTGATGCGGGCAGCCAGCGCCTTGGGATTGCCCAGCAAGGCATCGTACTGCGCTGCCTCTTCCGCCACCTTGCGCGCCTTGGCCCCACGTGGCGAAGCCGAGACATAAGCGCCTTCCAGTACATCGGTGATGGCCTTGCTGACGCCGCGCGGCGTAATGCCATGCTCCTTGTTGAAAGCCTGCTGCTTGCTGCGACGACGCTCCGTTTCATCCATGGCGCGCTGCATGGAGCCGGTGATCTTGTCCGCATACAGAATGGCGCGACCATTCAGATTACGCGCCGCGCGGCCTATGGTCTGGATCAGCGAGCGCTCGGAGCGCAGGAAGCCTTCCTTGTCCGCATCCAGAATCGCCACGAGTGAGACCTCAGGCATGTCCAGGCCTTCACGCAGAAGATTGATGCCCACCAGCACATCGAAAACGCCCAGACGCAGATCGCGGATGATTTCCACACGTTCCACGGTATCGATATCGGAATGCAGATAACGCACTTTCACGCCGTGATCCGCGAGATAGTCCGTGAGGTCTTCGGCCATGCGCTTGGTGAGCGTAGTCACCAGCACACGCTCTTCAACAGCCACGCGTTTGCGGATTTCTGAAAAGAGATCGTCCACCTGCGTAGTCGCCGGACGGATTTCGATTTCCGGATCCACGAGACCCGTCGGGCGCACCACCTGCTCCGCAATCTGCCCGCTCTTTTCCGCCTCATAAGGGCCGGGCGTGGCGGAAACAAAAATCGTCTGCGGCGCAATACGCTCCCACTCCTCGAACATCATGGGACGGTTATCCAGGGCACTGGGCAGGCGGAAACCGTAATTCACCAGGTTTTCCTTGCGCGCACGGTCGCCCTTGTACATGGCGCCCAGCTGCGGAATGGTCACATGCGACTCATCCACGATGAGGATGGCATCCGGCGGTACGTAATCGAACAGCGTGGGCGGCGCCTCACCCGCCTGGCGACCGGAAAGATGCCGCGAGTAATTCTCGATGCCGTTGCAATAACCCAGCTGCTGCAGCATTTCGATATCGAAACGCACGCGCTCACGCAGGCGCTGTTCTTCGATCAGCTTTTCATTGGCCTTGAAGAACTCCAGACGCGGCGGCAGCTCTTCCTTGATGGCCTCGATGGCGGCATGGATACGCTCCAGCGGTGTCACATAATGGCTCTTGGGATAGATGGTGACGCGCTGCACCTTCTTGATGAGTTCGCCGGTCAGCGGATCAAACCAGCTGAGCTTTTCCACTTCCTCATCAAAGAGCTCGATACGCACGGCATCGCGTTCGGATTCCGCGGGGAAGACATCGATGATGTCACCACGCACACGGTAAGTACCGCGGAAGAATTCGATGTCATTGCGCGTGTACTGCATTTCCGCGAGACGACGCAGGATCGCACGCTGATCCATGCGCTCGCCCTTGGAAACATGCAGCAGCATTTTCATATAGGCATCGGGATCGCCCAGACCATAGATCGCGGAAACCGTCGCCACGATGATGGCGTCGCGCCGCTCCAGCAGCGCCTTGGTCGCCGAGAGACGCATCTGCTCGATATGCTCGTTGATGGACGCATCCTTCTCGATGAAGGTGTCTGAAGAAGGCACATAGGCTTCGGGCTGGTAGTAGTCGTAATAGGAAACGAAATACTCCACGGCATTGTTCGGAAAGAACTCCTTGAACTCGCCATAGAGCTGCGCCGCCAGCGTCTTGTTGGGCGCGAGGATGATGGCCGGACGCTGCTCTTTCGCAATCACATTGGCAATCGTGAAGGTCTTGCCCGACCCCGTGACACCGAGCAGGGTCTGGTGCGAAAGACCATCCTCCAGCCCTTCGCAGAGCGTTTTGATGGCTGTCGGCTGGTCACCGGCCGGTGCAAACTTCGATTCCAGCTGGAAGACGTTTTCGCTCATGGATCACCTCGTTCAGGACCGGCCATTCTACACAGCCGCAGCCAGCGTCTTAACTGACAGCCGCTGACAGACTAGGTATTTGCCGCTCTGGGCCGACTGCATCGTCAGGGTTACTCTTGGCCCGCCCCTGCAGGGAAGCGGGACAAGAGGATAATAAAAATGGCTCTGTGGAAACGCATGATCGGCCTGAAACAGGCCAGGACAGAATGGTTCTGCTCCCTCGATCACGAGGGGGAAAACATCGAGATCACCTATCTGGGGACCGCCGGCTTCATCATCAAGGGCGAACACCGCACCATCGTGCTGGACCCTTATCTCTCCCGCCCCAATCTGCGCCGTACGCTGTCAGCACGCCTGCATCCGGATGTGGAGCTGATACGCCGCACCATTCCGCATGCCGATGACGTGCTCGTCGGCCACGCCCATTACGACCACATCCTCGACGCCCCTGATCTCTGCAAACAGACCGGCGCCCGTCTCATAGGCTCCAGCTCCACCATCATGGTGGGTCGCGCTGCCGGCCTGTTGCCGCATCAACTGGTGGAAACCGCCGGCCGCGAAGACATCGCCAGCGGCCGATGGACCATACGCGGTCTGCCCTCCTTGCACGGCAAACTCATGGGCCGCATTCCCATGCCTGGTGACATCACTCTGCCGCCGCCCTGGCCACCGCGCGCCGGCGATCTCAAGCATGGCCTCGTACTGAATTGGGTAGTGGATACCGGGGCCTTGCGCATCGTGCATATCGACAGTGCCGACTTCATCAATGAAGAGCTGGAGGGCCAGCACGCCGACATCGTTTGCCTTTGTGCCATAGGCCGCAAGGCACGACCGAATTATGTGCAGGATGTCGTACGTCTCCTGAAGCCGCGCTGGATCATCCCCTGCCACTGGGACACCATGATGACGCCTCTGCACGCTGATCCCGATCTCATCCCCGGTGTGGACCTGCCCGGCTTTCTCAAGGAAATCCGTGACGCCGGTTGCGAGCCCCTGTTAACACCCATCCTCGGCCGCCTGCGCTTTCCTCATCATGATTGCCGCGACCATGACCAAGCCCCGGCAGAAACAAAGCCGGAGCTGCAACAGCCGCTTGCAATTAACGCTTAACCCCACGCATTGCCCGTTTAAGACGGAGGGACCTTCCGGTATCATCCGCCGGTTTCCCTTTTCCCCACCCGTCCAACACGAGGTTTTGCCGTGGACATCCGCCTGTCTGAACGCGTACTGAGCATCAAGCCCTCCCCGACCCTGGCCGTCACCAACAAGGCCGCCGAGCTGAAAGCTGCGGGCAAGGACATCATCGGCCTCGGCGCCGGTGAGCCCGATTTCGACACCCCCGAGCACATCAAGCAGGCCGCCATCAAGGCGATCGAGTCCGGCTTCACCAAGTACACGGCCGTGGACGGCACCCCGGGTCTGAAGAAGGCCATCATCGCCAAGCTCAAGCGCGACCAGAACCTCGATTACGCCGCCAACCAGATTCTCGTTTCCTGCGGTGGCAAGCAGAGCTTTTTCAATCTCGCTCTCGCCCTGCTCAATAAAGGCGATGAAGTCATCATCCCGGCCCCCTACTGGGTGTCCTATCCGGACATGACCCTGATTGCCGACGGCGTGCCCGTCTGCATCGAGTGCCCGCAATCCCAGGGCTACAAGATCACCGCTGCCCAGCTGGAAGCGGCCATCACGCCCAAGACTCGTCTGCTGGTGCTGAACAGCCCGTCCAACCCCACCGGCATGGTCTACTCCAAGGCCGAGCTGATTGCGCTGGCTGATGTGTTGCGCAAGCACCCGAACGTGCTCATCGCTACCGATGACATGTACGAGCACATCATCTGGACGAAAGAAAAATTCGAAAACATCGTCACCGTGGCGCCTGATCTTTACGACCGCACCATCGTGCTCAACGGTGTGTCCAAGGCCTATGCCATGACCGGCTGGCGTATTGGTTATGCCGCAGGCCCCGTGAAGCTCATCAATGCCATGAAGAATGTGCAGAGCCAGTCCACCTCCAACCCCACCTCCATTTCCCAGGTGGCCGCGGAAGCGGCACTCAATGGCCCGCAGGATGTGCTGGTGCCCATGGTCAAGGCCTTCAAAGAGCGTCATGACTATGTGGTGGAAACCCTGAACAAGATCGAAGGCATTTCCTGCTCGGCGGCTGACGGCGCGTTCTACGCCTTCGCCAATGTGGAAGGTGCCATCAAGAAGCTGGGCCTGAAGGACGACCTCGAGTTCTCCGAAGTGCTGCTCAACACCGTCGGTGTCGCCGTTGTGCCGGGCTCGGCCTTTGGTCTCGGCGGCCATATGCGTATTTCCTACGCCACCTCGCCGAAGGTGCTGGAAGACGCGCTGGCCCGTATCAAGAAAGCCATTGAAGGCTAAGCCAAAGGGCTGGGGGACTGATTGAAAAATCGCCATCCAAGCCTTTGAAAAGCCAAACAAAGCCGTCCATTGCGACGGCTTTGTTTTTTCTTCAGAAAAACTGCTTTTGCGGCTTGACCACCCCGGCCCTCATCCCTATTATTCGCGGCCTCAAGCGATTCCCCGATAGCTCAGTTGGTAGAGCGCAGGACTGTTAATCCTTAGGTCGCTGGTTCGAGCCCAGCTCGGGGAGCCATATACTGGTTCGAAGACATCCACGGATGTCCAAGAATCGACAAAAAGCCCAGCATTTGCTGGGCTTTTTGTTTTTTGGCGTTCGCTGACGTCCACTCCAAGCCGCGCACAATCCGTATAACTTTTTCGCGTTATACGGACATGTCCGATACAGCAAAACAGAAGCCTGCCTAGATGGGTTAAAAGCCGGTGCAACCGTGATCCCCAACGTAGGCCGAGGCTAAGAAACAATATTCTCAAAGCAAGACCTATATCCACAGCTTCCCAAGCTGCTAGCGCGGGTTCGATTCCCATCAAGCGTCAATGAAACCTCCGTGGTGCCGTCGTCGCAGGACGCCCCTCCCGACGTCCGCATGCTGGGTGGCTATTTCATGTTTGAGCCCACCGATGCGGCACTGCTGGTTTCACTGCTGCCTGCGCTGATCCATGTTCGTGGAGCGGAGCGACTTTCCACGCTGGTACGACTGGTTGCGGAGGAGACAAGAGAGGACACGCCTCCGGGTCTGTTGCGTGGTTTGTCCGATGCGCGCATTTCTCTGGCGATGCGGAAAATGCACGGTGATCCGGCCAGCCCATGGACGGTGGAGGAATTGGCCCTTGAGGCCGCGCTGTCACGCTCGGCATTCTTTGATCACTTCATGCGTATAGTCGGGTTGGCTCCCATGGAGTAGCTGGTGGCCTGGCGCATGACGATGACCAAGGATCTGCTGCGGAAAAAAGAAAGGCCTGTTGCCGAGATGGCCGAGTCGGCGGGATATGCGTCAGCAAGTACATTCAGTACGGCATTCAGTCGTCATATGGGAGTCACGCCGAGTCGTTATGCGCGGGGCTTATAAGGTTATTGAAGAACCCGTTATCGCATCGCTAGACTCACTCTTAACAAATCATCCAGCCTGCCCCGCTAAAGCGGGCAGCTGAATTTCAACATTATGGCTCGGGTTGTATCATGCAGATATTTGAAGTGATCCGCTGGGGCAATGGATCAGACGACCTGTATACCGGTGGCCCCAATGGGCCGGACACTTGCTTTCTTGTACGTGCCAGCTCCATTGAGCAGGCCGCAGAGTTGGTTGATCGGCAGCTTGCTGCCATGCCCAGTGAGCTTGTCGACCCATGGGCGGGCGCCATTTATCAGATCGGAACGGATTCGTCTGCAAGCTCCGATGCAATCATTCTTCGGGGCCCCTACATTCAACATGCTTTCCGCCATGGGTGGCGGCACTGGTATCGTCAGGAGCCCCTTGGATCATGGGTGGAGTCGAATGAGACCTAGTGGCTAATTTGAGTCGAAGTCACTTTTTCAAAAGGCTAAGTTCGACGTGCCTTTAACGCTGAGCAATGACATGAAAATGCACTGCAAAAAATGCAATGAACCCATTGAGTTTGGCCCTTTTAGAGAAGAGGGGCTCAAGCGATTTCGCCAGTTTCTCATACTGGCTTCCATCATTTTTATAGTTGCTCTTTCCCTTCGGGTTATAGGGGATTTGCTTTGGTCTCTTTGGATTTTTGGTATAGGCGTTTTTGTTTTGCTACAAGCCATTCTAAAGTGGCATGACTCTCGATGGGTGATGTGCAAAGAATGTGGAAGCTCATACACCCATTATTGGCGATAGCATCACAGCGGGATGCCGAAAATTAACCTGACTCAAAAGCCCTGAGCTTGATAGTAAGAATTGAGATAGAGGAGATGCGGTGAGATCAATCATTATAATTTCTATGATTTCTTTCTTTTCATCTGTATATGCTGCGGATTTTTGGGAGGAGCATTCTTATAAAGTCAGTGTGGGTGGAGATTATGATGTCGTTGTTTCTAAGTTTCTCTTTACCGATCGAGGCTTTGCACAACAGTTTTGTCAGCGTCTGAAGCCTAAGATGAAATTGGGCACCATTAAGGACTCCTTATATGTGAATATTTATGGGAATCCAAAAGTTCCGCAAACGCAATGGGTGGCTGACTACTCTGATGGAACATCTGATACCGGGTTTTGGGCATGGGAAACCATGGCTGTGCCCTACAAGCTAAAAAGCAAAAATGACAAAGATGCGCGCCTTATCGTGCAATTTCGTGGCAGTGGTAATGGAAACTGGTTCGAAACAAGCCTTGAGGAATTCACGAGTTATTTGAAAAATACAAAGAAGGCAGAAAAAATTACTTATATTGATGGCACGGATTTCAAGGGTGTTCCAGCCATTTGTGTTTATGAATAAGCATGTATTTTCTGAAATAATCTTCAGCTCGGGTATAAGATCCTGAAGGTTTCATGATTTTCTTGGCGCAGGCGCTCTTCGCGGCGCCATGATCCGTCGGGCTGTTGAAGCCACTGAGAGGCTGGCTCTGATTGGTTTGGGAACAGGGCTCCGCGCCCCTCTTGCCATGCTTTGTCCATGGCTTCAGCTATAGCTGAGCCAGGCTCCAGGCCACTCAATGAAATCACCCCACCCCATGGTCCTGACAGCCTGCCGCAAAGCAGAGAGCCAGAATGCTCTGGAAACGGCGGCGAGCGCTGAGCCTGGTGTTTCTCTATGCGGTGGCAACTGGACGCGCAGATCGCGACCCTACAGTAGACCTTCGAGGCGCCCTGAAAGCACCTGTAGTAGCACATCACGCTGCCTTACTGACCCAAACAGGCTCGGCAAGCCGTGCTGGCCCGACAGGGTGTGGACGGCGGGCGTGACGTAGCTGCAAGTCGGGAAGGGGTAGCGTTACCTGGCGGTGGTGATGGACCGTTACTCGCGAAAGCTGTTGGCCTGGAAGCTGGGCAAGCGGCGCGACGTGGGTCGGTGCGGCTTGGGCTGCGAAGCGGATTACGTGCAGGCCGTCGGTCGCCCTGTTCCGTTCCAGAACCAGCACCGCCTACACTCGACGCTGCTTATGTGCCGCCAACGCTGTTCGAAGCGCAAGCGGCTTGATCGGATGTTCCTGCTAAAGCCATGCAAGTAAAGCCATGCAAGTTCATGCCTTCGAGTTCCCGTCCACGTACTCGCGACTCCTCGTCAGAGAGCTGAGGCTCAACGACGAAGGAGCTGCCGTGCTGCTTGGCGGCTCCTCCATCACCCCGGCACACCTCTTCCGTCTCGACACGAAGATCGCGCTCTTCGATCAGATAACGATCATCCGCAACGCGCTCCTGCTCTCGCAGAACTCCGGGCTCGGTCTTCAGATCGGCGCGCACATGCCGCACGCGGCGCACGGAGCGGTCGGTGTGGCGATCGCCTCGGCGCCAACGCTCCGGCATTCGATGGAGGTCGTCGATCGGTTCCAGCGTCTGCGCATCCCGGTACTCACGCTCGGTTATCGCGTCGAGGGCCCGGACGCCATCATCCACATCGACTCGCAGATCCCGTTCGATGGCGTGGGACTCTTCCTGGCAGAGGCCTTCCTCGCCGCCATGGACCCCGTGCTCACCGTTGCCGTCGGCACGTCCCCGGACGTCGGCGAGATCCGCCTCGGCTATCCGGCTCCGCCGCACGCCACGCAATACGCGATGTGGCTGAAGCGTCCCGCCACCTTCGGGCATGCCCGCACGACGGTTCGCCTGCCCGCACACTGCATCGACGAGCCGAACCCGTTTGCGGACCCCGAGGTCTATGCGCAGGCTCTGCTGCAGTGCGAGCGCTCCCAGGCGGACCTCAGCGCGCAGGGCACGTGGCGGCAACGCGTCGTCCGCTTGCTCGAGCAGCATCCGGGGCAGCTCTGGACGAGCGAAGAGGTCGCCGCAGCGCTGCACGTGTCGGTGCGCACGCTCGCACGGCACCTCCACGCGGAGGGCTGCAGCCTCCAGAGCGTGCAGGACCAGGAACTGCTGCGGCAGGCGCAGATCCACCTCAAGATGCCGGGCCACACGGTGGACTCGGTCGCGGTCGCGGTCGGTTACCACGACGTTTCGGCGTTCCGTCGCGCGTTCAAGCGGTGGACAGGGATGACGCCCCAGGCCTGGCTCGCCTCACCTCACACCACGCAGGGTTGAGCCCGCCAATTTTGGCCGAATCTGCACCCATGTCGGCTGAGTCGGTCCTGACTTTGGCGGCGCGGCCGGGTGTACGGTTCCCCCCGACATTTTTGCAGTTGTCTACACCGAAGGGCGGTGGTTTGACGGCTGCCCCTCGTCCCGCGACTCCCGCGACCGAGGTGAAAAATGCCTTATAACAACAAATGGTTGTGCACGATGTTGGTCATGTTGACCACCGGGTGCGTGGACACCGGCTCCGAATCAGCGTCCGGCACCGGAGCTCCCGTCGCTATAGACTCGGGCCCGTCGCCCGCTGCCAATAGTGCGAATCCCCTCCCCCTTCTGGGCAGTGCCCGCGGTGGACACTACTGGAACAACTTCTGCGAGGGAAAACCCGACGACACGGTCGTGCCGGAGGACCCCCGCCGGATGGTCGTGCCGGGGGTCAATGCGGGCAAGGCCGTGCACATGAACGGGCACTGGCAGGACTGCCAGGTTGACGATAACCCCGGCACCTGCGGCGAGCTTCGTGCGCGCGTTGAGCGCGGCTTCAAATTGGTCGCTGCCAACGGCAGCGTCGGCGGCGGCACCACATTCAATGGCAGCTCGGGCAACCCGGGCCTGTTCACCTTGAGCGCCAGTGCCTACAACCGGCTGTGGACGACATGGGGCTTCTGGAAGCGGCCCGCCAACTTCGACGAACTCGCCGCAGAGCGCTGGGGCACCGCCCTGGCGCCCTGGGGAAACCCCTACCCCTTGCCCGGCGAGGATCCCAACAAGACCAACGGCGGCTCGGGACGGCTGCCCATGGCGCTCACCCAGTTGCGCAAGCCGGACGGTACCTGGACCGGCAATATCGGCATCACCTGCAGCGTCTGCCACGGGGGCAAGGTGGGTGAGAAGAGCGACGGCCCCGGCCTCGGCTCCATGTGGGGCGTGAACGGCCTGTCCGACATGACAGTGATGTACGCGGACCTGGGCCAGGTCCAGCCCCTGCTTGCCTCGCTCGCGGTCTTCTCCCTGAACAAGGTCCGCGGCACCGGCAACATCACCAACTTCCAGTTCTTCGGCATGCTCGAGGTCACCGGTCACATCGCCGAGGCGGGTCCGTCCGTGATCGCGGTGCAGGATGAGCCGTCAACCGGCACCGAGGACCCACCCATCTGGTGGAACCTCGGCCACCGCGTCAACAAGTTCTACGACGGCGCCCAGGTCGTCGGCTCCAAGCGCATCGAGCTGTCCTTCCACCTGCCGGGCGCACCGCTGCACGGCTTGCTGCCCCCGGGCAGCGACTGGGACAAGAACAAGCAGTGGATCGTGGACAACATCCAGGACAGCGACGCCTGGATCGAGTCGCTGCGCTCACCGGCCTGGCCGGAAAGCAAGCTCGGCGCCATCGATGTCGCGCTGGCCGAGCAGGGGGCGGTCCTGTTCCACACCAAGAACCTGTGGGCGGCCGACCTGCATAATCCCGTGCGCCAGCCCGCGGCCGGCAACGGCTCCTGCGCGAGCTGCCACGGCGCGTACTCGCCCCGTTACGTCCACGACCCGGCCTTTCTGGACTCGCCACTGCTCGAAGGCATCGCGGCCAATATCACGCCGATCGACATCATTGGCACGGACAGCAAGCGCCTCGACGGCAACAACCAGGAAATCGTGGACGCTTCCCGCAATGCCTGGTTCGCCTACAAAGACGGTCCCTTCGACGACAAGGGCAACCCGGTCTGCGGCAACTGGAACGACTCGAAACTGCGCGGCGATCGCGAGCTCGGCTACCTCGCCCCGCCGCTCTACGGCGTGTGGGCGTCGGCGCCCTACTTCCACAACGGGTCCGTGCCATCGGTTCGCCAGGTGCTCCGCTCGAGCGAGCGCCCGGAAGTCTGGCGTCGCGTGTCGAACCCGACCCCCGCCGGTCAGTCGCACGTGGTCATGGGCTTCGGCACCAACCTCAAGTACTACGACAAGTCAAACCTCGGCTGGCGCTATGACACCCTCAGTTGCGGTCCGTGGTGGCTGCCGGGTGTGCAGAACTGCAACAAGCCCGCTGCGGAGACCATTGGCAGCACGCTCGACAATCTCCTCAACACGGGCTTGCTCTTCAACCTCGTGAACGTCCCGCCCTTCGCGGATCAGACGGTCAAAGACCGGAAGGTCTACAACACCCACAAGTACTCCCAGGGCAACGCGGGGCATGAGTTCTCCGACGTGCTCACCGAGCAGGAGGTTCGCGCCCTCATCGAGTATATGAAGACGCTCTAGATACCCGGCACGTCAATCCCGGGTTTGCATGGGCCCCGCCACCCTCGAGGTGGCGGGGCCTTGTTTTAAGGCCGGGATTCTGTCCGCGGACATGGCGTATCTGTATGTGGGGGCGGTGCAGTTTTCTTCTGCAACGCTTCCACGTGAAGGAGCACACCGATAACTTCATGATGCAAATCCTCGTTCAAGATGTGGCGTCGTGGTGGCAGCGAGTGGCAACTACTGAAGAAGACCATGTAGTTGCCCGGTCGCTTTTCTGGCATACGGCTTTTTGCCCTAGGGCGTGAGGCTCGCCAGCAAATCCTCGGCTCTTTGCTGCAGCCGCGGCAGCTCTTCCTTCAGGCGCGGATAATCGTCCAGCCAGTGCAGCTTCACTTCCACCGGCAGATTGTTTACCTGCTGGCCGTTCCCCAAATCTTGCTGAAGTTGCAGCAGCACCAGCAGATTGCTGCGGTTTTCTGCCAGCGGGCTGTGCAATTCATTGGGGACTTTTTCCGTACTGAGCTCAACGCGGGTAATCACGGCTTCGCGATGACTGCCATCGGGCAAACGCACTGTCGCAGCACGCCCTTCCTGCACACGATTCATATAACGGCTGTCCATCCAGGCACGCACCACCGGTTCATTATTGGTACGCAGCGTGAGCATGGGACTATTGGGCACGACGAATTCGCCCGGCTTTACCCAGATACGCTCCACTTGCCCGGCGGCTGGTGCGCGCAGCTGCATTTCCTCCAACCCTTTGGTGTTCACGCGCATGCTCACCGTGCGGTTGCCTGTGTCACGGCCAGCCGCCTCCAGATCACGGCGCGCGGCCAGCAAGCGCCCTTCGGCTTCCTGCACCTCGCCGAGGGTAGCCGCGCCATCCGCCTGCAGCTGCCGGTATTTTTCGACGATGGCTTGCTCGTGCTGTATCGCATCCAGCAAGGGACGCAAATCCGCCTTGGCGGCCGGCCGGCCGGATACGGTAGGAATGGTGGCATTCTGCAAGGCCGCCGCTTTTTCTACATCGGTATTATGCAATTGCAGGAGCAGGGTTTCGGCGGAGACATCATCGCCCTCCTTCACCAGCACCTGCTCGATACGCCCATTCACCGGCGCGCGCATTTCCAGCTGCGCATAACTGACATAACCAGAGCCGCTCAGGCTGAGGAGGTCCATGGCGAAATTCCCGGCTATCCAGGCAAAAGGAAATACCACCAGCAGCACCAGCAGATACCAGCGCCAGCGCGGAATATGCGTACGCTTGGAGGGTGCCATGGCGAGTCGTATCCCGTGATCACGCATCACATCCTGCGCCTCGGGCACATGAAAACGCACTTTCATTGCAAGCTCCTGTTTCCGTCCGTGTTGATTTCCATAAGCAATTTTCTATTACTCAATCTTTCATGCGTTGATAATCATCCCAGCCCTGCACGGCGATGCCGACATAATTCGGCTGGGCCAGCAAAGCGGCATTCAGCTGCTGCATGTTTTTCTGGAACTGCTTTTTCCCGAGCGCGGCATGGCTTTCGGCCGCGCTCAGCACGGAGGCCGGCTCCACACTCTGGGCCACGCTGAAATTCAGGGTCGGATAGGCTTTGAATATGGGCCGCACACGTTCGGCCACGGCAGCCGGATTGCTGCTGTAGACCATGAGCGTGACTTCGCTGACACCGGCATCGCGCAGCATGCAGAGCAGGCAGACCGGCGCATCCGGCATGGCATCACGCCAGTGCAGGCTGACCGCAACCGGCAACTGTGTTGCCTCGCGCACTTCACGCACACGCTCCGCCATGGCCTTGAGCAGGGGCGCACGTGCTTTTTTGGCTTCGGCTAATTGATCCGGCTCCAGATCAAGATGAATGCCGTCAAAACCGTAAGCCACGACCTTGGTAATGACATCGAGCAGGGATTTTCCCGTGCCGGGTTTGAGCCACCCCGGATCACCCAGCAGCAGATGCACAGGCCGGCGCTGCTTGCGCACCTCCGCCATCCATTGCCGGAAAACGCCTGCAGGCTTGCTATCGCTGGCGGCCAGCTGCGTGATTTCAGCTGCGGAAAAAGACAGCCAGATTTGCGCACCGGCCGGCATGGCATTGAGCATGGCCTGCCCCTGCCCGGCAAAAATCGGCGCGGCTTTCCAGGCATAAAACCGCCAGGCCGGCGCTTTGCCCGTCGCCGCTCCTGCCGCCAGCAAAAGCCCGTCGCCCTCAGTGGCTCCCGGCACCACACGCGAATCAGCTTGCGGCTGCACGACATTGGCCATGGCGTTCGCCCCCGCAGCGGAAACCACTGCAATCATGGCGAACTGCCCGAGACCACGATCCAGTGCAGCCCATTCCGCTTCAAGGCTGGAATCAACCGTGCCGGCATCGGAAATACCACTGGCCAGACGCGCCTGTGCCAGCAATAGCGATTCCTGCACTTCAATCACTTCCAGTCCGCGCTGATACAGCGCATAACGACTGTCCTGCCAACGTTGCAGCGCATCACCAGCCACACCGCTCAAGAGATTGGCGCGCTTGCTGTCTTCCTTTTCCTGACGCGCCGTGGCGTCCAGACGCTCATGCGCATAGCGCAGGCTGGCGCGCTGGCGCCGGTAATCATCCAGCGCACGCTGCCAGACCAGGGTCTGTTGCGCCTGGCGCATTTCGATTTCCGATTGCGTGCGACGCATTTCCGTTTCATACATGCGGCGTTGCGCCGTGGCCGTGCTATTGCTGCCCAGTGGTACACTGAAACGCCAGCGCACGCCCACACCACCGCCCAGAGGCGTGCCGGCATCACTCTCGTCACGCAGGCGATAGCTCAGGCTCACATCCGAATCCACCGGCCAGGCACGCTTGCTGCCCGTGAGTGCCGTGCGCTGCTCGCCGATAATGCCGAGGATTTCTTTTTCCTGACGATCAGCCACATGCGTAGGCTTCATGCCCTCGATCTGCAAGAGTGGTGGCCGTTGCGCTGTCCACTGTGCCGGCAGCTGCGGCACGATCTGGCGCAGGATGCCGTCCGCGGTACGCGCATTGGTTTCAAAAACACCGCCATTGCGCTTGGCCTCGGCAAAAGCCAGCATGCCCTCCTGTTTGTCAGACTCACGCAAGAGACCGCTCTTGCGCCGCGCGTCCATGATGCTGGCAAAACGGTCCGACTCCGCGAGATAGCTGCGCGTCAGCGCACGCTTCTGCTGGCTGGCCCAGTAAGTGATATAGGATTCGCGCAAGAGCTGCATTTTCTGCTCGGCACGCAGCAAGGCATCGATACGACCGTTGACGGCCTGCACATCGGAAGCCCGCAAAGTCGCCTTCTCACGCTCACGTGTCCCCAGCAAGGGATAAAGCACACCCAGCTCGGCATCCATGGCGTGGTAATCACGACTGGGAGCGCCCACCTGCGGTTCTTTTTCCTGACTGGCACCGGCCGCCCCGAACAAACGCCAGCCCCAGGCCGCATTGGGTTCGCCGCTGCCGCCATAGCTGGCGGCATAGGCCGCTGCCTGCATCATGGCCGGTTGATCCAGAAGATCGTGTTCGAGCTCGGGCAGACCAATGACGGCCTGTGCCTGCAAAAGACCCGGCAGTACCAGCAGCACTGCCGCACATAACTTCTTCATCATCCCTGACATCACACACTCTCCTAGAATTTTCCTTTCTTCAGCACCCACCAGGGCGCCATGCTGGAGTCCAGATGCGAGCGCAGCAGCAGGCTGTGCGCGATGGCCAGCGCGCTCCATATACGGGTGGCCATGGCAAAAAACGGGAACAGCGGCAGCACCCAGATCAGGCCGGCATCTTCGCGTGGCCGCTCGCTGACCAGCAGCAGGTGCAGCAGATACATGAAAAGCGTGAGGCCCAGATAAAAGACGTAGCTCAGCAGCAGGGAAAAAATGGCGACCGCGGCGGACGAGAAAACCAGCAGATACAAGAGGGAAAGAATGAGTATCGGCGGCAAGATCACCTGGAACAGAAGACCGCTCCAGAGATAGACCAGGAAATTCTTCCAGCCCATGAGCGAGGGCCGCAGGGTTTCGTGATGCTTGCGGAAATAGAGGTAGGCGAGATCGCCATCCCAGCGCAGGCGCTGGTTGAAAAAATCCTTGAGCGTATGCGGCACATCGGTATGGCCGATGACATAAGGGTCCGATGTGATGCGCAGCTCGGGATGCCGTGAAAAATACTTCTTGATGCGCAGGGTGAGATCCAGATCCTCGGCCGTGCCATTGTCCCAGCCGCCCATCTTGCGCAGGAAGGCCGTGCGGAAAATACCGTGAGCGCCCGACACATTATTGACGATATTGAATTCCGCCAGCCCGGCCCGGGAAAACTGCAGGGACATGACATATTCCACAGCCTGCAGGCGGGTAATGAGATTCTTGCGCAGATTGCGCACACGCAGGCTGCCAGCCAGCGCCACTACATCCGGATCGCGGAAATGGTCTACCGCCAGGCGCACCATATCGCGATCAAAGGAAGTATCACCATCCAGTGCCATGACAATCTGGCCGGTGGCCACGCTGAGTCCGGTATTGAGCCCGGACACGCGGCCACCGCGCAGCCACTTCGGCAGCACCTTGAGTTCACGCCGGGGGAAATGCACCACCTGCGGCATCATTTCCTGCGCTGCACGCAAGGTGACGGCATTCTGCTTTGCGCCATCGATGGCCGGCAGGATTTCAATCACACCCGCATAATCCTGATCGAGCAGGCTGAGGATGGTGCGCTGCACATCACGGCCTTCGCTGTAACAGGTGATGACGCAACTCACCTTGGGCAGGAAGCCAGCCTCCGGTGCGGGCGTTATCTGCTGACGCAGCCAGAAGCGGCAAACGCCGAGACAGATCAGCCCGATATAGGGCATCTCCAGCAAGAGCACCATGGGAAACAGGGCGACGGCGAGCAAGGCCGGATCGCTGGCAGCACGCAGCAGGAAGCTCTGCGCGAGCTCAAGCAGTTCGGTCAGCATAAATGGCTCCCTGCAACTGCCTGCTCAGTCCCTTGAGCAGTTTTTCCGCATCAAACTCCTTGGGAGTCGCACGCGCAGCGTGTACCACACCATGGATGATGAGGCGGCTGCCATCTTCCTGTTCCGTGTTGTCGGCAAAATCCAGGATTTTATTCAGCATTTTGCGCGCCCCCTCTTCCGGGGTTTGCGGCAGGGCAATCCAGAAAAGATGCTGGCCCAGACGGCTAAGGATGTCGGTATCGCGCATCAGCTCCTGCAGGCGTGCAGCAAAAGCTTCCAGCAGGGCTTGCAAACCCTTGTTGCCAAGCTGCTGCGAAAAACCCGGCGGAAAATCCAGGCGCAGTCCGATCAGGCTGAAATCGGCCTGCCCGTGGCGACGCGCCAGATTCATCATCCAGTCTGTCATGCTGATGAATGCCGCAGGCGCCAGATCCTGTGAGGACACGGCTGCGGCTGGCTGACTTGCCACACCCAGTCGCGCCGCCTCCTGCCCGGCATCACTGAGCTGCCAGGCTGCAATCGGCAGAACGGGAAGTTTTTCCGGTGCCTGCGGCCGCCCGCAACTCAGGCAGCGTGCAATCACCAGAGGCTCGGCAAAACTTGACTGGCAATCATGGCAATGCAGTTGCTCCAGTGGACGGTTGTAGTCGGCGCCGATATGGCGCAGCCGTGTCGTGCAATTGGGGCAGACCATATGCGGCCCGGAGGCAAAATTTTCCTGGGGCGCAACATGACTGCAGGTAAAGCAGTGGATGAAAGAGGCCGCCGCAATATTGATGCTCTGGCAATTGGGGCAGACATCGATGTAGTTGAGATGCGCAGAATGGCAGTCATCGCAGCAGCGCAGACGATCCAGCAGCTGCGTCTGCTCCAGCCAGCCGCGTTGTTTCATTTTCCGCAACAGGGATGAAGGCTGCTCGCCATTGGCAAACGCTTCCAGCAAGGGATAGCGGTAAACCTGGTGTGCCCTGCAATCACGGACAGGAGAAAGGGAAAGCTGAGGCCGCAGGAACAGATAACGGGCCAGGGCCAGAGCAGGAGCCGGTGCACTGCCCTGCAAGCTGAGGGGATCAGGACGCCAGCTGCCAGCACGCGCCCTCGCCTCTTCCACACTGCCTGCAATGCCATCACTCAAAGGCTGGAGATGCGCTGCCAGTTCTGCAGCAACGAATACGGGCAGATGCGCATACGCGGGCTGCTGACGCAAAGCACACAGCATGGCCCCCATATGATCCACATCACCTTCGAGATAAATCCCGCAAACCGCATCGGCCTCCGCTGGCAGTGCCGCCACCGAACCGACAGCAACCGGCTTTGCCGGCGACGCATAAAGCAGCCACATACACATCACTCCCTGATAAACAGACAGCAGGCGGTGCTGACGGCGTCGGGACTCCTGTTTTGCTTCCCGCTAACGCCGGGATGCAAGCCCCCGCATTACGGCGCTCATAAGAGCATCCCGCTCGGAGAAAAAAGGTGTGTATTGGCGCTGCTTCTTGTTCTGATTTCTTAGCCAAGGGTTACGTTGGGTGCGCAGTGTTCGTGTTTTGCTAAGCCTGCATGCCGGCCTGATGACAGCGCCTTTACTGCTGTCATCATTTTTCCGGAAAAATTCATGTGTAGTGGAAAAGCGACAGGAAAGCCTTCATGAAATTCAAAGCCTTGGGAAATTCATGGCTCTACCTGTCAGACAGCAGGCCTTTTTCCTGACTCCAGGCTCCGCTACATCCGGCCAACAAAAAAGCCGCTGGGGGCAGCGGCTTTTTAACTTTCATGTGTTGCGCATAAGTATCAGCTGCGTTTTTCCACCATCGCTGCGACGGCATCACCATTGAGATTCCAGAGCACGGCCATGTCCTGCATGAACTGCTCGCGACTCATGACAATGCCGCCATCCAGCCAGTTCAGCACAGCCTCTACCGTGCCCCCCATAAGCAAGGAGGAAATCAGCTCGGCTTCGGGATAGGCCTTGCCACCCGCCTTGTAATGCTCGTGGCCGTATTGTGATACCGCCTGCGCCAGGGTCTTGATGACGCGGCGGCGGTTTTCGCGCGCCAATGGCAAGCCGGCAATTTCACCGAACAAGACACGTGCACGACGCTCATCATCCAGCAACCAGGAAAGTACGGCCGGCAAAACCTTGCGCGCCACTTCGATATTGGGCAGACCGGCCTGCACACCCTCGGCTGCTGTGGTGACAGCAATATGGATGAGATGCGAGGACATATCATCGATAACCGCCGCCGCTATCTCATCCAGGCTGGCAAAGCTTTCATAGAAATAGCGTTTGTTGAGTTCGGCAAGGCGGCACAGCTGGTTGATGGACATGCCGCGCCACTCTTCCGTGGCCATGGCCTCGAAGGCCACTTCCAGCAATAGCTGGCGACGGCCTTGTATGCGGTCTTCGGCGGAAGCGCCCTGATAATTGCGCAACGGTGTATTCATCAATAATTCCGGCAGCAAAACTGACAGCCCGGCGCCTGCCGGGCTGTGGCGCGATGATAACCGATACGCACAAGATCAGGCCCGGCTCATGCCAGGCTCATGAAAGCCGGCCGCACATCATCAATGATGACACCCGCCCCCATCTCGCAAACCGGTGTGACGGCATCGAGTATGGCCATGGCGGTGGCATTGGTGATGGGATTGGTCACGCCTTCTTTACGCATCTGCTGGCCCAGGGCACAACGCTGGTCGGCCGTTGTGGTTTCCGTCCCACTCAATAAGTCCGCCGCACGGCCGGTACCGTCCATGCTGAGCTGCATGCGCGCGCGCTGGCTCTTGCCCTGCACATCCACGGTGTAGCTGATGGGCGTGGCGAAATTGCCGAAAGGCAGATCGTCGCCGCGAAATTCCTGCTCCGGCCCCAGATACCAGCACTCCTCATTGCTGAAGAAATGCTGATTGCCGATAAAACCCTTGTGCACCATATGCAGGGCGGCCGCATGGCCGCGGCGTATGGTCATGCTGCCCACCTTGAAATCACGCACAGCCGGAATGGCGCGAAAACTGCGCTGCACACGCACTTCACTACTCGGCACGCCATAGAGCAGATGGGCCGCATTGCCGATGACATCGCCGTAATAGAAATCCCCCGCCTTGGCGATGAGATAGTTTTCATCCAGCTCCGAGACCGGCCGCCCAAAGCCCAGCATTTCCAGCCCGCCCCACATGCCATCCGGCATGAAGCTGAAATCCGCTGCTTCGACAAAGCGCATATGCTGAACTTCATCAACAAGACCGGCCAGCGACATACCCACGCGCTCGGCCATGAAAGTGGGATGCACCCCGGTACCATGCAAGGAGGCATTGCCTTCACGACAGGCCGCCAGCAGCTTTTCCGGCGTGGCGCGGGTGGGCATTTCTTTCTGTACGGCAGGCCGAAGTACTTTATCCAGCAGCGGTGTCAGGGCTTTGGCAAAAGGACTGCGATCAAAAAGGGGAAGCACCCTGGCATTCACACCAAACAGGATTTCCTCACGACGATTACGCGCCATGCCTTTGGTGGTGGCCACTTCACGCAGCAGAGCCGTTGGTGTTTGTGCCGACACCAGCCAGTTGGGCATGGAGACATTGTGATAGGCCGCCGAGGTGATGACATTGATACCGGCCTTGAGCAAGAGCAGCACATCATCATCCAGCCCTTCGACAATGGCTCGTGGCTGCGGCGCCATCACCACACAATCGGGCCTGAGCGCGAGGATTTCTTCGGTAGAGCGCGTGGCCTTGATACCTATGGGGGCAATACCGACCAGCACGCCCAGGTCCTGACCATGCTTGTGCGGACTGAAGACCTTGGCACCGACAATTTCCACATCAGGCCGGGTCAGCGCAGCACGCGTGACGGCGCCGCCGATTTCACCCGGCCCCCAGATAACGATGCGTTTTTTACGGCCTGCACTGCTTTTTCCAGAGACCTTTTGCGAGCTCACTCCATGTGCTTGATGCAGGGGCAGACGCTCATCCTGCTGATAACGCGGCGTGGCATCGCGCTGCACGATGCCGGGAGCCGCGCTCAGCACAGCCGGAATGGCGGACAGCACATTCATGAGCAGGGCCTGCAGCAGCGGATTATTCCCCCCCTCTGCCGGCTCCAGCGAGATTTGCGTATCCAGCCGGCTGGGGGCACCCACCACATGCACGGAGAAAGCATAAGGCGATTTGATATTCCCATAGGGCATCTCTTCGCCATACACCGCGCGCTCACGGCCCAGATACCAGTGCTCTTCGCATGTGAGTCGCAAGACACCATCGACAAAGCACTGGTGCACAGCCTGCACGGTGGTGAAGGCGCCGCGTGGAATACGCAAGGCACCGTACACGACATCCTTTTCGGCCTTGGTCACCGTGAGCTCGCAATTCGTGCGCAATTTTCCGCTCATATCGGCATCAGTCCGGGCATTGAATGAGCCCAGCGAGCGCAGCAATCCAGGTGCCGCTGCCGCAAACAGGGCCTTGCGCTCTTTCAGCAGCTCGGCACGGTTTTGCTGGCCAATACCCGTGACCGCAAGTTCGCTCACCAATTCAGACGGAACAGCAGCCACATCCACGCTTTGCACCACGCGCACATGCTCCACGTCCTGCAGGGCTCGCCCCAAAATCAGGGCCATACGATCCAGCATGAGATGCGGAAACAGGCTAGTGGCATAAAACGCGGACTGGCCTTGCACGCAGGCCTCTTTCACGGCCTTGCTGTCAGCAAGCTCTGGCAATAGTGAAATCACGCGTTTGCCAGCAATGAGCAAACGCACAATCAGGGCCTCTGCCTCGCCTTCCGCCAGCTTCAGCCCCGGCGCAAGAATCACCAGCGGCGCAGCCTGCGCCAGCAAAGCATCAATATCGGCAACACCTTCCGCCAACTGCATATCGCCATGTGCGGCTATCGCTGCGCGCACGGCCTGCGCCACTTCTCCCTCGCCCCATACCGCTAGGACTGCCTGCTTGCCGCTGACTACCGCCATCTCGCCTGCCCCTTGTCTTTTGCCGGACGCATCAATTAGTCTATCTGGAACCGAATGGTACCTGATTTAAAAAACAGGGCAAGACAGAGCCATCCTCAAACCACAGCAGGGAGAACCTCATGAGCCAAACCACACAGTTCACGGAAGAGCAGTTCCAGGCTGCGATTGCTAAACCACGCCTGCACGAGCCGGTGCCGCAATTCCTGTCCGCCAATCGCGGCGGCGGGCAGATACGGGTGAAACAGGAGGACGAACTGCGCGCCATGACGCAGCAGTGGTTCAGGGAATTCGAGCAGAAGATTGTTTTTTATCGCCAGCACGGCCTGGAAATCGGCTGGATGCTGGAATGGGCCAAGAAATACTGGTGGAGCTGGCTGATGCGCGATATGTCGCTGAATCACGAGCTCTACACGCCCGACCTCACCTATATAGACCCCACCGCTTTCGGCCGTCTCATCACGGGCATGGAAGAGTTCATCGACTACAACTTTGCCTTCTTCGATGCCATTCCCGACTGGCGCTACGACCCCATTCCCGGCCAGGTCTATGTGGACGTGGAGCCCAATGGCGAAATGCGCATCCTCGTGCGCTATTACGGCAGCGGCCATTTCTCCGGCAGCCTCAAGTTCTATCCCTATGACGACAGCGCCGCCGTGCTGCATGGCAATGGCACTTTCGTGCAGTGCGTGGCGGTAGACCGCTACCACTTCAACAAGGAAGGCCTCATGTACCACGGCGAAACCCTGTGGGATTTCATTGATGCCACGCAATCGGCCGGCATCCTGCCTGCGGGCGACAGCAAGGTCTTCCGTGCCCTCATGGGTGCCTCCAAGCTGGGCCGTTATGCAGCTCAGGCGAAAAAGGCATTTTCGCGCTGAGCGGACTAGCAAGCAGAACGAGAACAAAAGGGGTTGCCAGCACGCAGCCCCTTTTTCTTGGCCTCTTCCCCCCGGAAAAATGAGCCTCCTTGCCATAGCGCAGGCGCAGGCGAAGCCGCAAGATGACGCCCTCGCATCAGCACTGCTGCCTATTCAGCACAGCCGCCTATAAGGACATCAAAGGAGCATCACCATGACACGCTGGACCGAAGCCGACATCCCCGATCTCTCCGGAAAAATCGCCGTGGTCACCGGCGCCAATAGCGGCCTCGGCTTGCAGACAGCACGCTCACTGGCCGCTCGTGGTGCCAAAGTGGTCATGGCCTGCCGCAATGCGGAAAAAGCGGCTGGTGCGGCCGACTCCATACGCCGCGCCGTCCCCAATGCCCAACTCGATGTACGTGCGCTGGATCTGGCCAGCCTGGCTTCAGTGAAAAATTTTGCCGACGGTCTGCTCTCCGAAAATACCGGCATCGATCTGCTCATCAATAATGCTGGCCTTATGGCCGTGCCCTTTGCACGCACCGCCGACGGTTTCGAAATGCAGATGGGCACCAACCATCTAGGCCATTTCGCGCTCACCGGCCATTTGCTGCCGGCCATCAAACCCGATGGCCGCATCATCGCCCTGGCCAGCGTTGCCCATATGTTTACGCCCGCGATAAACCTCAGTGATCTGAACTGGCAAAAGCGCCGCTACCAGCGCTGGATAGCCTATGGCGACAGCAAGCTGGCCAATCTCATGTATGCCTTCGAGCTCTCGCGCCGTCTCAAGCGCAATGGCAAAACGCAAATCGCGGCAGCAGCGCATCCCGGCTATTCCGATACCAATCTGCAGTACGTCGCCGGTGATCTCAAACAATCCGCCTTGAGCCGCTTTATCTGGAAAATGGGCAATGGCGTGATGGCGCAGCCGGCCGAACTCGGCGCCCTGCCCACCCTGCGTGCCGCTACCGACAGCACTACCCGTAATGGCGACTACATCGGCCCCGACAGCCTCTTCGGCCTGCGTGGCCATCCGGTAAAAGTGGGCTGCCGCCGTCTCGCGCGCAATGAAGAAGTGGCCAAACAGCTTTGGGAAGTCTCGGAAAAACTGACGGGCGTGAGCTACCTGCCCTGAAGTACTGGCCTCAGTGAACACAAGATAAAGCCCGGTCATGCCGGGCTTTATTGTTTGAGGCGCTATTTGCTCTTACTTGCCCGCTGAGCCGAGCTGGAGCGATTCGGCTGCAATACGCCAAACCAGCGCAGGACCAGCCCACTGCTTAGCCCAAATGCCCTAGTTGAAAACGATGGTCTTGTTGCCGTGCACGATGATGCGGTCTTCCAGATGCCACTTCACCGCACGCGCCAGCACATTGCGCTCCACGTCCTGACCCAGATCACGCAGTGTCGCCACATCATCGCGATGCGATACGCGGTCCACGTCCTGCTCGATGATAGGGCCCTGATCCAGATCCGCCGTCACGTAATGCGCTGTCGCGCCTATCAGTTTCACACCCTTTTCATGTGCCTGACGGTAAGGGTCGGCGCCGACAAACGCCGGCAAAAAGGAGTGATGGATATTGATGATCCGGTGCGGCCACTGCGCCACGAAATCGCCAGAAAGGATTTGCATATAGCGCGCGAGCACCACGAGATCACAGCCCTGCAGCAGCTCCTGCACTTTAGCTTCGGCCTCGGGCTTGTTGTCCTTGCCCACCGGCACGACATGGAAAGGCACGTCGAAACGTTCAACTGCACGACGCAGGTCCTCGTGATTGCTGATCACGCCGGCAATTTCGCAAGGTAGCGCACCGCGCTGCCAGCGCCAGAGCAGTTCCAGCAGGGCATGGTCCACTTTGGAAACCAAAATCGCGACTTTCTTCAAATCAGCGGCATAGCTGATGCGCCAGTCCATACCGTAACGGCTGGCCACGGCTTCACCGAAGGTCTTGGCCAGCACATTGCGCGAGAGATCCAGATGCGGTGTCTGGAATTCCAGGCGCATGAAATAGGTGCCGCCTTCCGCCTCGGTGGAATGCTGGTCGAGGTCAGTGATATTGGCACCATGGTTGTAGAGGAAATTCGATACCGCACTGACGATGCCGGGTTTGTCCGGGCAGGTGATGAGGAGTCGTGCCGTCGTATTTTCCTTGGCAGTCTTGTCTTGGCTTGCCTTGTTTGGGGAGGTCATAACAGTTCCAGTGCACACATCAGAAAGGCCTACGCAACAATGCTGCATAAACAACGCCGCATGAATGACGTCTCAGAGAAGAAAGCTGACGCCCACACAGAGCAGCAACAGGGCAAACAGGCGCTTGAGCCGCCGCGGTGGAAGCTTGTGCGCCAGGCGCGCGCCGAAACGGGCGAAGAACATGCTGGTAGTAGCGATACCGACCATGGCGGGCAGATAAACGAAGCCGAGACTCCACTGTGGCAGCCCTGCTTGCTGCCAGCCTATGGCCATGAAGCTCAAAGCGCTGACGGCAGCAATCGGCAAGCCGCAGGCTGAAGAGGTTGCCACTGCCTGCTGCATCGGCACGCCGCGCCAGCTCAGAAAGGGTACGGTCAATGAACCGCCACCGATGCCAAAGATTGCCGACGCCCAACCTATCACCCCGCCGGCGGCAGTCAGCCCCGGCTTTCCAGGGACTGCACGAATCGTCTTGGGTTTCAGATCAAACCCCATCTGGATGGCAATCACGACAGCGAACACACCAATGATCTTCTGCAACATCGGCCCCTGGATAGCCGACGCCGTGAGCGAGCCCAGGCCTGCGC
>JAVHYE010000164.1 GCA_031119295.1 Pedobacter sp. | reverse complement strand
GCATTGCCAGCACCATCGTCGCGGCGAATGATGATCTGTGTACAGGGCTCGCCATCATAGCTGGCGGCTGAAAGCTGCATCATGGCATCTATCTTGTTGCTGTCAGCCTTGAGGCCATGAAAGCGCAGATCCTGGGAAATGCTTTCGCCTTTGCTGTAAGCGCGCAGGTAGTCCTTGAAGTTGCTCAAGTCTTCCTTGGCCACCAGATCAATGATGGGCATGCCTTCGACATCATCGGCGCTCTCGTAACCGAAAAGCTCGACATAGGCCGTGTTGGCATAGATATGCATGCCGTCGTGAACATAGGCGATGGCGTCGCGGGAATTATCCAGTAGCAATTCGCAGCGCTTTTCCGATTCAGCCAGCGTGGCTTCGGCTTTACGCCGGGCACGACGATGATTGAGATTGGCAAGCTCGCGCTTGATGACATGCACCAGGTGTTTGTGGGCATCGAAAACCACCGCATCAACGGCGCCGGCCTGCATGCACTCTTCCATCATGTCGCCGTCGAATTTCTCCAGCAGCACGACGACGGGGATGTCCTTGTCCTGTTTGCGAATCTGGCCGAGGACATTGTCATAGGGAATGCCATTGGTCATTTCCCCGGCCAGCATGATGTCCCATGCACCATCTTTCAGTGCGTCCTGCAGTTCGTCTTCATCGGCAATCAGCTCCGGGCGCGTAGCAATGCCGGAGTTCTTGAGTGCATTGACGATCTGCTCTGCATTGTCCTGCGATTCATGCAGGACGAGCAGACGGACAGTCTCGTTTTTCGGGGCCATGCGGCGGGATTTCCTGCGGTCGTTCCAGAGAGGGCTTATTGTCCCGCCCCGGGGGCGTTTTGCAAGTGCAAGAGCAATGGACGGCATGCGCTGCCATTCATCTGTTCGTCGTATCTGATCTTAGCGAAGTATGCGGGATAAAGCAGAAAAGCAGATCACAGACTGGCCCAGATGGAGTCGAAGTCCTCGTCATCACCGGTCGTGGCTTCGCTGCTGCCCATGATGTCGGGATCACTGCTTTCGCTGGGGCGGCGCATGAGCTGGAATTCGAACTGGCAGAAACTAGCCGTCGCACTGACTTGTTGAGCCAGATTTGCCTTGATTTCTTCGCCATCCAGCTTCAGCACAACCTTGTAGCCGGAGCGGAAGGTCAATGCCGGTGTAATAAGGGTGGCGGGGCGGTTGATGGCCTTGAGCTCGGGCAGCAGCAGGGTGCGCATGTATTCCGAGGCGTCCCCGGTTTTCTTGATGACGCGTGCGCCACATGGTTTGGCTTTTGGAGCCAGCACTTCAATACCAAGCTGGGCGCCATGGCCAGGCAACTGTTTGACCCAGCGTATGACTCCTATGCTCCAGCCGGGTTGGGCATCATCTTCGTGCAGGCCGAGAATTTCCCCGGCACGTACGCTGGCGGGGACTTCGCCTGACCATTCTATGCAATAGCCTCCCGGGCTTACATTCACAATCTGGCAGGTATGGGTTTCATAACGTGCTGCTGGCGCTGCAGACTCTGTTGTCTTGAGCTTATCGCTCAGGGCTTTTTCCTTGGCCTCCATATCGGCACTGCCAAAGGCCAGGGACCAGACATCCTTGCCCGTGCGGTCGTCCGGTCTGTCCTGGGTGATGGGTTTGGCCTTGAGGAAAAGATTGTCAGAGTCCAGGGTCATGCTGAAGCGGGCCTGCTCGCCCATCATCATTACGTCGAAGTCTTGGCCGCCGGAAACAAAGTAGTGTGTAGCAGTGAGGCCAAGACAGGCCTCCAGCGTGCCCTCATGTGCCACGCGTGAGAAGCTGCGTTCACTGAGCTCGCCCCAAGCCTGAATGAGATGGGTCAGCAAACCCAGGCTGAGAGCAGTTTCTCCCATGCCCTTGGGGCCAGTGGCCTGTGTGACCTGACGCAGCTCCCCGAGGCGGTCAACCAGTGCGGTGGGATCAATCGCGCGCACATGCGCAGCCTCAGTCGCCTGGGCCTGGGCGCGGTAAGTCGGTGCAGCATCTTTAGTCAGATCAAAAACGAAGAGTTCACCACTGCCACCGAACTCCTTGAGAGTAACCAGTGGTGCCCAGACTTCACTGAGTTGGTAAATCTGGGCAATTTCATTCTGGCGCAGCTTGTTGGGTTTGCAGGTGGCAAGCAGTAGCGCGCGCTTATAGGCATCCTCTATGGAGGACTTTTCAACTTGGCGCTGTGTTGCTGCATCCGCAACGCGTATCGAGGCAATTAGCTGATAACGCACTGCCAGCAAATAAAGCGTGTTCAGTTCCAGCCAGAGGCGGGGTGGTGTGTTCAGATAAAGCTGGGTGGAGCGCAGCAGATTGCCGGTGATTTCGGTGATGGCGCGATGTATGGCCTGCGCCACCAGTTTGACTGCCTCGACATCACGCTTGGAGTGATCGAGTTTTTCCAGTGCGGCCAGCACCACCAGTTTGTAACCATTGGCGAGATGGCTTTGCATGGCCTGCGCCAGTGTCGCCACTTTGGTGGCGCGATCCGGCAGCATGATGGACTGGTTGAGGTAATGCTTGGCGAGCGCGTTGCTGAGGCTGTGTACGGTCGGTCGCAGGATTTCCAGCAATTCAAAGCGGCCTGCAGCATCAACTTGCAGGCGGCTGATTTCCTGCAGGGTCTGGAAGACCTGACGCGAAGTTTCGCCGACATTGATCATGGGCAGGCCGGCGACCCATTCCCGCAATTTCTTGGGCTGGTGGCTGACCAGGCTGAGACGGGTCAGATCCTGGGCGGGTAGGCGCTGCCTTAAGGCATCGGCGCTGCTGACCATAAAACGATTCCCTGCATTGTTGTTATGAGCGGCGACAGCTTGCGGCAGTTCATGCCGAAACTGTTAGCGCGTTCACAGGAATGGCTGTTGTCATTCTTATCCATGCGTTCCCGACGGGCAACCTTGGTAAGCCGAAAAACTTGCTTTTTTCAGTATTTACCGCGGCTTGTAAGTGCATTTTCTGAAGCTTGCAGACAGGCGCAGCTATCCGCCGACGAGTGTCTTTACGGAAATTTTACGTCCTCGGGTAACGCCTGGGCTTGCTTGTCCCGCCTCAGGCCATGGCCTGGCGGCAGTGCTGCAGAAAGGTTTCCAGGCCATGGGTACGGTATTTCTGGCGATGGATGAGCAAGTAGAGCTCCCGTTCCAGATTCAGGAAGGGGGTAGGCAGGGGCACCACACTGCCGGTGCGGAATGCATCTTCCAGCGTGCGTCGTGAGGCACAACCCAGGCCTATGCCAGAGGCCACGGCATGCTTGATGGCCTCGCTATGGCCGAACTCCAGCAGTAGGTTGATACGGTGTATGCGGCCCAGCACGGCATTGTCGAAAACCTCGCGTGTGCCGGAGCCGGGCTCACGCAGTATCCAGTCAGCATTGGCCAGGTCTTCCTCGTTGACGGTCTTGCGGCTGGCCAGGGGGTGCGAGGGTGCTGCAAAAATCACCAGTTCGTCGCGGCACCAGGGAATCACTTCGATATCAGGCTCGTGGCAGAAGCCTTCGATAAAGCCGAGATCAATCTGGAACTGCTCCAGAGCCTGGATGATATGCCGGGTGTTGGCGACCTCCAGCATGAGTTGGGCGCCAGGATGCTGCTGCATGAAGCTGCCAATCAGACCCGGCATCATGTAATTGCCTATGGTCATGCTGGCGCCTATGCGCAAAGGACCAATCAGGGCGGTATCGCTGGCAGCCAGATGTTCGATATCGGCAACGCGGGCTACAGCATCCAGTGCCTTGGGCAGGAGGAGGCGCCCCGTGTCATTGAGCTGCAGGCGTTTGCCTATGCGGTCGAAAAGCTTGCGGCCCAGCTGGCTCTCGAAATCTGCCAGCGCCATGCTGGTGGCGCTTTGCGTGATGTTCAGGCCTTCGGCCGCGCGCGTGACATTGCCGGCCTGGGCAACGGCAATAAAGACTTCAAGCTGTTTCAGGGTAATGCGCATGCAAGTTCATCAGTCTGCTTGATGATGCTGGCAGGTTAGGCTGGGCTGCCTTGATAAGGCAAGTCCTAGGCTTATTCGACGCGGGTGCGGTAGCTGACCGAATAGCTGGTGGTTCCGCTGGTGAGTGTTCCCATGGTGCCGGTCAGGGTGATGCGGAAGTTGGTGATGGCGCCGTCATAGCCAGTTGGTGCACCGCCGCCGCCGGACACTGGGGTATAGGTCCAGGTGCTGCCATTGTTATTGGAGTACTGGATGCTGCCAGCCGGCATGGTGAGTCCCGAAGAGCCGGCATTGAGCTGGAAGGGAGTGTTGGTGCCGTAGGTATTGAGCGCCAGGGCGGTGAAAGGGCTCATGGTGTCGGTCAGCACATTGGTTTTGGAGGGGCCGCCCGTATTGCTGACCTGAATCGTATAGACGATATCACTGCCGGGATTACTGCTGCTGATGGCGCTGCCGCCGGTGTTGGCAGCGGACTTGGTGATCATCAGGGATGGCTGACCCCAGACGATGGTGCTCACGGTAGAGGTATTGTTGTTAGGGGTGATGTCGTTGTCGTCCTGGGTCACCACTGCGGTATTGCTGAGATTCTGCTGGGTGATGCCCGAACTGGTGGCAGGAACGGTGATGGTGCGTGACGCACCGCTAGCCATATTGCCCAGACCGCAGTTCAGGACACGAGGTGGTCCCACGCTGATGCTGCAGCCGGTACCGCCGGTGCCGGTGACCGTCGCTGTGCCATAAGTAGGGCCGGTGGGCAGTGTGTCGGTCACGGTGACGTTACCGGCGGAGTCTGTGTAGGCATTGGTGACAGCCAGCGTGTAGTTGAACGCGGTGCCGACCATGACTTCTGCAGGAGCAGTCTTGCTGATGCTCATGTCGGCGGCATTGGTGACTTTCAGATTGCGGATTTCGTGATAGTTGGTCGATCCACCTGTGGATGCTGCAAAGCCCAGTTTGAGTGAGCTGTAGGTGAGCGCAGGCATGGTGGTGGGGTTGATCACGCGCGTAAAAGGCTGGCCGGCACCGAGCTGCACATCGACATAGGCGGACCAGCTGGTGGCCCCGCTTTTCAGCATGGTGATGCGGGCGCGGCGCCAATTGGCGCTGGTATCTGCAGGGCGGCTCGTGCAAGTCGGAGAGGGGCAGTCGATGCTGGTAGGGGCAACGCCATGCGTGACATAGGCGTAATTGGTTCCCACTGTGCCCGTGGTGTAGTTGCCAGGACCACGTATGGTGACGGCGTCTGACACTGCTCCCGGGCCACCGCTCTTGCAGCGGTCACCCGAGTTGGAAAAATTGCCGAATTCGTCAAATGCGATGCCGAGATAGGCTTCGCGCATGCCATCGTCATTGTTACAGCCATTGGCATAGCCCAGAGAGCCGCCTTCGTCGCCAATGCGGAAGTTACCGTTGGCCAGGCCGCCGTTGAACATGAAGAAGGTGAGACCGTCAGCGCCGCTGCCGCCCCAGCTGACAAACTCGAAGTCGATGACAAAGCTCTGGCTGATGCTGAAAGAGGTGCCGTAGAAGGCATAGCCGAAACCGTCGGCAGTGGCATTGGTCAGGCGCAGCCAACCATTGTTGATGGTGGCATCACCACCCAGGGTCCAGCCGGTAGGAGTGGTGGCAAAAGTTTGCTCGACCAGCACATTGGCCCGGCAAGGCAGGGACGTGAGCAGTCCTGCCAGCATCCAGCAAAGGGCAATAAAGGAAAAAGAAGTTTTCTTCATGCAAACGGCTGGTCCCGATGATCCGAGTCACCTTGCCGCGCAGCCTGCATCAGGTCAACCGCAGGCCCAGCCGTTCGCCCATGCGGGTGGGCGAGCCGTCGCGAAACTCTGGCAGCCACTCGGCTGCACCGGGGCCGAAGCAGACAATGGCGGTAGAACCGAGACGGAAGCGACCGATCTCGGCGCCTTTTTCCAGGGTGATGCTCTTGCTGGCTTCATTGCCGTAGCGGGTGACGCGTACCTGGCGTTTGGCCGGAGCCACGATGCCGGCCCAGACGGTTTCAATGCTGGCCACGATCATGGCGCCGACCAGCACCACGGCCATGGGGCCTGCCTCTGTATCGAAGATGGCTACCACGCGCTCATTGCGAGCAAACAGGCGCGGCACGTTTTCCGCCGTGCGCGTATTCACGGAAAACAGATCGCCGGGGACATGGATCATCTCGCGCAGCGTGCCGGTGAAGGGCATGTGCACGCGGTGGTAGTCCTTGGGCGAGAGATAGATGGTGGCGAATTTGCCATTGAGAAAGGGCTTGGCACGCTCGGCATCACCGCCGAGCAGCTCATTCAGGCTGTAGTAATGGCCCTTGGCCTGGAAAACGGCATCACCGTTGATATCACCCAACTGCGAAACAGCGCCATCGGCCGGGCAGACAATGCTTTCAGGATCGGCATCAATCGGACGGGCGCCATCTTTCAGTGCACGGGTGAAAAAG
>JAVHYE010000019.1 GCA_031119295.1 Pedobacter sp. | reverse complement strand
GTGCCACCGACCTTAAACGAAGCCGCCTTTCTGCCACAAGCTCGGGAATCACGGAGGGTTGGCGAAGCCGTAACCGAAGCCGAATGCTGACGAAGCGCGGCTTATCTTTAAAAGAAGCAGAGTAGGGAGCTACCGACGAAGTTGGTGCGACGACCTTGCTGGCAGCGAACCAGCAGGGCTGCGGCGCACCTAAAGTTAGCGACGCTTGCACTGCTGACGTGGCCGAAGCGTGGTTGCCGAGAACGAAGGCAATGAATCACTGGCCCAACGAAGCGAACAATAAAAACTATATGTGCCTA
This sequence comes from Pedobacter sp., assembly GCA_031119295.1. Classification (GTDB taxonomy): domain Bacteria; phylum Pseudomonadota; class Gammaproteobacteria; order Pseudomonadales; family Moraxellaceae; genus UBA2031. The sequence goes on along the minus strand of JAVHYE010000019.1, from coordinate 28,143 downwards.
ACGTTGGAAATCAGCCGCCCCGGTACGGGGTCGGCTGCATTGACTTGTTAGGTGTTTAGCCGCTCAAGCCCGAAGTTATCGGGTGGGTCTAAAAGGCCGAAGCCAATAAGCTCTGGGCTGCCACCTGTAAAAATCTTAATCGCTTCTGCCGCGTTCTGATGAATGTGAGTGTCTTCTGCGGCTCTATTTGATTGGAGAGTTTCATTCTCGAATCTATATTCAACTTCCCCGCATCTTGCCCAGAGACTCTTGATGACTCCCTTTTCGGCAATGCACGCAAAATCACACACATCATCATCTGAAAATACAGCAAGAACAGGCTGGTTAAGGCTTTTTGAAAGACTTTCAGCGATATTAATGTAAGAGCGTGGAAGCCCATTAGCTACTTGCTGACGCTTAGCTTCAGCATATGCCTCGGCTATTTCTGAAAGATGAGAGCCTAATTCTAGTGGAATATCAATTGAAGGAATTGGTGTAGTTAGTGGATAGGTTGGCGGCTTAGACGGACGAAAAGTATCAATGGCATAAACTGATAATGTCGGATGAAAGTAAATATTGAAGCCAATTGAGCTTGGTAGCGCTTGACGAAGAGCCTCAGGGGCCGGTTTTTCTTTCATGAATAAGCCGCTAATTAGGTACCCCATAAATGCTCCTAAACACCTAACGTTGGAGTTAAGGCCGCGCCGGTACGGCGTCGGCCTTGAACGAGTTGTTAGCCAGCACTGACTATTTTGCCATTCCCAATATTTCTTTAACTTCTTCGGTCTTCTTCTTTGAGAAAATCCAGCCTTTCAGTGAGGAATTCCACTTGCCACCGCTCTCAATAAACTTCTCTTTGTAAGGAACAGTATTTCCTTTCACTAGAATTGCTTTTTCACTGTAGTCAACGATTACGGGGGCAACAATGAAGTCACCTGGCGCAGTGTGAGAGGCCTTTTCTTCACTAGCAGTTGTAGGCTTCTCACGAGGAGGAGGTATGTCGCTTTCCTCGAATTGACCTACCATTAGTGATAGATGATCAATTATCTTTTTCTTTAGATCGTCGATGGAGTCATAGTGTTCTATTAGACCATTCTTCTTGCACTCTTCTTTGAAATCACATAGTTCTGAAAATTGCTTTGCATTCTTCTGGAATTGATCGGGTGGAATTGGTTTATTTGAGAAATAAACCATGACGGGCTTTCCCATCTGCATAAATGTCTGAATTTCTTCTACTGTACCGCTTTTTGCTTCGCCGGTTGGGCTTCCAAGTCTTATGCCAAAAATAGCAATCAGAATATCTGAGCCGATAACTATCTGTTTGTTTATAATTTCTTGAGGGCGCCCGCCCATTATTGGGGCTGTATTTGTTTCCCACTTTGTTGGCAGAAAAACGGTTTTCTTCTCAAATGAATTTTTAACGTTCCATTCGGTTAGGGCCATTGGTATGGCACTTCTTTCTTCTGCGACGTCGGATGGAGAGCCAATAAGTATCCTGTAAACCTTTGCTGGGAATGACATTAGAGGTTCCTTTCTAATTATGGGTTGTTTAATGGGCTAACGTTGGAGTTCAGCCGCCCCGGTACGGGGTCGGCTGGGACGACTTGTTAGGCATTTTCTAGTGCCTGAAATATATGCATTCACTCGGTGACAACCTTGGCGCCAATAAGAGGGATGTAAATTGACACAACGAATGCACATATAAATATAGATATTACATAGGGCTTGCCAAGAGTAATGGACGAAGTGTGGGTTACATAAGAAAGCGCGAGCATTTGGGTGCCAAATAGAAGCGAGGCAGCAAGCTGGCGTGGAAGCCAGTTAAGTAAGCGGAGCTTTGACTGGCAAGAGTGGCAGTTAGCTTTGCTGGACATTGCAAATAGGAAGGGAGTGATGTGCTTTCCACATACTGGGCATCTTGATATTGCACTCATTCTAAGGCTCTTTTGATATTCCGTGATTTCTGTTTATGCGCGCTTATAAAATGCCTAACGTTGGAGTTAAGGCCGCGCCGGTACGGGGTCGGCTGGGATGACTTGTTATGCCCCTTCTTTTGGCAAGATAAATTTGAGTGGTAGTTTAAAGCAAGCGCCTGAGCTTGATTTTGGAAACTCCATAAGCTCAATGTAAGAGCGAACAAACTTCTCTAATTGCGACTTTGCTGGAGCAGAATCTGACCTGACTTTTGCTTGGCCGCTATTGGAAACGCAGGCTGAAACTGAAAAAGACTCTTCAAGCTCTTTTGAATCCTTTAGTTCATATCTATAGATTTCTAATAGATGAGGCTGATTTCTGGTAATGCATTGAGAAATGGACTCAGGGGGCATTGGGCTTTGAGAGGAGCTCAGATCTCTACAGCTAATCACGGGAACACCGTTGGGTTTATAGATGTATGTTGGCCCGCACGAAAGAAGAAAAGCTGAGACTGGAATTAGGAAGAGTGATTTCATAAAAGGCATAACGTTAAGTAGACACCCATAAGGTGCCTATTTCTGTAACCTCAAATAGGGTGCCTAATTCTTTAGGGGAAGTGCAATTCCTTGATATGCATTGCATGCTCTAAGGATTAGGCGTCATTTGTCCTGATATATGGAGAATTAAATGTGTTCATGTTGCCTGCGCTGCTGGGGTAGTCAATGTGCGAATTGACTTTGTTAGCTGGGTGGCAGTGCATCCGAAGTTCAGCCTTAGAAAGCCATTCAGCCCGAAGTCCGCTCCTGGCGAAAGCCCAACCCCCAGCTCTTCAAAAAACGCCAAAGGATTCTCCACTCCCATCCCCCGGCAATCCATCCACGCCAGATAAGTCGCTTCCGGCTTGATCAATTTCAGTCCTTTTACCCCATCCAGCGTCATTATCAGGTCACGATTTTTACGCAGGTAATCCAGCAGGGCTGCACGCCACGGTGCGCCATGCTCATAGGCGGCAATCGTGGCGGCCATGCCGAGGATATTCAGGTGCGGTGCAATGCCGGCCATGGCGCTCTGGTATTTCCGGCGCAAGGTGGCGTTGGGAATGATGGCGAAGGCGGCGCCGAGGCCGGGGATATTGTAGGTCTTGGAGGGGGCCATCACGGTGATGGTGCGATTGGCGATTTCCGGCGAGAGCATGGCAAAGGGACGGTGCTTGAGGCCGGGTTCCAGGATCAGGTCGCAGTGGATTTCATCGCTGACCACCACGAGATCGTGTTTTTCCACGTAAGCCGCAATGCCTTTCAGTTCGGCATCACTCCATACGCGGCCTATGGGGTTGTGCGGATGGCAGAGAAAGAGCCCTTTGGTTTTTGGCGTGTGCGCGGCTTCCACAGCCGCCATATCCCAGGTCCAGTTGCGCTTTTCATCCAGCGGCACACGCACGCATTCGCGGTCCATATGCACGGGTGCGGTAAAGAGAGCGGGATAAACCGGGGTGGCGGTGACAATCGCATCGCCGCGTTCACCGATGGAGCGCGCGGCGATATTGAGGCCAGAGACGAGGCCGGAGAGCGGCACTATCCATTCCGGCTGCACGGTCCAGCCATAATCGCGCTGCATGGCCATGATGATGGCGCCGGTGAATTCCGGTGTGGTGTGGCCATAACCGAAAACGCCATGGGCGATACGTTTTTGCAGGGCTGTTATGACTTCCGGTGGAGCGGCGAAATCCATGTCCGCCACCCACATGGGAATGATGTCTTCACCGTTCGCCGATTTCTTGCCGGCGTATTTCGCCCACTTTATGGAGTCTGTACCACGACGGTCTATGGGAGTGTCGAAATCGTAGGGCATGGGAACTCAGATATTGGTCAACGGGGCCCTACAGATTTCCCCGTCGGATACATTGGAGTCAAGCAGTGTCAGGGACAAACTCTGGCTGCCATCGCTTTCATTGACAATGCTCAGGCCGCCGGCTCTTTGTGTTTCAGTGTCCTGAAAGACCCAGCTGGTGGCGGGCTGACCTGATGCGGCCATGAAGGCAGATTCAGGAATCAGATAGCTTGTTGCCGCATTACTGCCTTCTGTCACAGGCAGGATAAAGCCACTGCTGACACTGGCGTCAGTATTCACGGTGAAAGAACAGTTGCCGCCATTGTTAGTGAATGTGCCGTTATAAGTGCCGGCCAGAGCATGTGCTGCCATATAGCTGGCCAGCGTCATGCTTGGATCGGGTCGGGTGATGACATATACGTCGCCAATTTTTGGAGGATTGGAGAAAAAATAGCTGACGCCGAGGCTTCCATTGATAAGCTCGTTCGAGAAAAGACCGGCGCCAAGATTGATGATGTGCAGGCCTCCGTTCACCGGAATATTGAGATTGATTTGCGGGTTGCCCACCAGTGTCATTTGCAGGTCAACTATATTCAGAATCAGGTCATGTTCATTGCCGTTTTGAGTGCTGGTTTTCGCAATCAGGCTGTCGCGAATCGGATCAAGATCAGCCGGCAGATTAATACCATAGGCTTGCAGGCTGGTTTGCACGGCAGCTAATGCAGCAGCCCTTTCTGCGGAAGTAAAGGTCTTGAAATTGCCGGTACTGAAAACATCATCAGGCTGTGCGAGGAAAAGCGCTGCCAGCAGCAGGTCGGTCAGTGGTGTGATATTGCTGGTGCCGATAGCCGAGACATAGCTGTGCAGGGTTTGGGCATTGCTATTGCTGTCGGTAAAACTTACTTCCGAGAGACAGGGCAGGGTGATGTTTTTCACCGTAAAGCGGTAGCTGCCATCTGTGGCGGTTGTGGCCGTGGCAGTGTTCAGTCCGCCAGCGCATTTGAGGGTGACGATGCCGCCACTGATGGCATTGCCGGTGGCAGCCACGCCTGTGATATTGCCGCTGACGCCGGTTTGTCCGTCGTCCGAACCGCAGCCCGTCAATGCTAGGGTGGCCAGCATGGTCAGGGTGGCCAGCGTGATTTTCATGATGTCGCCCTTGAAGGCTGTTGGGCCTTTTCTTTGCGGCCAAATCTAGCAAGCCTGCCGCCCTTGGCAAACCGGTGAAACTACGCAATCTGAGGCGCGGCGGAATCAACCCGCCTGAGTCAGCAACAGCTCCTGCTGCACATAATGCCCCACCATATCCGCCAGACCCTGGGTCAGTTCTTCATAGCTGATGGGCGGGTTGGGGTCCGAGAGATGGCGAACCACCGCAAAGATGCCGCCATTGATGAAGATATAACTCATGGCCGGGATGCGGCGCAGGCGCATGTGTTCGGGGTGGTGCATCACATGCTGCATCACGATTTCCGAGAGGATCTGCGTGATGGGGCCCATGTAATCCTTGATGTCCACATTCATGGCCTGGCGTGCGCATTTGAGATAGCGCTGGTCGTTGCGGTTCAGGAACTCGCCGAACTGCGTGAGCATGAGTTTCACGGCGTCCCCTATGGGCAGGCGCACGATCTCCGGTACCAGTGGCTTGAGCATGGCCACCACCTCTGCCACCAGATGCTGGTTCATGGCATCGAAGATGGCTTCCTTGTTGGAAAAATACTCGTAGAGCGAACCCACGCTGATGCCGGCGGCATCGGCCACATGGCGCGTGGTGGTGGCATGTATGCCGCGCTCGGCGACGCAGATGAAGCCGGCTTCGACGATGGCGTCCACCGTCGCCTTGGCGCGTTGTTGCTGGGGTTTGCGTGCCATGTGTATGGCTCCCTTACATGGGCCGGCCTTGGCAAGGTTTGTCGGACAGGCTTCCGAATTGAATCCGAACAAATAGTCGGAATAAGGTGACATCCATCAATGGCAAGGTCAACGCGGCAGTCCACAGGCGGCCGCGAATGACGGCACAACGGGGGATGCATGTTCGGAAAGAAGATAAGCAAATCGGCTTCAGCGGTGGTGACGGGCGCCGGCAGCGGCATAGGCCGTGCCTTTGCGCTGGAACTGGCGCGGCGCGGTGGCCGTGTGGTGTGTGCGGACATCAGTCTGGTCACCGCCGAAGAAACGGTGCGCATGATCGAGGCAGCAGGCGGCCGCGCACTGGCTCTGCAATGCGATGTTTCCGAGCTTGCGGCCGTGGAAAACCTGGCCGTGAAATCCGAACAGTGGCTGGGTGCGCCTGCCAATCTCGTCATCAATAATGCCGGCGTGGGTGTGGGCGGCAAACCCATTGGTGAAATTCCTATCGAAGACTGGCACTGGACCGTAGGCGTGAATATGTGGGGCGTTGTGCATGGCTGCCATGTCTTCGCCCCCAAGCTGCGGGCGCTGGGGCAGGGCGGCATCATCAATGTCTGCTCCACCGCCAGCTTTGCCGCGGCGCCCACCATGGGCCCTTACAACCTCACCAAGGCGGCTGTACTCGCGCTTTCTGAAACCCTGAGTGCGGAAATGGCAGGCAGCGGCATTCATGTCACCGCGCTTTGCCCGACCTTTGTGAAGACCAATATCGTCAAGGCCGGTCGTATTCCGCAAGGCTCCTCGAAAATGGCGCAACGCCTGATGGAGTGGAGCGGCCACTCTGCAGAAAGCGTGGCGAAAACCACGCTGGATGCTCTCGATCGCAACCAGCTTTATGTGCTGCCGCAATTCGATGCGCGAATGATCTGGCGCCTCAAGCGTTATGCCCCCGTGAGTTACAGCCGTGGTTCCGGTCTGCTGGGCCGGCTCTCTTCACTCGCCTCCTGAAAATTACTGAGGATAAAAAAATGGCTTCAATAGACCTCGACAAGATGCTGGTGAAAATCCGCTCCACGCAATGGGCACTGGCTGATATCGACTGGGATGCGCCCGGTGTGGACAAGATCACGCCGGAGCAGTGGCCCAAGCTGAAAGCTTTCATGGCTGATCTCATGTGGATCGAGCATGTCGGTGCGCGCGGCTTTGCCGCCATGGCGAAAAAGGCGCCGACTGAAACCCTGCGCGAGATTTACACCTATTTTCATGCCGAGGAGCAGCGCCATGCCAATGCCGAAATGGCGCTGATGAAGCGCTGGGGCATGCTGGAGAGTGACGACGATCTGCCCGAGCCCAATATCAATCTGCGTCTGGTGATTGAGTGGCTGGACCGTTATGCAGACGAGATGCCCTTCCATGTGCTGGGCGCCGTGATTCCCATGCTGGAAATTGCGCTCGATGGCGCGCTCTGCAAATTCCTGCTGGATACGGTGCATGATCCGGTCTGCCATCAGGCTTTCGAGAAGATCAATGACGACGAATCCCGCCATCTGGGCGTGGGCTTCACCGTCATGGAGCTGCAGGGCTATAACAAGTCCACCATCGAGCTGGTGAAAATGATGGGGCCCATCGTGGACCCGCGCCTGCTCTTGGGCATTGCGGCTTACTTCCCGCTGCTGAACAAGATGCGCGACAACATCGTCAAGCTGGGTCTGCCGGAAGAAAAGCTTTATGAGGTGATGAAGAAATTCGAAAAGATAGGCGGGCGCACGCGTGATGGTCGCCGTAATCCCTGGTTCCAGCTGATCAAGCAGCATGGTCGCTGGATGGTGAACCGCCGCAACAAGCTTTATCACGTGCCGGTGGATGCAGCAGTCAAGCTGACCAGTTATATCCCCAAGCAGGCCCTGCCACCCGTACCGACCTGGGTGAAGGAACTGACCTGGAAACCGGCGGCCTGAGGAATAAAAAGAATGAGCAAGAAAGCAGTATTGAAATCCGTAGAGCAGCCTGCAGACACTCTCATTATCGGCGCCGGTTTTGGTGGCCTGGGGGCGGCTATACGCCTGCAACAGCAGGGCGTGAAAAACATCGTCATCCTGGAGCGTGCTGATGATGTGGGCGGTACCTGGCGCGACAATAATTACCCGGGCGCCGCCTGTGATATTCCCTCCAATCTCTACTCCTATTCCTTTGCGCAGAATCCGGACTGGTCACGTGCCTATTCCGGCAGCCGTGAAATCCTGGGCTATGTACAGCACCTGGTGCAGGAATTCGGCCTGCGTCCCCTGATCCGTTTTGGCAGCAATGTCGCCAGCCTCACGTTTCAGGAAGAGCAGGGTTTGTGGGAGGTGAACACAGATAAAGGCGAGGTGTACACGGCACGTTCTGTGATTTCCGCCGCGGGTGGCCTGGCCAATGCCAGCTTTCCGAAAATTACCGGCATTGAAAGCTTTGAAGGCCACAAGATACACAGTGCGCGCTGGGATCATGATTATGACTTTACCGGAAAGCGTGTGGCGGTCATCGGTACGGGGGCCAGTGGTGTGCAGATCATTCCCGAGCTGGTGAAAGTGGCCAAGACCGTCAAGGTTTTCCAGCGCACACCGGGCTGGGTGATGCCACGCCCGGATTACGCTTCGCCCGACTGGAGCAAGACGCTGTTCCAGAAAATGCCGGCGGCACAAACGGCAGTACGACAGGCACTGTTCTGGGGGCATGAGTCCATGGCACTCAGTCTGATCTGGAATACGCCCATGACAGCTCTGGTGGAGCGTGTGAGCCGTGCGCATCTGCATCATCAGGTGAAGGACCCCTGGCTGCGTCGCCAGCTTACGCCCAATTTCCGCATAGGTTGCAAGCGCGTGCTGGCCTCCAGTGATTACTATCCCGCGCTGCAGAAGGAAAACTGCAAGCTCATCACCTGGCCGATTGCCACGATTTCACCCAAGGGCATACGCACGGCGGAGGGCATTGAGCACCAGGTGGATTGCATCGTGTTCGCCACCGGCTTTGATGTCTGCAAGGCCGGCACGCCTTTTCCCATCACCGGCCTCAAGGGCCGTGTGCTGGCCGAGGAGTGGAAGGGCGGGGCACAGGCTTTCAAGAGCATGAATGTCTCGGGTTATCCCAATCTCTATTTCATCCTCGGGCCCAATTCCGGGCCGGGCCATAATTCGGCGCTGGTGTATATGGAAGCGCAGATCGGTTATGCCGTGCAGGGCATTTCCACTTTGCTGAAAGGCGGCTATCGCTATCTGGATGTGATGCCGGAAGTGCAGCAGCGTTTCAATCGCGCCATACAGAAACGTCTGGGTCGTACCAACTGGAACTCCGGCTGCAAGAGCTGGTATCTGACCGAAGACGGTTTCAACGCCACCATGTATCCGGGCTTTGCCACGCAGTATGCACGCATGCTTCAGCGCTTTGATCCTTCGCACTTTGGGCGGGTTCCGGTCTGAACAGGGGGGCCTGATATACGAAAACGTTAAAAGCTGGTTGGGGTGGCGGCTTGCCGCAGCCGCGGAAAGCCGCCACAATCCCGGCCATGTCGAGCTCCCTTCTCTTCCGTTGCTTCCTGCTGCTGGCCCTTCTGCTGAACGGGCTGGCGGCAGCGCATGCAGCGGTAAAATTGCCACCGGAGCCCGTGCAAAAAGCCGAAGCCGAAGCCGCAGTCGCTCATGAGGATTGCCATGACATGGCCATGCAAGGCCATGAGGCTGGTGCCGAGGACATGAGCCCTGCACCTGATCAGTCCGGCCACCAGCATGCCGACTGCTGCAAGGGTGGTGTCTGCCAATGTGTCTGTGCCACACAGGCTTCATCCGCTGAAACTAACTTGCTGCTTTCCCCGGTTCCCTCCTCGCATTTGCAGGCCAGCCTGCCGACGGCTTACCGCTCGGTTGATCTTGCCCTCATACTCCGCCCACCGATTGCCTGAACCGTTCTGAAGAAACGGTGGCGAGCCTGTCTCGCCTTTTATTCGGTGACTCCGGAGATTTCTCATGTCATATGAGTCTCATGATGTTTTGCCTCCGCGCATGGCAGAAGCTTTGCCCTGCACGCGCCGGCGCTTTGTTGAAGGGCTGGCCCTGACCGGTCTGGTAGCGGCTGTGGGCTTGCCACGTATTTCCCCTGCACAAACGGTTTCTGAAAATTTGCAGGGCGTGCCGGAACTGGTCGGCAATGTGCTGGATCTGGTTATAGGTGAGCAGCGCGTGAATTTCACCGGGCGTTTGCGTACGGCCATTACGGTGAATGACTCACTGCCTGCGCCTACCTTGCGTTTCCGCGAAGGCGACAAGCTGATCTTGCGGGTGCGCAATACCCTGGAGGAAGACACATCCATTCATTGGCATGGCTTCATCCTGCCCGCGAATATGGATGGTGTCCCGGGGCTTTCCTTCCATGGCATACATCCGGGTGAAACTTTCACCTATGAGTTTCCGCTCAAACAGAGTGGCACCTACTGGTATCACAGCCATTCCGCCATGCAGGAAGCGCGCGGGCTATATGGCGCCATCATTGTCGAGCCGAAAACACCCGAGTCTTTTCATTACGACCGCGAGCATGTGGTGCTGCTTTCCGACTGGAGCGATACCGATCCGCATCGCATCCTGCTCAATCTGAAAAAGCAGTCCACCTATTACAACTATCACCAGCGTACCGTGAGTGATTTCTTCCGTGATGTGAAAGCCAAAGGTTTTGCCGCCGCCTGGGCGGACCGGAAGATGTGGGGCCAGACGCGGATGACGCCTACTGACCTCGCGGATGTGTCTGCGGCGGCTTACACCTATCTCGTGAACGGTGCGACGCCGGCCTCCAACTGGACGGGGCTTTTCAAGCCGGGTGAAAAAGTCCGTCTGCGCTTTATCAATGCCGCAGCCATGACCTACTTCGATATCCGTATTCCGGGTTTGAAAATGACGGTGGTGGCCGCGGATGGCCAGAATGTGCAACCTGTGGATGTGGAAGAGTTTCGCATTGGTGTGGCGGAAACGCTGGATGTGATCGTGGAGCCTGTGGAACAGGCCTATACGATTTTTGCGCAGAGCGCGGATCGTACGGGGTATGCACGAGCCACGCTGGCGACAGCGGCTGGTATGTCTGCCGCCATTCCGGCACTTGATCCAAGACCCTTGCTCAGCATGGATGATATGGGGCATGACATGTCGGGTGACATGGCCGGCATGGATCACAGCATGCACGGTATGGAGATGCAGTCGCATCCTGCTAGTGAGAGCAATAATTCCGGTGTGGACATGCAGGCCATGATGCCCATGGCAAAACTGGATGATCCCGGTGTGGGCCTTCGTGACAGTGACCGCCCCGGTGTCACACGGCGTGTGCTCACTTATGCGGATCTTAAAAGTGCTTTCCCCGATCCGGATGGCCGCGAGCCTTCACGCGATATCGAGCTGCATCTCACCGGTCATATGGAACGTTATGTCTGGTCTTTCGATGGCATTCCTTTCGCCAGTGCCGAGCCCCTGAAGCTGAAATACGGCGAGCGTGTGCGGCTCATCCTGGTGAACGACACCATGATGGAGCACCCCATACATCTGCACGGTATGTGGAGTGATCTGGAGGACGAGAACGGGAATTTCCTGGTGCGCAAGCATACGATTTCCATGCCGCCGGGAACGCGGCGCACTTATCGTGTGACAGCCGATGCGCTGGGACGATGGGCTTATCACTGCCATCTGCTCATGCATATGGATTCCGGCATGTTCCGCGAAGTGAGGGTGGACGTATGAAAATCCATAGCCTCGCTTTACTGGGCGCTGCACTGGTCCTTTCCATGGGTGTCCATGCCGCCGGAGATCATTCGCATCATCACGGTCATGACATGGCTGAAATGCCCGAGATGAAAGAACAGGAAGCGCAGACGCCCGCCGCTGACTCGCATGTTTATGCCACACCAACAGATGCAGAAATGGTCGCTGCCTTTCCTGATCTCGGTGGCATGAGCATGCAGGATCATATGGGGGGCAGCCATTTTTCCACGGTGCTGCTGGACAGGCTGGAAGCGCAGGATGCTGACGAGGGAACAGCCTTGGCCTGGGAAGCCAAAGCCTCCTATGGCAGCGAGCTCAATCGTCTCTGGCTTTCCAGCGAAGGCGAGTATGAAGATGGCCGTACTGCTCATCTCGATACCCGTCTTTATGGCAGCCATGCTTTTGCACGCTGGTGGGAAGTCACTGCCGGTTTGCGCCAGCAAGGTGGAGAAGGACCGGATCGTACTTACACTGGCGTGGGAATACAGGGGCTGGCGCCGTATTTCTTCGAACTCGACGCCAGTCTCTGGCTGGGCGAGGGCGGTCAAAGCATCGCCAGTCTTGAGGCGGAATACGAAATCCTGCTCAGCAATCGCCTCATCCTGCAGCCGCGTCTGGAGATGAATGCTTATGGTCAGGATGATGAAGCCAAAGGCGTAGGTGCGGGCCTCAGCGATGCGGAATTCGGTCTGCGCCTGCGTTATGAAATCCGGCGTGAATTTGCACCGTATCTGGGAGTGGCCTGGTCGCGAAAATTCGGGGCCACGGCAGATATGGCCGCAGACGAAGCCAGTGACTTCCGCGTATTGGCGGGACTACGGTTCTGGTTTTGAGCCGGGAGATAAGCGAAGGAACGAGGTCACTCGTTTCGTATCGGCTTAAAAATACAGAATGAGTGGCGGCAATTAATGTGGGCGGGAATATGCGAAGGTTTTTCATCGCTTATTCCCGCCTCTTTGCTTTGGGTCATATTCATTTGCGTCAGCGCTTCATTATCATGCCTGCTGTTTACGGGTCCGGCGTTTAATAGAAAGGCAGGGGACCTGCACAGGATACGTGCTACCGAGGATGCGTGATGAAGTTCGTAAGTCCGGCTGACCAGATTTTTCTTTTGCTGGAGCGTCGCCAGCAGCCCATGCATATCGGCACCCTGCAGCTTTTCACCTACCCCGAAGATGCCAAGGCCGATTATGTAAGCCGCCTTGCCGAACATATGCGCTCATTCACGCAGGTGCAGGCTCCCTTCAATCAGCGCATCGTCACCCGCTTTGGTCAGCCCTTCTGGGAAGAAGACCGCCAGTTTGATCTGGACCATCATTTCCGCCATGCCGCTCTGCCCAAGCCCGGCCGTATACGCGAGCTGCTGGCTTTCATTTCTGCAGAACACAGCAATCTGCTGGATCGCGAGCGTCCGCTCTGGGAAATCCATCTTATTGAAGGTGTGCAGGGCCGCCGCTTTGCCGTGTACACCAAGATTCACCATTCGCTGATGGATGGCATGGCCGGCATGCGTCTCATGATGCGCGCCTTCAGCAATACGCCGGAAACACAAGGTCTGCCGCCAATATGGGCGGTGCCGCCGCGCCAGCGCAAAGCCTCTGCCGACAAGGAAAAATCCGGCAAGGATATGGCGGCCACGCTGGCCAAACTGAAGCAGGAGGCCGGGCGTAATGCCCTGGTACTGCCGCATGTGGCGCGTGAAGTCGGACGTTCGCTGACCAGTGAGCGCCAGAAAGAAGATTTCGTTTCGGTTTTCGATGCGCCGCCTTCCGTGCTCAACCAGCGCATTACCGGCTCACGCCGTTTTGCGGCGCAGTCCTATTCCATGGCACGTATACGGGCCATCGGCAAGGCCTTTGGCGCCACTGTGAATGATGTGGTCATGGCCATGTGCGGTGCTGCCCTGCGTGATTACCTCATCAGCCAGAATGCGCTGCCGGAAAAGCCGTTGATTGCCATGGTGCCCGTATCACTGCGTGATGACGATGAAAGTGAGGGCGGCAACCAGATTGCCGTGGTACTGGCCAATCTCGGCACGCATGTGGACGATCCGGCTGAGCGTATACGCATCGTCATGGGCTCCATCCGCGAAGCCAAGCAGCGTTGCAAGCGCATGAGTTCATCCGAGCTGCTGCTGTATACCGCTGTCTCGCTGGCCCCGGCCGGCGTGAACATGCTGACCGGGCTGGCGCCCCAATGGCAGTCTTTCAATGTGATCATTTCCAATGTGCCCGGCCCGAAAGAGCATATGTACTGGAATGGCGCGCGCATGGACGGTATTTATCCTGTGGCCTTCCTCATGGATAACGCCGCCCTGAATTTCACGCTGCTGTCTTATGTGGATCAGCTGGAATTCGGCATCACGGCCTGCCGCCGTACGCTGCCTTCCATGCAGCGTCTGCTGGATTATCTGGAAAAGGCCCTGGACGATCTGGAAACAGCTGTAGGTATCACCGAGCACGAGGCAGCTCTGCCGGTGCTGGCCTGATTCATTTCTGATCAAGTTTTATCCGGTTCATTCCGGAGGCGGCCAAGGGAACTTGGCCGCCTTTTTTATTAAGGGCCGCAGAAAGAAAGTTACGTAGCAGGCCGGTAGAGAGAAGAACAGAAGGGAAGTACGAAGGACGGCAGGTCAAGAAGAAAAAGGCCTGCCCAACCTACGACTCCGCCAATCAAAGAAAAGCAGAAGGCAGTTTCGAGTCGCCGCATGGCGCGAGCCCCACCCGGATGCTGTCAGCTATAGCAATGAAAAGAATCAAATGAAGGGCTGCCCGCAGGGCTCGCCTTTCTTTGCTTACTTTCTTTAGGCGACATCCTCGCGTAGCGAGGTGAACGCCCGTTTTGTAGGGCGGCCCGAAGGGTGAGGCCGCAGGCCGAATAAACCAAAGAAAGTGAGGCCCGCGGCAGGCGCAGCAGCCTCGCAGAGAAGCAGCCGGTGCAACCATATCGGAGCACTTCACCCAATCCCCGACGATCCCAGCTGCAAACTAGAGAGAGTCCAGAAATTCCCGAACTGCCTCCGTGAACACATCATTACGATCACCGGCCACCATATGCCCAGCCCCCGTCACATCGGCAATTCGGGCTTGCGGGATTCTTTCCTGGAATTCTCTCGTGATGGCTTCATCCACCACATCACTTTGCGCGCCACGTACCAGCAGCACAGGCTGGGTCAGAATTTCCGCCGCGTGATAAAAGCGCTCGTCATTGCCGGGATCATTTTCTTCACGGCTGCGCTGGAAGGCGGCCAGCATGGCCGGGTCCCAGTGCCAGTACCAGCGGCCGTCTTCTTTTTGCCGCAGGTTTTTCTTCAGTCCGCTGGAATCGCTTTTCTGCGTACGGTGCGGTTGATAGCCCGCTACAGCAGCAGCGGCTTCATCCAGCGAGGCAAAGCCTTCCGGGTGCGCGGCCATGAAGCCGAGAATGCGGTCCACGCCGGCAGCATTGATACGCGGTGCGATATCCACCAGCACAAGCGCCCGTGAAACCTCACCCACTTCACCGGCATTGGCGAGCAGGGCGGAGAGTCCGCCCAAGGAAGCGCCGACCATGACCGGCTTGTGAATTTGTGCGAGTGCCAGCTCCTGCACATCTGCCGCGAAATCCGAGACCTTGTAATGCTGTGTCCAGTCACTGTCGCCATGGCCGCGCATATCGATGGTGATGCTGCGCCAGCCTTCATCACCGAGAGCGGCCGCACTGCGCCCCCAGGCATGGCGGGTCTGGCCACCGCCATGCATGAAGAGGATGGGGCGGCCGTTTTCCGGACCGTAACAGGACAGGGCCAGTTTATGGCCGGCACGGGTCGTGAAGTATTCGAGAGACATGGAGAGCAGCCATTAGGGAAAGGCTTCCCGATTATGCGCAAGTGGCTGCAGGGCGGGCATGACCAAAGTGCTCAGCCGCCTGAGCGATATGGTCAAGCCTTTGCTTGCCTGGCTTTAGTCGGGCCGGATGCAGTGTGACGAGATGCTGCCGGATCAGCAGCGTGTGATGCTTCTGCTGCTATCGCCGCAGGAGGGGCGCTGGCAAATCATCATGCCTTTGTCATCAAGCAGCCGGCTTTCCTCATGGAGATGAAATTTTCACCATCCATACCTTGTAGCCACGGGTTTGCGTGAGGTGATGTTGCTTCTTTGTCACGGTGGCAGATGAGTGCTGTGCCATGGCACGGATGCTGCTCCCTCGCGCAGATATCAGTATTGCTGCAGGAGATTTGATCATGACGGCAGAAAGCAAGGTAGGCATAGCCGCTGCCATAGAGCCGGTGATTGCGACACAGATACACACTTCCAGTGCCGGCCTGCTGGCCAGCGATATTCTTGTCCCTACAGCAGACGGCAATATTCCGGCCTATGTGGCCTTGCCCGATGGTGAGGGGCCGCATCCGGTCGTGCTGGTCGTGCAGGAAATTTTTGGTGTGCACGAGCATATCCGCGATGTGGTGCGGCGTTTTGCGCATCTCGGTTATCTCGCGATTGCCCCCGAGCTTTATGTGCGCCAGGGCGATGTATCGCAATTGCCCCTGATTGAAGACATACGCCGTATCGTGGCCACGGTTCCGGATGCACAAGTGTTGTCGGATCTGGATGCCACGCTGGCCTGGGCGACATCGCATTCCGGTGATGCCGAACGTGTGGGCATCACCGGTTATTGTTGGGGTGGGCGCATTACCTGGCTGTATGCCGCGCATCAGCCGGCGCTGAAGGCCGCTGTGGCTTGGTATGGACGTTTGCAAGGAGAACCCACAGCTTTGCAGCCACGCTCGCCACTGGATGTGGCCGGCGAGCTCAAGGCTCCGGTACTTGGCCTTTATGGCGGACAGGACGCCGGTATTCCGCAGGACTCCGTGCAGAAATTCCTCTTTGCCCTGAACGAAGTTGGTTCAGCCTCGAAAGTTCATGTCTATGGCGAAGCGCCTCATGCCTTCTTTGCCGATTACCGCAGCAGTTATCGCCGTGTCGCCGCGGAAGATGGTTGGCAGCGGGCGCTGGAGTGGTTCAGGCAGCACGGAGTGTGATTCAAAGCCTGCAAGGTACTAGCTCGCGAGACTTTGAATCGGCTCCGGTGTTTCTGGAAGAAAACCATCCGACTGTCGGCTCCACAACCGGTAATACGCACCTTTTTTCGCCAGCAGCTCGGCATGGCTGCCGTCTTCAATAACCGCGCCCTTGTCGAAAACCAGTATGCGATCCAGATGCGCAATGGTGGAAAGACGATGCGCTACCACCAGCACGGTTTTCCCTTTCATCACCACATCCAGTGTTTCCTGTATGGCTTTTTCCGTGACGGAGTCCAGGCTGGAAGTGGCTTCGTCGAGAATGAGGATGGGTGCGTCTTTCAGCACGACACGGGCAATGGCAATACGCTGGCGCTGGCCACCGGAGAGCTTCACGCCGCGCTCACCCACCAGTGAGTCATAACCCTCTTTCATTTGAACTATGAATTCGTGCGCGTGTGCAGCCTTGGCGGCTTCCACGATTTCCGGCTCCGTAGCCTCAAGGCGTCCGTAGCCTATGTTCTCGCGCAGGCTGCGGTGGAAAAGGCCCGGGTCTTGCGGAATCAGGCTGATCTGCTTGTGCAGGCTTGCTTGCGTGAAGTCCCGTATGTCCTGACCATCGATACGTATGGCGCCACTGTTCACATCATGCAGGCGCAGCAGGCTGTTCACGAATGTGGATTTGCCGGAGCCGGAAAAGCCGACCAGTCCTACGCGCTGGCCAGCAGGAATCTCCAGACTGAGGTGGTGGAAGACGGGCTTTTCTTTTTCGTAGGCAAAGCCCACATCGTCAAAGCTGATGCGACCGGCATTGATGCGCAAATCAGCGGCGTTTTCGCGGTCACGCACATCATGACTCTGTATCAGCGTCTGCACGCCATTGGAGACATTGCCTATGGCTTCGAAGAGCTCGAGGAAGCGGCGGCTGAGATTGCGCACTTCATTGATGATGAGCAGGGACATGCTCACGGCCATCACGAATTCGCCGGCACCTATGCGGCCGTTACCCCAGAGTACCAGTGCATACCAGAGCAGGCCGGCCTTGAGAAAAGCGGCCGCAGAGAACTGTACCCAGCGCACCTTTTCCGAATAGCTGATGGAGCGTGTCATGGCGGCTTTCTCGTGGCCGAGATAGCCCTCCAGATGCTCACGTTCGTAATCGAGGCGGGCAAAAAGCCGTGTATTGGCCACATTGGTGACAGAGTCCACCACATTGCCGGTGGTGGCACTGCGCGCCGTGGCAGCCGCAAAGGCATAGCGATGGCCGCGTCGTGCCAGTATCCAGGACATGGAAAGAAAAACGACAGCCCACAGGCCGAGGAAGAGCCCCAGTCCTGCATTGGCCTGCGCCAGCAACACCACGGAAAGCCCGAGGATGATGAGGATGGGCCAGAACTCGGTGATGAGCATCCACAAGGTTTGCGTCACGCCCATGGAGGTTTCGCTGATGCGGTGGGCGAGTGCGCCGGCAAAATTGCTGGAGAAGTAGCGGTGTGAGTGATGCTGCAGATAGTGGTAGGTGGTGCGCGTGACATTCTGGCGCTGGCGCACACCGAGGCGGAACTGTATGCCGCCGACGAGGCGACTGAATATCACCTCGCCTATGCACAGGCCTATGAAAAGCCAGAGCGGCCCTTGCAGGGCCTGCACCAGCTCCTGTGAATGTTGCGGGCTGGCGCCCACCGTTTTCACGATGCGGCCCAGCGCATAGGGGATGAGGATGATGCAGCTTGCGCTCAGGGTTTCCAGCAGCACCATGGCGCCATACCACCAGCGGTATTGCGCCACGAAATAGAGGATGAAGCGTAAAGGCGTGGCAGGCAGGGCCGGAGCACCGGCAGCCTGCTGCAAGGAAGATGTTGTCATGTGTGTGTTCCGGATTTTGCCGAGGCAGAGCAAGGCATATGCCATGGCAGGATGCCGCCGTGTTTGGCGGCTTTACAGCGGATGGCTGCGCGTTTTCTGTGCAAAAAATGCAAGCACTGCTGACTAGTCAGCAGCGTCCTGTTGGAGAAGCGTCAGTTTGAAGAGGCGTCAGTGCGATGTGTTTGTAATGGACTCAGCCCGGGCCGAGGGGCCAGCCCAGTCCCAGCCACAGAGCGAGGAAGGCGCTCCAGGTCAGCAGCAGAGCAATCGAGTAAGGCAGCATCAAGGCCATCAGCGTGCCGACACCTGTGTCTTTCTGCCAGCGCTGGGCGAAGGCCACCACCATGGCGAAATAGGGCATGAGGGGCGTGATGATATTGGCCACGCTGTCGCCCACGCGATAGGCCGCCTGCGTGCTTTCACCGGGAATGCCCGCCAGAAGAAACATGGGCACGAAGACCGGGGCCATCAGCGCCCATTTGGCCGAGGCCGAACCTATGAAGAGATCAATCAGCGCAGTGAGCAGCACGAAGAGGATGAGCAGCAGCACGGGCGAGAGATCCAGGGCACGCAAACCTTCGGCGCCGCTGATGGCCAGCAGCTCGCCTAGCTGACTCCATTTGAACCAGGCCACGAACTGCGCGGCAAAGAACATGAGCACGAGATAGGGCGCCAGCGCCTTTACCGTTTCTTCCAGTGCCGCCACATAGTCGTCGGCTTTTGACCAGAGGCCGGAGAGACGGCCGTAGAGCAGACCGGCCACACCGAAGTAGATCGCCACGATGACGACGATGCCGCTGATGGCAGGCGATTTGAGGGCGGAGCCGTCAGCTCCGCGCAGGAAGCCACCTTCGGGCAGAAGGCCAGCAACAAGTACGGCTAGCAGGAGTA
Source organism: Pedobacter sp. (assembly GCA_031119295.1). GTDB lineage: Bacteria > Pseudomonadota > Gammaproteobacteria > Pseudomonadales > Moraxellaceae > UBA2031. The sequence goes on along the minus strand of JAVHYE010000019.1, from coordinate 9,039 downwards.
GCGTCCAGGCCAGGACGGCACGGCCACCCAGCGCATGCAGCTGGCTGCCTTCATCGGTAGCTGCGGAATTGGTCTGTCCATTTGCGGAGAGCCGGGGAATCACCAGCCAGTGTGTGATGGCAGCGACGACACCGGCCACCAGCAGGGACGATGTGGCGTTAAACCAGTAGTTGGCAGTGATGGCGATTTCAGCTCCTGGAGCCACAGTGCGGGCGGCTTCAGTGGTAATACCAGCCAGCATGGCATCGGCCGGACTGATCAGCGGGCTGGCGGCAAAGCCACCGGAGACACCGGCAAAAGCACAGACGATGCCGGCCACGGGAGGCAGGCCAGCACGGTAGAAGAGTAGTCCGGCAAGAGGTATGACCACGACATAGCCTGCATCCATGGCCACATGCGAGAGCACGCCAGCAAAGGCGACCAGAAAGGGCAGGCCATGGCCGCGAGTCAGGCGTACCAAGGCCGAGAGCAGTGCGCCCAGCAGGCCGGAGCGTTCCGCCAGACCCAGGCCCAGCATGGCCACGATGACAGGGCCGACCGGGGCAAAGCCGGTGAAGTTGCTCACCGTATCCGTGAGGATTTTGGTCAGACCTGTTTTGGAGAGCAGATTGACGGCTTCCACGGTCTTGCTGCCATCGGGATAAGTCGCCTGCCAGCCGACCAGAGCCGCTATGGCCGAGAGCAGCAGCACCACGCCGCAGAGCCAGACAAAGAGCCAGGTGGGTGAGGGCAGGCGGTTGCCGGCGGCTTCCAGTCTGTCCAGCAGGCGCAGGAGTCCGCTCGTTTTTATCTCGCTTGTTTTCATCGGGGCCTTGAACCGGAGCCGTAGGGTGGATTAGCGCAGCGTAACCCAGCATTCCCATTCTTCCGACACACAAACCCTGTTTGCCCCCAGATGTCATCAGCTTGTGCTCGATGGTTCATATATCTGCCGCTTTTATGTACGGACTGGCCTTGGGATGCCCCGGCGCATCCCCCATAATCCGGTACTCCAGTCTCCACCGAGTCTTCCCGTGTCCGCCCAGACCCTGCCTGCTGCACATCCCGCCTTCGAGCCTGTACGCCAGATTCCCATCGCCTCGCTCAAGCTCAATGTGGCCGAGTACCGCCACAAGGCCACAGGTGCCACGCATTACCATCTGGCCGCGGACAATCCGGAAAATGTGTTTCTGGTCGCGCTGCGCACCATGCCCATGGACTCCACCGGTGTGGCGCACATTCTCGAGCACACGGCACTGTGCGGTTCGCGCAATTATCCGGTGCGTGATCCTTTCTTCCTCATGATCCGGCGTTCGCTGAACACCTTCATGAATGCGTTCACCTCCAGCGACTGGACGGCCTATCCCTTCGCCAGCCAGAACCGCAAGGATTTCGACAATCTGCTCTCGGTCTATCTCGATGCGGTTTTCTTTGCGCGCATTGATCCGCTGGATTTTGCCCAGGAAGGTATACGCATCGAGTTCGAAAAGCCGGAAGAGAAAGACAGCAAGCTGGTTTACAAGGGCGTGGTCTTCAATGAAATGAAGGGTGCCATGAGCTCGGCCCAGGCCGAGCTCTGGGAAGCGCTGAACAGCCAGCTTTTTCCCAGCACCACCTATCACTACAACTCGGGTGGCGATCCTGAAGTCATTCCTGACCTGAAATACGAAGACCTCCTGGCCTTCTACAAAGAGCATTACCACCCCAGCAATGCCGTCTTCATGACCTATGGCGATATTCCCGCCGTGGAGTTGCAGGCCAAATTCGAAGAGCGTGCGCTCAATGAGTTCAAGGCCCTGCCGGAAAAGATCCGTGGCCGTGATGAAAAGCGTTACAGCGCGCCTAAGCAGGTAGAAGCCAGCTATGCCCTGGATGAGGACGATGCGGACGAGAAAACCCATATCGTGCTGGGCTGGCTCCTGGGGAAAACCGCCAATCTGAAAGAGCGCTTCGAAGCGGAGCTGCTGTCCGGTGTGCTGCTGGAAAATTCGGCATCCCCGCTGCGCCACTTCCTGGAAACCACCGAGCTGGCACAGGCGCCGTCTTCGCTCTGCGGTGTGGACGACTCCGGCCGTGAACTCAGCTTCATGTGCGGTATTGAAGGCTCCGAAGCTGAGCGTGCTGCGGCTTTTGAAGAAGGCGTGCTGGCTGTTCTGCAGGAAGTTGCTGCCAAGGGCGTAGCGCTGGAAGACGTGGAGGCCGTGCTGCACCAGTTGGAGTTGTCGCAGCGTGAAATCGGCGGCGATGGCTATCCCTATGGTCTGCAGATCATCCTCAATGGTCTGGGCGCCGTCCTGCATGACGGTGATCCCGTTGCGCTCTGGGATATTGATGCCGTGCTGGCCGAGCTGCGCGTTTCCATTCAGGACCCGGCCTTTGTGCCCGGACTGGTGAAGAAGTGGCTGCTGGATAATCCGCATCGAGTGCGTCTGGCGCTGAAGCCGGATACGGGCTTAAGCCAGAAGCGTCGCGAGACGGAAGCGGCGCGGCTGGAAAAAATCCGCACGGCGCTGACCGATGAGGCCGCTGAAAAAATCCGCCGTGATACCGCCGCCCTGAATGCCCGTCAGACCCAGAAAGATGATCCGGAAGTGCTGCCGCGTGTAGGTCGTGAAGATATTCCGGCTGATCTTTTCGTGGCGGAAGGCGTGGAAAAAACGCTGGCACTGGGCAGCCAGAAAGTACCGCTGGCTGTTTATGCCCAGGGCACCAATGGCCTGGTTTATGAACAGCTCATCCTTGATCTGCCGGCTTTCACGGAAGACGAGCAGCAATTGCTCCCGCTTTATACCGCTCTGGTATCCGAGCTGGGGGCAGGTGATAACGATTATCTGGCCATGCAGCAGTGGCAGTCGCGCGTATCCGGCGGCCTGCGCATGAGTCTTTCCCTGCGTGGTGACATGAACGACACCGCCACCGGTCTTGGTCATCTGGTGCTGTCCGGCAAGGCGCTGAGCTCGCGTGCCGGTGATTTCAACCAGCTCATGCACGCCACCCTGCAAGGTCTGCGTTTTGATGAAGGCTCGCGCGTGCGTGAACTGGTGGCGCAGATGAAGGCCCGCTGGGAGTCCAGTGTGACAGGGCAGGGCCATGGTCTGGCCATGCAGGCAGCGTCGGCCTCTTTCAGTGCGGTTGCTGCTTTCAACCAGCGCGTGTCCGGCCTGCTCGGCATACGTCGCATGAAGGCGCTGGATGCGGCGATTGCCGATGATGGCGAGCTGAACAAGCTGCTCGCGCGTTTGCGTGCCCTGCATGAAAAAGTGCTGACGGCCCCGCGCCGCTTCCTGCTGATTGGTGAAGACGAACAATTGCCGGCACTGGAGCAAGCCATGAGCTCGGTCTGGCAACCGGCTGCGTTTACGCCGGCCGCCGCACGCTTTTCTTTCCCGGTGCCAGCCGCTGGCCGCAATGTAGCCTGGCTGGCCAATACGCAGGTGCAGTTCTGCGCCAAGGCCTATGAGGCCGTGCCGCTGGAGCATGCCGATGCTGCGCCTCTCATGTTGCTGGGTGGTTTCCTGCGCAATGGCTATCTACATGGTGCGATACGCGAGCGCGGTGGTGCGTATGGTGGCGGCGCAGGCTATGACAGCAATGCCGGCTCTTTCCGTTTCTATTCCTATCGTGATCCGCGTCTGGCGGAAACGCTGGCGGATTTTGATGCCAGCGTGCAATGGTTGCTCAATGAAAAACATGAGCAGCACCAGCTGGAAGAAACCGTGCTGGGCGTGATTTCCGATATGGACAAGCCGCTTTCGCCTTCGGGCGAGGCGCGCCAAGCTTTCCATAATGGCTTGTATGGCCGTACACCGGAGCAACGTCGCCGCTTGCGTGAGCGTCTGCTTGGCGCTTCGCTGCAGGACCTGCAGCGCGTGGGCGAGCGTTATCTCACCGGCAGTGCGGTAACGGCGGTAGTGGCGCCGACGGCGCGCGCCGCCGATGTTGAGGCACTCGGCCTTGCCATTGAAAAGCTTTGATGGTGTCTTTCTACCTGATGTTGCCGACGCATGGCGCCGGCAACACGCTGCGCCCGGAGTGAATCCGGGCTGCGCTCCGCCGCTGGCGCTGCCTCTTTGAGCTTTTTCTGATGAGCAAACCCCAGATCCATTTCGCGCACGCCAATGGCGTGCCCTCGGCCTGCTACGGCAAGCTGTTCCGTGAGCTGTCCGCAGATTTCGATATCAAGACCCTGCCGGTCATGGGCACGGATCCGCGCTATCCCGTGCGCGACAACTGGCATGAGCTCACCGATCAGGTGGCCGACTCCATACGCGAGAAATGCGAGGGCCCTGTCATCGGCATGGGCCACTCCATGGGTGGTCTCTGCACGTTTTTTGCGGCGCACCGCTACCCGGAATTATTCCGTGCCGTGGTCATCATGGATCCGCCGGTGGTGAACGGCATAGGGGCGGCACCTTTCGCCCTCATGAAATGGCTGGGTCAGGCCGACCGCATCACACCTTCCGGAAAAAGTCTGGGGCGTCGTGATCATTGGCCTTCACGCGAAGATGTGCGTGCCAGTCTGGGTCGCAAGAAATTCTTTCAGGCTTTTGATCCGGAGTGCTTCGAGGATTACCTCACATACGCGCTGACAGATGTGCCTGATGGTGTGCGCCTGACCGTGCCGGTAGATGCCGAAGTGGCGATTTTCCGCACTACACCTACGGATGCCTGGCGTTATCGTTCGCCCTTGAAAGTGCCGGGTGTTTTTCTGGCCGGGGCGCAAAGCGAGTTCGTGAAAGCCGGTTTCGGTGCGCGTCTGGCACGTCATCACCATCTGGATTATCGCCTGGTGGATGGCGGTCATATGTTCCCGCTGGAAAATCCGGGCAAGACCGTGGCGGTAATACGCGAGGGTCTGGCGCCTTTGCTGGCGCGCTGAGATCAGGAAAAATGGGCCGCTTTTAAGCGGCCTGTCTTTTATGGGAAGAGGGGCCTGAGCCCTGAGCAGGATTCAAAAATGACGGTGACTGAACGCGAGTTCCTGATCAAAGGCCGGCGCATTGCCGCACGCTGCTGGCATGATGCCAGCCTGCCGCCGCTGCTGGCCCTGCATGGCTGGCAGGATAATGCCGCCACCTTCGATCATCTGGCGCCATTACTGCCCGGTTTTCATATCGTTGCCATGGATTTTGCCGGCCACGGTTTCAGCGACTGGCGCGCGGACGGTGTGCGTTACCACACCCTGGATCATGTGGATGATGTATTCGGCGTGGTGAATGCGCTGGGCTGGGAGAGCTTTCGTCTGGTCGGTCACTCCATGGGTGCCGGCATAGGCGTGCTGCTGGCCGGCGCCATGCCGGAGCGTGTCAGCCAGTTGGCCTTGCTGGATGGACTCGGGCCCTATCCCGGTGAGCCGGAAGAAGCGCCGTCCATACTGCGTGATGCCCTGCTGGAGTGGAGCGAGTATTTCCCGCGCGAGGAGCGTGTGTTTGACTCCGTGGAGTCGGCCGTGATTGCGCGTCGCCGCGGGTTCACGCCACTCAGCCACGAAGCGGCAGCCACGCTTTGCACGCGTAGCCTGCGCGCGGTGGAAGGCGGTTTCAGCTGGACGACAGATCGCCGTGTGCGCCAGCATTCCTCGCTGCGCGTGTCGGAGACGCAGGTGCGGGCTTTTCTCTCGGCTATAGAGAGCGAGGTATTGTTGCTGCGGGCGGAGCGGGCCTTTCCCGGCGCCGAGGAAATGTTTGCGGCGCGCTGGACTGCAGTGCAGCGTGGCCGTGTGGAAGTGTTGCCCGGCGGCCATCATCTGCATCTGGATGAATGTCCGGAGCAGGTGGCTGAACTTCTGGCGGATTTTTTTGCCAAAAAACAATAATGGAACAGGGCCGGTTGTTGCCGGACCCGGGGTGAGGCAAGGAGCGGGGTTTGCGTCAGAAGGAAGCCGAGAGTAAAGGGCCGGCAATTACAGCCGAGCCCTGGCAACAGCAAGTGCGACATTTGCGCCACAGTCATCTGGCGCGGCGCCTGCTCGTCGCGATCTTGCTGGTAAGCACCCTGGGCGCCTTGCTGGCCACCTTTACCGAGCTGGCGCTCGATTACCGTTATGAAGTCGAACAGGTGCATGAAGATCTGGATGCCCTGCAGAAAACCACGGCCGGCACCCTGGCCTACAGTCTCTGGATAGTGAACCCGCAAGCCCTGCAGCGGCAGATTGCCGATCTCCTGCGCCTGCCCAGCGTGCGCTATGTGGAAATTCTCGAGAATGACGGCACGCGCTATCAGGGTGGCCATCCCGTGCTGCCGCAACGGATCGCGTCGAACGTATTTTCAAACTGGAATATGTGCATCCGGTATCCGGCAGCATCATGCTCATGGGCACGGTGCGTATAGAAGCGTCAACGGCCGATATCAAAAGCCGGCTCTTTGATCGCTTTCTGGTCATTCTCTGTACACAGGGCCTCAAGACCTTTCTGGTCTCGTTTTTCATCCTGGCTTTTTTCCAGTGGCTGGTGACACGGCATCTGCGCAGCATCACGCAGCAGGCCAGACGTATCAATTATCTCAATCTGCGCCAGCCACTGACCCTGGATCGCGTGCATGACGATGATGAAATCAATGAGCTGGTGGATGCCTTCAACCAGATGCGGCGCAATTTGCTGCGCGATATCGAATTGTGGGAACACAACGAAAAAGCGCTGATGGCAGAAAATGCCATGGCCCAGGCCACGCTCAATGCCTTGCCGGAAATCACCCTGCGTACGGACAGCCGCAGCCAGGTCACCTGGATCAACCGGCTGGGCGAGCAGATGATACGGCACGGCGAAATTCCCCTGCATGGGCGCCTGCTGGGTGAAGTGCTGCCAGCCGCCAAGGGCTTTGCCAATGTCTCGGTGGAAAGGCTGTTTCTGGATGCGCAGAGCAGCGGGGTGGTGATGCGCCGGCGTGTGGTCTTCCGCCATGGCGCCGGTCGCATTCTCGGTGCGCAGGCTTCAGCCGTATTGCTGCGTGATGCCGAGCAACAGCCACAGGGCTTGTTGTTGATGCTGCGTGAGTTGTCCGAGATCGGACACGATATCAGCGATTGAGGATGCGCCAGTTCTGCAACGCAGTATTGTCGAAGCCGGATTCGCGATAGGCACGCTGTATGGTGCCCTCATGCTCCAGCGCAGCGAGGCCCTGATCCAGTGCCTTGAGCAGCGCCTCTGCTTCCAGCCCTTTACGCCACACGAGAAAGTGGCGTGAGCCTTCCAGACTGACTTTCACGCCCGGCACCGGTGTCAGCACCATATCGCCGGCCTCAAGGCGCAGGCCGGCTGTGGGCTGGAAGGGCGCCAGCACGAAATCCGCGCGCTGTTTTTTCAGCATGCCCAGCATGGACTCCCAGTTTTCCGTTTTCAGCACCGGGCTGCCCAGGGCTTTCAGGGTGAGCAGATCGGGTGTCCAGCTATCGGCGCAGACGGCGGTATAGCGACGTATTTCCTGCGGCTGTGTCGCCAGGATTTTCAGGGCGGGATGACCTTCGGGGAAATACAGGCCGGCCATGAAGTGGCCTTCACGTATCAGTGGCCGTGACAGCAGCAATTGCCGGTCATGCTTGGCCGTGCTGGATTTCCAGCTGCTGGCGCCGCTGATGTCGGCTTCGCCATTGATCAGTGCCTTGAGGGTTCGGCCTTCGGAGTCGGTGAGTATGAATCTCAAGGGGCGATTGGCGCCGCCACGCTCCAGGGCTTGCTGCATCAGCACCAGTTCCACGACATCGCGCCGGGAAAAAGGGCCGGCGAAATTCTTCAGACTGAGCGGATCGCGCTGGCCCACGAAGCGCTGGTAATCGGTATAGACATCGCGCGCGACCACCACGCGCCAGGCTTTTTCTTCCTGATTTTCTCCGGCACGAACAAGTGTGGCCGGGAACACAAGAAGCAGGGCAAGCAGTGTAGCCAGCAAGCGCCCCATGATCAGGATTTCTGGCCAGCCTGCTTGAGCGCGAGGGCGCGGGATTCGGCGAGGAATTTTTCCGGGTCCTGACGCTTCATATTCCAGGCGAGACGGGCGCGCTCATGCGGCAGATACAGGCTCTCGCCTTTGTCCACGGCATTGATGATGCCTTCGGCAATATCGTCGGCCGTGATATCGGAGCTGGCCAGCAACTTGTTGAGCGTGGTCTTCATGGCCTCGTCATGTGTGCGCACCGACTCATGCAGATTGGTCTGGAAATAGGAAGGGCAGACAGCCAGGGTGCGCACATTCCAGGGAGCGAGCTCCGCTGACAGTGTTTCCGAGAGCGCCACCACGCCGGCCTTGGCCACGTTATAGCTGGACATGGCTGGGGGATTGAGCAGGCCGGCCATGGAGGCGATGTTCACGAACTGGCCGCTTTTCTGCTGCTTGAACAGGGGCGTGAACACGCTGCAGCCGCGCACCACGCCCATGAGATTGATATTGAGCATCCACTGCCAGTCAGCTTCGGAAATGCCGTCGAAGCTGCCACCGCCGGCTACGCCGGCATTGTTCACAAGCACATCAAGACCGCTCCAGTGCTGCTGCACCCATTCGGCGGCATCAAGGAAGTCGCCTTCGCGTGTGATATCCAGACGCAGGAAATGCGCTTCGGCGGCGCCGGCCTGCTGACAGAGCTGTACGGATTCGGCGCCACGTTCGGTATTGAGATCAGCAATCACGACTTTGGCGCCACGACGTGACCAGGCAAGGGCAAGAGCGCGTCCGAGGCCGCTGGCGGCACCGGTAACAAGTACACGTTGTGTCATGTTCATCTCCGGCTGGGTAGGCAGGTCAGGCTGCATTCCATCCCGCAAGAAAAGTGCACTGAAGCGCCTGCGGCGGAGCGCAGCCCGGATTCACTCCGGGCGTAGCGTGTTGGCGGTGCGAACAGCACCGCCAACGTCATAAACTCAACGCAGCAACGATAAAAACTCGTTACGCGTCTGCGGATTATTGCGGAACTGGCCCAGCATGATGGAGGTCTTCATGGAGGAGTTCTGCTTCTCCACGCCGCGCATCATCATGCACATGTGCTGGGCTTCGATGATGACGCCCACGCCCTTGGCGCCGGTGACCTGCATGATGGCGTCGGCGATTTCCTTGGTGAGGTTTTCCTGGATC
>JAVHYE010000163.1 GCA_031119295.1 Pedobacter sp. | reverse complement strand
GTTGTAGACGAAGCGACAGGATCCGAAGACACGGCGCAGTGCTGCCTTCGCGGCGGGCTCTGGGTAGATCCGGTAGCTGAATCGGCGGATCGTGGTGGGCCCTTCAGCCTCGGCGCGCTTTTGCGCCAGCTCGTCTTCCGGCCTGGCATGCAACCAGTCCGCAAAACTTTTATACCCCGGCCGGATTTGTCCGGGCGCCGCAAACATCTCGTCGTAGAAACGTGCTTTGGCACTCATAAAGTCGCGCTCTGAAACTGCGGGTCTTGTGCCCTGCATGGGTAAATGCAGGCTCCATGCCAGCGGCAGGACAGACAGCAGACTCAGGGTTTGCGGCTACAGGAATATGAAGAAAGCACATTTGTGGTGCAGCTTGCGCACGCCGCACACGTCCCGCCTCAAAAGCAGGCGGAGCACAGAAATGAAAAAGGCCCGGCAAAGCCGGGCCTTTTTCATGAAGCGTCCAACAGGCTCAGGCCTTGGGAGCGGCTTCCTTGATGAGCGGGGCCAGTTCACCCTTCTGCACCATTTCCATGACGATGTCGCAACCGCCAATGAGCTCGCCCTTGACCCAGAGCTGGGGGAAGGTCGGCCAGTTGGCAATGCGCGGCAGGGTGGCGCGGATTTCCGGGTTTTCCAGAATGTTCACATAGGCGAAAGGCTCGCCGACCTGCATGAGGGCTTCGACGGTACGGGCCGAGAAACCACACTGCGGGAACTGCGGAGTGCCCTTCATGTAAAGGAGGATGGGGCTTTCAGCGATCTGCTGCTTGATGAGGGCTTCGATATCCATGGGGGACTACCTGGGGTGTATCGGACTAGGGATGGCGCAAATTCTAGCGTTTTACTCGGGTATTGGCGACGGGCTGCCGGCGACTTGCACAGCCTGGCCTGCACATAAATTGCCCCCTCCCCCCCTTAGCCGTTAACATCGGTATCCGGCAGCCCGGCTGCCATTTTTATTTCTGACATATCAGTAGGTTACCCCCATGACCAGCGCGCTTATGCCGACCTATGCCCGGCAGCCTGTCGGCTTTTCCCGCGGAGAGGGAGTCTGGCTTTACGACACGCAAGGCCGCCGCTACCTCGACACCACCGCCGGCATCGCTGTCTGCGGTCTGGGCCATGCCAACCCGGTCGTGGCAGAAGCCATTGCCGAGCAGGCACGCACGCTGGTTCATACCTCCAATCTTTACGAAATTCCCCTGCAGGAAGAGCTGGGCGCCGCTCTGCGTGAAGTGTCCGGTATGGAGCTCTGCTTTTTCGGCAACTCCGGCGCCGAGGCCAATGAAGCCGCCATCAAGCTGGCACGCATGTTTGCGCACAAGCATAAAAACATTGCCGAGCCCGCCATCATCGTGATGGAAAACTCTTTCCACGGTCGCACGCTGGCCACCTTGTCCGCCACCGGCAACAAGAAAGTGCAGGACGGCTTTGGTCCACTGGTGCAAGGTTTTGTGCGCGTGCCGCATGACGATATCGCTGCCATTGAAAAAGCAGCAGCAGAAAATCCCAATATCGTCGCCATCCTGGTCGAGCCGATTCAGGGTGAAAGCGGTGTGCGCATGCCGAAAGACGGCTTTGGCTATCTCGAAACCCTGCGTGCTATTTGCGATAAAAACGACTGGCTGCTGATGCTGGATGAAATCCAGACCGGCAATGGCCGCACCGGCAAATACTTCGCCTACCAGCACACGAAAATCCTGCCGGATGTAGTGAGCACGGCCAAAGGCCTGGGCAATGGCTTCCCGATTGGCGCCTGTCTCGTGCGCGGCAAGGCCAGCGACCTGTTCGGCCCCGGCAATCACGGCACCACTTACGGCGGCACCCCGCTGGGCTGCCGCGCGGCGCTCACCACGATACAAGAATTGCAAAAAGGCCCCATTGCCAATGCCGCCGTCATGGGCGAACGCATCATGCAGGGCTTCCGCGACAAGCTGGGTGATCTCGGTGTCACCGTGGAGGGTGCCGGCCTCATGATAGGCGTGGTCCTGCCACGCAATTGCACCGAGCTCGTAGCGCGTGCGCGCGACGAAGGCGTGCTGCTGATCGTCAGCGCCGACAACCGTATACGTCTGCTGCCGCCTCTCATCATCACTGCCGAAGAAGCCGATCTCATCGTGGAGAAAATCTCTGCGCTGGTACGTGCCTTCCTCGCCGAAACGGTGGCAGCATGAGCACGCGTCACTTCCTCACCCTGCTGGATTTTTCCCGTACCGAGCTGCAGCAGGTGCTGGATCGCGCCATCGTGCTGAAAAAGATGCATTACGATGGTGTGATCTACGAGCCGCTGAAGAACAAGGTGCTGGGGATGATTTTCGAAAAATCCTCCACCCGTACCCGGGTCTCTTTTGAAGCCGGCATGACGCAATTCGGCGGCTCGGCGATATTCCTGTCCCCTCGCGATACCCAGCTGGGTCGTGGCGAGCCGGTGGAAGATGCCGCCCGCGTGATTTCACGCATGGTCGATGTCGTCATGATTCGCACCTTCGGTCACGACATCATCGAGCGCTTTGCCGAATACTCGCGCGTACCGGTGATCAATGCCCTCACCGACCAGCATCATCCCTGCCAGCTGCTGGCCGATCTGCAGACCTTTATCGAGCATCGTGGTGCCCTCGCCGGCAAGACCTTTGCCTGGATAGGTGACGGCAACAATATGTGCAACAGCTATATCCATGCTGCGCATATTTTCGATTTCCAGCTCAAGATCGCCTGCCCTTACGGCTTTGAGCCCGACCCCGAGCTGCTGGAAAAATACGCACGCAATGTGGAACTGGTGAAAACGGCTGAAGACGCGGCCCGTGGCGCTCACTCCATTGCCACCGATGTCTGGACCTCCATGGGCCAGGAATCGGAGCAGAGCATACGCAAGCGCCGTTTCTCCATGTACCAGATCAATCCGCGCCTGATGGACATGGCTTCCAGCGATGCTCTCTTCATGCATTGCCTGCCCGCCCATCGCGGCGAAGAAATCTCGGAAGACATGCTGGACGACTCACGTTCCGTGGTCTGGGATGAAGCCGAAAACCGCCTGCATGCGCAGAAGGCGCTGCTGGAGTTCCTGGTGGTCGGCCCGGACGGGGTGAAGCGCCAGTAAGTTTTTCTGCCCATAAAAAACGCCGCAACCGCGGCGTTTTTTTATTGAGGCTTTAAAAACTCAGGCTGAGCTCGCTACACGGCGCACAGCATCCAGCCAGCCCTTGTAGAGGGATTCTCGCCGCTCCTCCGTCATCACGGGCGTAAATTCACGCTCGCAATGCCAAAGCTCCGCAATCTCTTCCAGCGACTTGAACAGGCCTGCCTGCAAACCGGCCAGATATACCGCCCCCAGGGCCGTGGTTTCCGTCACGGTAGGACGGTCAACCGCTACACCGATGATGTCGGCAAGACGCTGCGACACCCAGTTATTCACCACCATGCCGCCATCGATACGCAAGGTATTCACCTCGCTGGCACCATCACGTTTCATGGCTTCCATGAGGTCACGGGTCTGGAAGCAAACTGATTGCAAACCGGCCGTGACGATTTCGCTGATGCCGGTATCACGCGTCAGACCGAGAATGGCACCACGGGCATGCGGGTCCCAGTAGGGAGCGCCCAGGCCGGTAAAAGCCGGCACCAGATAAACACCACGGGCATCATCCGTGCGCTGGGCAATGGCTTCGGTTTCCGAGGCATTGCCGATCAGTTTGAGCCCGTCACGCAGCCATTGAATGGTGGCACCGGCGACAAAAATGCTGCCTTCGATGGCATAGGTCGTTTTGCCATTCAGGCGATAGGCCACCGTCGAGAGCAGACGATTCTGCGAGCGCACGACCTTGCTGCCGGTATTCATCACCATGAAGCAACCCGTGCCATAGGTGCTCTTCACCATGCCCGGTGCAAAACAGGCCTGACCTATCAGCGCTGCCTGCTGATCGCCAGCCATGCCGCCTATGGTGATGGGTGCGCCGAGAAAATCTGCCGTGGTCTTGCCGAAATCCGCACTGGAATCTTTCACTGTCGGCAATACTGATGCGGGAATACCAAGCAGGGCCAGCAATTCCTCATCCCATTGCTGGGTACAGATATTGAACAGCAGCGTACGCGAGGCATTGCTGGCATCGGTGGCATGGGATTTACCACCGGTGAGCTTCCACAACAGCCAGGTATCTATCGTGCCGAAGGCGAGCTCGCCTTTTTCCGCACGTGCCCGTGCACCAGGCACATTGTCCAGCAGCCAAGCCAGCTTGGTGCCGGAAAAATAGGGGTCCAGCAGCAGGCCGGTTTTTTCCTGCACCGCAGGCTCATGGCCCTGCTGCTTCAGCTTTTCACAGACAGCTGCTGTACGACGGTCCTGCCAGACGATGGCGTGATGCAGGGGCGTACCCGAGGCCCTGTCCCAGAGCACCGTGGTTTCACGTTGGTTGGTAATGCCGATGGCGGCAATATCCGTAGCCTTGAGGCCGGCCTTGCGCATGGCTTCGCGGCAGACACTCTCCACCGTCCACCAGATTTCCAGGGCATCGTGCTCCACCCAGCCATCCGCCGGAAAATGCTGGCGGAACTCGAGTTGATGCGTCGCGAGAGGTTTGCCCGTGGCGTCGAAAACAATGGCACGGGTACTTGTGGTGCCCTGGTCTATCGCCAGCAGATGGGTTGCGCTCATGTCGGCCTCTTCCTGGTCGGAATGCGTTCTTGTCGTGACGCTTTTATGCGGGAAGGAATGCTGAGTCTGCCCGCAAGCGCAGACAAGGACAATTCATGTCAGGAGGGGACGCGAATCAGGCTGGCTCAGTCGGCCAAAGTAGCCTGCGGATGCATGCGGAAAATCTGGGTGGCAGAGACCGCAAGCGCCAAGCCGATTATATCGGCCAGCACATCACCAAACGCCGCATCGCGCCCGGTGAAATGCTGCAGGACCTCGATCAGGATGCCCAACGCCAGCAAGGCCAGAATCGCCCAGATAATGCGGAAACGTGGCCAGCCCAGGCGCAACAGCACGCCCAACCCGAAAAAGGCCAGCACATGATTGGCCTTGTCATAATCCAGGCCCTTCACTGCCGGTGCCGAGTCCAGGGCCAGATAAAGCACAACACACAAACAAACGAGAAAAGCGGTACGCAGGGGCCAGCGCAGTTTCTCGATGATGTTTTCAAACATAGCCTTGGGGATTTCCCGACTGCCAGCGCCAGGCATCACGGCACATTTCATCCACGCCGCGCGCGGCCTTCCAGCCCAGCAGTTTTTCAGAAAAAACGGGATCGGCATAGCAACTGGCCGCATCACCGGGACGCCGCGCCACGATTTCATAAGGGATTTTCTGGCCGGAAGCCGCCTCAAAAGCACGAATCATGTCCAGCACGGAATAGCCCTGGCCGGTACCGAGATTGATGGCCGTGGCTCCCGCCGGTTTTTTCTGGGACAGCCAGTCCAGCGCTTTTACATGGCCCTGCGCCAGATCCACGACATGGATATAGTCACGCACACCGGTGCCGTCATGAGTCGGATAATCGCCGCCAAAAACACGCAGCTGTGGCAGACGACCCACGGCCACCTGGGAAATGAAAGGCATGAGATTATTGGGAATGCCATTGGGGTCTTCACCGATACGGCCGCTTTCATGCGCCCCCACCGGATTGAAATAGCGCAGCAGGGCCATGCGCCATTCCGGCTCTGCGGCAGCCAGATCGCGCAGCATGTCCTCGATCATGAGCTTGGTGCGGCCATAGGGATTGATGGCAAAAAGCGGGGCACTTTCATCCAGAGGCACTTTTTCCGGAATGCCGTAGACCGTGGCCGATGAGCTGAATACCAGTTGCTGGCAGCCCGCTGCCTTCATGACTTCGACAAGAACCACGGTACTGACAAGATTGTTGTCGTAATACAGCCAGGGCTTGGCCACCGACTCGCCCACCGCCTTTAGCCCGGCAAAGTGGATGACCGCCTCGGGCTTTTCCTCTGCAAACACCTTGGCCAGGGCCGCACGATCACGCACATCAAGCTCATGCACCGGAAAATCCTGGCCGGTGATTTCCTTCACGCGGCGCAGGCCCTCTGGCTTGCTGTTGCTGAAATTGTCCACCACGACAGGAATATGCCCATCCTGAAGCAGCGCTATGCAAGTGTGGGAGCCGATATAACCCGCACCACCGGTAACGAGAACTTTCATCAGATGCTCTCTCCGCGTCCTATGCCGAAATAGCGAAAGCCGTAAGCCTGCATCTGCTCCGGCTCATAAAGATTACGTCCATCGAAAATCACCGGACGTTGCATTTTTGCAGCCAGTTCGTTGAAATCCGGATTCCAGAATTCGTCCCATGCCGTGACCAGCACAATGGCATCTGCTCCATCCACAGCAGCCAGCGCAGAGTCTGCCAGCACCAGCAACTCCTGCTGCGGATAAACTTTCTGCAGGGCCTCCAGTGCAAGAGGATCATAGACCCGGGTACGACAACCTTGCGCCCACAGGGCCTG
>JAVHYE010000162.1 GCA_031119295.1 Pedobacter sp. | reverse complement strand
GTTTGATGTTTGGTCGGGACGGCAGGATTTGAACCTGCGACCCCTTGCACCCCATGCAAGTGCGCTACCAAGCTGCGCTACGCCCCGACGACCACCTTTCGGTGAGGCGGCAATCATACCCAAAACCGTCTCGCTGTCCAGCGCAAACACCGGAAAAATCAGGTGCTTTTGGCTGTTTTGGCCAAATTGTGTGCAGCCGGTTTGCAGGCCTTGTTCAGGATGAGATAGCCAAGCACGGCGGATAGCAAAGAGCCCATCAGGATGCCTAGGCGATCGGTGAGAGCGACGCTGGCGCCGGAGTGGGCGAAGGCCAGCGAGCTGATGAAAAGACTCATGGTGAAGCCGATGCCGCAGAGCACGGCGGCGCCATACATCTGCAGCCAGTTGGTTTGTGCAGGCAGCTTGGCGAGTTGCAGTTTCACCAGCAGCCAGACGATGGCAAAAATGCCCAGTTGCTTGCCGAGAAAAAGGCCGAGGGCGATGCCAAGCGGCACGGGCCCGAAAATATCCTGTGGGGAAAGGCCGGCCAGGGAAACACCGGCATTGGCGAAGGCAAAGGCCGGCAGGATGAGCAGCACTATCCAGGGATGCAGATTCTCCAGCACCAGATCAGCGGGCGACTGTTTCTCTCCCTCGCGTACATCCGTGGGCAGTGCTATGGCAATCACGATGCCGGCCAGGGTGGCATGCACGCCCGACTTCAGCACACTGACCCAGAGCAAAAGACCGGCAATCAGATAGAAGCCCAGGCGGCGATACCCCAGCCGGTTAAGGATGAAAAGCAGGGCGGTAAACATGCTGGCCAGGTAGAGCGAGCGCAGGGACAGCTCGGCGGTATAGAAGAGGGCGATGATGACCACGGCGCCCAGATCGTCGAGCACGGCCAAGGTCAGTACAAATATCTTGAGCGCAGGCGGTACGCGATCACCCAGCAGGGCCAAGACACCGAGTGCAAAAGCGATATCGGTGGCTGAGGGAATGGCCCAGCCATGGCGGGCTACCGGATCTGAGTGATTGAAGAGCAGATAGATCAGGGCCGGAATGGCGATGCCGGCCAGCGCTGCAGCGGCCGGCAATACCACTTGCGAAGCTTGGCGCAGATGGCCGGACAGGAATTCCTTTTTGATCTCCAGTCCTACGCTCAGGAAAAAAAGTGCCATCAGGCCGTCGTTAATCCAGAGCAGTAAGGGCTTGTTGATGTCTATGGTGTTGACACGAACCTGTACCGGAACCGAAAGAATCCACTGGTAGGCCTCGACCAATGCGGTGTTTGCAAAAATGATGGCGAGAATGGCTGCGCCTATCAGCAGCAGGCCGCCGCCCAGCTCGCTCAAAAGAAAGCGGGTGATTTTTTCCTGACTCATTCCGGATTCCATGTGTAGGAGATTGTCCTGATCTTGCCTGCGTCTTCAGCGATTTGCAGGTTTTCTGCGTAATTTCCGTGGTTTACAGCAGGTTGGCCCTTGCTAGCCTAACTCAGCCGCCGTCGTGAGGGTACATGATGACGGTATATGGATGCTTAATGATCAAGGAGATCTGCCATGCGTTTGCAAACCCTGTTGCTTCCTGCTTTCCTGTTGTTTTCCTCGGCGCCTTTACTGGCTGAGGAAGCTCCCGCGGCTGCAAAATCAGCGCCTGCTGTTGTGGGCCGTATCAATGTGAATACAGCGGATGCGCTGACACTGACCGGCCTCAAGGGCGTTGGCGAGAAAAAGGCCCAGGCCATTATTGCCTATCGCAAATCCAAGGGGCCGTTCAATTCACTGGAGCAACTGGAGGCTGTGCCCGGTATCGGCCCTTCCATCATTGCCAAGAACAAGTCGGCGATCGTGTTTCGCTGAAAGCTCATTGGTGCAAAAAAGCCGTGGCCTTGCTCACGGCTTTTTTATGGGTTTTACAGACCAGACTTGGCCTCATGGGTGATACGCGCGAAGATGCCGCTCTCTTGTGAGGAGTAGCGGCATGTCTATTCAGGTAAGAACAGCATTGGGCGTCGTGGCAGGGGTGGCTCGCGATGGCGTGGAGATATTCCGCGGTATTCCCTTTGCGAAACCGCTATCCGGCCTGGGTCGTATCCGTGCGCCTGAGCCCGTCCAGGCCTGGGGCGGGGTGCTGGATGCCAGCCAGTGGGCGCCGGCGGCTCCTCAGGAAGAAATTCCCCTGATGGGGGTTGGCGCGACTGGAGATAACTGTCTTGCCCTGAATATCTGGCGGCCCTCGGGGGCGAGCGGCCGACTACCTGTCATGGTCTGGATACACGGAGGCGGCTTTGCCACCGGCGCCAGCCATCAGGCGCTTTACGAGGCCACCGCGCTGGCAGCGGAAAACCAGGTGATCGTGGTCAGCATCAATTACCGCCTTGGCATTCTGGGCTTTGGTGAATGGTCGGCCTGGCCGGAGTTGCAGGGCGTCAGCAACGCCGGCCTGCGTGACCAGATTCTGGCGCTGCAGTGGGTTCAATCACATATAGAGGCTTTTGGTGGCGATCCGGCGAATGTCACGGTCTTCGGTGAATCTGCTGGAGGTATGAGCATCGCCTGTCTGCTGGCCAGTCCCCCGGCACGAGGCCTTTTCCATCGCGCCATTCTGCAAAGCGGCAGTCCGGACCATGTGGTGGTGCGTGCCGAGGCCAGCCGCATTACGGCGCGCTTTGTTGAAGTGGCTGGCGATGCCCGAGCCTGTCTGGAAGGCGGACTGGAAGGCATCGTCAAGGCGCAGCGAGCCTGCTTTGCCGCCACGGTCAATCGCGGCCTGCATGAGCAGGCCATACCCCAGTTCGGCATGACCCTGTTGCCGGTGATTGGTGACGACATCCTGCCCGAGCACCCTCTGGATGCCTTGCGTGCAGGCGCCAGTGCCGATATCCCAGTGTTGCTGGGTACCACGATGGATGAGTGGACCCTCTTTTATCTGGCGCCGCAGGCCATGGGGCGGGGTCAGCCCCGGCAGGAGCCGGATGCCGAACGTCTGGCCCACGAATTCGAGCGCACCCTGCCGGGCCGCTCGGCTGCCATGCAGGCCCGCTATCAGGCCCTGATGCCGGATGCTGCCGGCAGCGATGTTTTCTGTGCCTATGAGACGGATCGCATGTTCCGTATTCCTACGATACGTCTGGCCGAGGCCCGTTTTGCCGCTGCCGCACCGACTTTCCATTACCTCTTTGACTGGCCCTGTGCCTGGAATCCCCGCCTGGGCAGCTGCCATGTCATGGAGATTCCCTTTGTCTTCGGCATCACGGACCGGCCCACGGGCCAGTTCTTTACCGGTGGCGGCGAGCAGGCAGCGCGGCTCTCGCGAGAGATGCGGGCGGCCTGGACCTCTTTTGCCCGTTGCGGACGGCCTACAGGGCCGGGCTGGCCTGAATGGCCGGCCTACGGGGAGAAGGAGCGGGCCACGCTGATGATTGCTGCCCGGACCCGCCGGAAGGATGATCCGCAGGCCGAGCGCCGCCGCCTCTGGACAGGGATACTCTGACTGACCCGCATTGACGGCAGGCAAATTGGCGTGGCTGTTGGGTTTTTGCTTGCCATTGGATAGACTCACGGGCTGATTTGGCGCTCTGGTCGCCTTTATAACTACAAAGTTGCCCCGGACGGTGTCCGCCGAGGAGCAAGATGAACAATAACGAAAAGTCATCCCAGGTCATTCTGGCCGGTCTTGAGCCCCTGTCCCGTCGCAGCCTGCTGGTGTCGGGTGCGCGTGCCGCTGCAGCGGCCAGTGCCTTGCTGTCCTTGCCACAGCAAATGCTGGCGGCCGACAAGATTGATGGCGTCCCCACCGGCATCAAACATCTTTCCGAAGTGGAATATCGCGTGCTGGATAAACTCCGCGTTGTGATGTTGCCCACGCAGAAATTTTCCCTGCCTTCCAGCACCCAGATTCCCACCATGGAAAATGTGGATGCCTGGGTGGGCAAGCTCAATCAGCGTACGCGTCTTCTGCTCACTGTCGGTGCGCAGACGCTGGAATACGGTTCGCTTTATCGTTTCTCGCGTTTCTCGCAAATGCCGGATGAGAAAGCCGCCAAGCATGTGCATAACTGGCAGACCGGTAATGTCGTGCAGCGTGGTGTGATGACCAGTCTCAAGATGTTGCTGACGCTGGGTTACTGGCAGGATTTGCGCACCTGGCCGGCCCTGCAATATGACGGACCGGTAAGCGAGCGCTGGGGCATACGTACGCTTGGCAATGCGCCTTTGCCTCGTTGATAGCGGCCGCGCTGATGCGGCCTACAAGAAAAAGAAAAAAGAAGACATGAAGCCAGCACCGGTATTGAGGGCGAAATGATTTACAGGGATATGCCGCCATCGGGCCTGCTAGTCACTCAGGCTGTCGACATCAAAACAAAAGAACTGCGCCTGCAGGCCGATGCCATCATCGTCGGTTCCGGCTCGGGTGGTTCCATTGCCGCTTATGAGCTGGCCAAGGCCGGCAAGAAAGTGATCATCCTGGAGGCCGGCCGCTATATTCCCAGTAGCAGCTTCAAGGAAGACATGACGGACAGCATGCTGCGCATGTATCAGGACAATGCGCTGCAGACCAACTCGACCAGCGATCTCATCCTGCTGCAAGGTTCCCTGGCCGGCGGCTCCTCCGTGATTGACGCCACCATTTGCGAGCGCCTGCCTGATGCCGTGCTCAAAAGCTGGCAAAAGGATTTCGGTCTCGACAATCTCACTGCCGAAGACATGCGTGCGCATTACGAGTTGATGGAGCGCCGCATGGCAGTCCATGACAACGAGCCGCATGAAATCAATGACTGCGCCAATATCGTCGTGCGTGGCTGCGAAGCCATGGGCTGGTCCTGGAAGCCGGCGGCGCGCAATGTGCGCCAGTGTGCGCTGACGGGGCACTGCATTGCCGGTTGTGCAACGGACCGCAAACAGTCGGCGCTGGTCACGCATCTGCCCTGGGCGCAGGCCTATGGTGCAGAAATCTATACCGATGCCCTGGTGGACTTCGTCAACACCCGCAATGGTCGCGCCAGCGGTGTTGAAGGCCGCATCATTGATCCGGATACCAAGCAGGAAGTCGCGCGCTTCGTGGCAGAAGGCCAGATCGTCATTCTTGCCGCCGGTGCCGTGCAGACGCCTCTCATCCTGCAGAAGAGTGGTGTGGGTGGGCTCAGCGAAGTGGTGGGTCGTAATCTTTCCGTGCATCCCAGCGTGACGGTGCTGGGCAAATTCCCCGAGCCGGTTTATGGCTGGCGTGGTGCGCTCACCGGCGTGCAGGTGAACCAGTTCCATAAGGAAGAGCACGGCCATGTGCTCATGGTCAGCGGTCTTGCTGCACCGGTGCAGCTCATCTCCCAGGGGGAGATGGGTGAGGGCGATGCCCATGTACGCTTCATGGAAAACTACAAGTATTACTCGGCGCTCAACGTCTTCGTGCACGATCACGGTCAGGGTTTTGTGCACTGGGTGGGTGATCCCTATACCGGGGAAAAGCGCATCGAGTGGAATCTGAGCCGCGAAGAGTTCGACCAGTTCAAGCTGGCGCTCAAGAGTGCCGGTCGCATCATGTTTGCTGCCGGCGCCGAGAAAGTGCATTTGCCGGCCTATAACCTGACTTCGGCGAATAATGTCTTCGAGCTGGACAAGGCCGTGGACAAGATCGAATACGGTTCTCTCGGTCTTTTCACACTGCGCATGCTGGGCTACGAGCCGCAGGGCACTTGCCGTATGGGCAAGGATCCGTTCAGTTCTGTGGTCAATCCCTGGGGCGAGAGCCATGAGGTGAAGGGCCTGTTCATCACGGATGCCAGTATCCTGCCTTCGGAAACCACCGTGCATGCCCATATGACGGTGTGCGCGCTTTCCAGCTATATCGTCAGCAATATCCTGCAGCGCCAGAACAGCTACTTCTGGTCCTGATCCGCTGTCATGAAAAAGGGCCCGTCAGGGCCCTTTTTCATTTCTGAAGGATGGCTCAGCTTTCCAGTTCCTCACGATCACGGAACAGGGCCAGGGCCTCGGGATTGGCCAGAGCATCTGTATTTTTCACAGGCTGTCCATGCACCACATTGCGCACGGCCAGCTCCACGATCTTGCCGCTGATAGTGCGCGGGATATCGGCCACTTGCACGATACGTTCCGGCACATGGCGCGGTGTGGTGTTCTCGCGTATCACTTTACGGATTTGCTGGCGCAGGCTGTCGTCCAGCGTCAGGTCTTCGCGCAGCCTGACAAAGAGCACCACACGCACATCACCCTGCCAGTCCTGGCCTATGGCAATGGACTCCAGCACCTCAGGCACCTTTTCTACCTGACGATAAATTTCCGCTGTGCCTATGCGCACGCCACCGGGATTGAGCACGGCATCGGAGCGGCCATGAATGATGACACCGCCATGCGCATTCTGTTCGCCGTAATCGCCATGCGCCCAGAGACCGGGAAAGCGCTCGAAATAGGCTTTGCGGTATTTGCTGCCGTCTTCGTCATTCCAGAAGCTGACCGGCATGGAGGG
>JAVHYE010000161.1 GCA_031119295.1 Pedobacter sp. | reverse complement strand
AAGGCAATGACATCACCCTGGTGAGCTGGGGCGCGCTGGTGCAGGACTGCCTGCACGCTGCCGAGGAGCTGGGCGAGCAGGGAATTTCCGCCGAAGTCATTGATGTGGCCAGCCTGCGCCCGCTGGACATGGACACCATTCTGGATTCGGTGCAGCACACCGGTCGCTGCCTCATCGTGCACGAGGCTTGCCGCACCGGCGGCTTTGGCGCCGAAATCGCGGCACGTATTGCCGAGTCCGGCAACGAGCTCATCGTGCCACTGCGGCGCCTCACCGCACCGGACATCATCGTGCCCTATCTGCGCCTGGAGCCTTTCTATGCACCGGATAGCGCAGATATAGTCGCGGCCGCACAGGACATGATGGACCGTCTGTGAATGATGGAGAGCGCATGAAGATTTTCCGCCTGCCCGATGTGGGCGAGGGACTGGCCGAAGCCAATATCGTGCAGTGGCATGTTGCCGTTGGCGACGAGGTGGCTGCCGACCAGATCATCGTCTCCGTGGAAACCGCCAAGGCCGTGGTCGACATTCCTTCGCCGCGCGCTGGCCGCATCACTGCCCTGCTCGCAAAAGAAGGCGACATCATTCCCACGCATGCCGCGCTGCTTGAATTTGCAGACGGTGAGGAAGCCGTTGCAAGCAGCAAGCCCCTTGCTGCACACGAAGATAATGGCTCCCACGATAACGGCAGCGTGGTCGGCCAGCTTTCCCGGCAGACCGTGACCCGCCGCGAAAATTTCATCATAGGCCGCCACCGCCACACCGAAGGCCGTCTGCAGAAAACCCGCGAACGCCGTAGCCAGCGCAGTCATGACATCCACTCCACCGCCTTGTTTGAAGGTGGCGAAAATCTGGACATGACGCGCCGGGCCATGGCCGAAAATATGCAACGCGCCCATCAGGAAGTGGCGCTGGTGACGCTGACGCTGGAAGCGGAAATAAGCTTTGAAGATCGGCGCCAGCTGACATCGCGACTGGTACGGGCGCTGGTGGCTGCCGTGCATGCCGAACCTGCGCTCAATGCCTGGTATGACGGCAGCACACAAAAACGGAAACTGCATGAGGCCGTGCATGTAGGCATGGCCGTGGACACGACGCATGGCCTGTATGTGCCCGTGCTGGAAAATGCCCAGGACAAGGAAGCCATGCAGATTGCCCGGGAAGTGGCCGAGCTCAAGCAGGCGGCAGAGGCTCATGCCCTGCGCCCGGAAAAAATGCGCGGCGCCACCATCACTCTCTCCAATTTCGGCGCACTCGCCGGACGTTTTGCCACGCCGCTGGTGAGCCCGCCACAGGTGGCCATACTCGGCGCCGGCCATGCCGAAGACCGCCTGTTGCCCGATGGCGAAGGCATGCGCCGTGCGCGCCTGCTGCCGCTGTCCCTGAGCTTTGATCATCGTGCCGTCACCGGTGGCGAAGCCGCCCGCTTCCTCGCGGCGGCCGCGGCTGATCTTGCTCTGCCCTGAAGCGCTGACGCCAACTTGTCGCAGCAGATGAAACCTGCAATAACGCTGTGACAAACACGCGCCAGACTTGCCTGCAGAACTTCAAGGAAAACCGTCAATGCCGGATGCAGCTTCCCACTCCCTCTTCCACCATCTGCTGACGGCCTGGCATCCCGCCCATATCAATGCCCTGCTCGTTGCTGCCGTTTTGCTGGCCGTCCTGCTGCGTGCACGACCGGAAGGCAATTTCCTGCGCAACACCCTCATCTACATCCTGTTCTGCGGCCTCGCCGTGATCGGCACAGCGGTCTGCCTGTGGCTGGGTTATGGCGAAACCGCCACCTTGCTGGACGGTATTGCCGTGCTGCTGCTGGGCCTGCTGGTGATACGTCTGGCCGGCCTCGTGCTTTTCCGTGTCGCCCTGCCTGCCCTGCACTTTCATCCACCACGTATCATGGAAGACATCCTGCTGGTGCTGGCCTACATCATCTGGGGCATGGTGCGTCTGCGTTATGCTGGTCTTGATCTCGGCAGTCTGGTGGCCACCTCGGCCGTCATCACCGCCATCCTCGCTTTTTCCATGCAGGACACCCTGGGCAATATTCTCGGCGGTATTGCCCTGCAACTCGACGACTCCATTCATATTGGCGACTGGGTGAAAGTGGATGATGTCAGTGGTCGCGTGATTGAAGTGCACTGGCGCCACACCGCCGTGCGCACCCGCAATGGTGAAATCGTGGTGCTGCCCAACAGCCTGCTGATGAAATCCAAATTCACCATCGTCAGCCGCGGTGACACGCCGCAGTGGCGGCGCTGGGTGTATTTCTCGGTGGGCCTGGATATTCCGCCACAGCGCGTGATTGCCGCCGTGGAAAAAGCCGTTTGCGATGCCGCCATCAATCTGGTCAGCCGCAATCCATCACCTTCCTGCGTACTCATGGACTTCAAGGACGGCGTGGGCCATTACGCCGTGCGCTACTGGCTCACCGATGCACTGGTGGACGATCCCACCGACTCCACCGTGCGCGTACATGTTTACGCCGCCCTGCAACGTGAAGGCTGGCGCATCGTGGCACCCGCACTGGACGTGAATCTCTCCACCGAAAGCTCGGAGCGCACGCACGAGCAGCGCGAACAGGAAATCGAGTTGCGCCGCAAACATCTGCGCCGCGTGGAAATGTTCAATCATCTTTCCGATGAAGAAATCACGCATCTGGCGCGCTCACTCACCTATGTGCAGTTTGCCAAGGGTGATGTGATGACCAAGCAGGGCGCTGTGGCACATTGGCTCTATGTGCTGATACAGGGCGAGGCCGATGTCTGGTTTGAAACCGAAGGGCAGCCCCGCCGCCTGCTGACCACCTTGCCGGCCGGCCGCGTCTTCGGCGAGATGGGCCTGATGACGGGCGAGCCCCGCCGCGCCACCGTGACCGCCCACAATGACGCCGAGTGCTACCGCATAGACAAGAAGAATTTCGAGTTCATCATGCAGACCCGTCCCGAGCTGGCCGATGCCTTTGCCCACATCATCACCGAGCGCAACAAACAGCTGGTGGCCGTGCAACAGCAGACACTGCCTGTTGACCATGCCCGCCAGAAAGAAAAGCTGCTGGCCAATATCCGCAAATTCTTCCGGCTGGAAAACGCCTGAGTCGACACCCATAAAAAAGCCCGGTCATGCCGGGCTTTTTTATTATGCAGCCGCCAGCTTGCGTTGCCGTACCAGCAAGAAAAGCGGAAACATCACACTGACCGCAATGCCGCAAGACAGCACGATATAAAGCCAGACATGGCGTATGCCGAGCCGGCGCGCTTCCACGATCATGAAAGTGAAAGCGGCAAAGCACATGAAAAGGATGTCGTTACTGATGGAGGCCGCGGCCGGATTGGCATAGGCCGAGCGAATGAAACCCGCCATGCCGCCATTATCCGGCAGGGCAAAGAAGGCCAGGTTCTGGCTCCAGGTGGCAAACAGCGCAGCCACCGCCACCAGACCATAAAAGACACACAGAGTTTTATCGGCTGTTTTCATTTTTCTTCCCTGTCTTGCAAAGGTATCTGCTGAAAATCAGGCTGCACCCGGCGCCTTCAGCTCCGTCATGGGCCAGCGCGGACGCACGGTAATGCCCATGCCCTGCTGCTCACCCTGTAAAAGACGCTGGCAGCCGGCAAAGGCAATCATGGCGCCGTTGTCAGTACAAAAGGGGAGTGCCGGATAAAACACTTCGGCCTTGCGGCGCGCCGTCATGTCCGCGAGCTGTGCGCGCAGCAATTTATTGGCGCTGACACCACCGGCCACCACCAGACGCTTCACCCCTGTCTGCTTGAGCGCGCGCTCGCATTTGCGGGCCAGCGTATCCACAGCAGCCTCCTGGAAGCTGGCAGCAATATCGGCCGGTTTCTCCGGATAATCTTCCGTGGTGCGCAGGGCATTCAGTACCGAGGTCTTGAGGCCGCTGAAAGAAAAATCCAGACCGGGCCTGTCCAGCATGGGTCGCGGGAAATCGAATTTCCCGGCATCGCCGCTTTCGGCCAGACGCGCGACATTGGGGCCGCCGGGATATTCCAGCTTGAGCATCTTGGCGACTTTGTCGAAAGCTTCGCCGGCAGCGTCATCTATGGATTCACCGAGCAGCTCATAAGAACCAATGCCGTCCACCCGCATAAGCTGGGTATGTCCGCCGGACACCAAGAGCGCAACAAAAGGAAAAGCCGGCGGCTTTTCTTCCAGCATGGGCGCCAGCAGATGGCCCTCCATGTGATGTACCCCGACAGCAGGAATATCCAGCGCCCAAGCCAGAGTGCGGCCGAAGACAGCACCCACCATCAGGGCCCCCGCCAGACCGGGGCCGGCGGTATAAGCCACGCCATCCAGTTCTTCGAGAGTACTGCCGGCCTCGGCCAGCAGTTCGCGCAGCAGCGGAATGATCTTGCGCACATGGTCGCGGGAGGCCAGCTCCGGCACCACGCCACCATAGTCGGCATGCAGCTGGACCTGGCTGTACAGACGATGCGCAAGCAGGCCTTTCTCGCTGTCGTAAACAGCGACGCCAGTCTCGTCACAGGAAGTCTCTATACCCAGAACCCGCATGTTTCCTCGCTTTGGCCGGTTTTCAGCCCGCCAATCCGCCCGTTCAGCCCATCAAGGCGGGGCATATTAACGGGGCTGCCGTTTCAGGACCACTCAGGAGGGAGTGCCCTGAAAACGTGGGCGAGGCAGGCAGCGCACCAGCAGCAGGCGCCTCTAGGCGAGGCAAAAGCAGGCCCAGAAGCGGGGTTTACCGGGAGTAAATGAGCATTCTGGGCCTGCTTTTAACGCCGCGATGGCAACGCAGTTAGTTTTCAGGGCATTCCCGGGCTTGGCAGGGACGGCTCAAGTGGCTAGAATCGGCGCCCTTGTCCGGGGACCCGTCCCGTCCGGGCCCTCAACAAACAGTTTTTAAGGTGAATTCATGCCCTCTGTGAAAGTCAAAGAAGGCGAGCCGTTTGACGTTGCTCTCCGTCGTTTCAAGCGTTCCTGCGAAAAGGCCGGTGTGCTGGCCGACGTGCGCAAGCGCGAATTCTTCGAAAAGCCCACCCAGGAGCGCAAGCGCAAGGCAGCTGCCGCTGTTAAGCGTCACGCCAAGAAGGTGGCTCGCGAAAACATGAAGACCACCCGTCTCTACTAAGAGCGGTCTTCGCTGTCGGCTCAGACCACAGCAACGCGACATTATCAGCCCTTCAAACGGCTGACAGCGAAAGCGGCACCAATGGTGCCGCTTTTCGTTTTTCTGTCATCACAGTTTCCAGACGCACAGGAGCCGCGCCATGTCCGAACTCAAGACCAAGCTGACCGACGCCATGAAGGACGCCATGCGTGCGCAGGACAAGGAGCGCCTGGGCGCCATACGCCTGGCCACAGCCGCCATCAAGCAGATCGAAGTGGATGAGCGTGTGGAGCTGGATGATGCCCGCGTGCTGGCCGTGCTGGAAAAGATGATCAAGCAGCGCCGCGAATCCGTGACCGCCTTTGAATCCGGCGGCCGCCCCGAGCTCGCCGCCAAGGAAACAGCCGAAATCGCCGTGCTGCAGGCCTTTTTGCCGGCACAGCTGTCCGATGCGGAAATCGACGTGCTCATCACCGCTGCCATTGCCGAAGTCGGCGCCAAAGAGCCGCGCGATATGGGCAAGGTGATGAATGTGCTGCGCCCCAAGCTGTCCGGCCGCGCCGATACCGGTGCCGTCTCGCAGAAGGTCAAGGCCAAGCTGGGCTGATACAGCCGGGGTGGGTTAGTCTGACCCACCCTGCACCGCTTTCCAGAACCGAGCCCGACACTGATGGCAGCTTACGGCCGTATTCCCGAATCCTTTATCGACGATGTGCTGCTACGCACCGATATCGTTGATCTGGTCGATTCGCGGGTAAAGCTGAAGAAAGCCGGCAAGAATTACTCGGCCTGCTGCCCCTTCCACAAGGAAAAATCCCCTTCTTTCACGGTGAGCCGTGAAAAGCAGTTCTATTACTGCTTCGGCTGCGGCGCCTCCGGCAATGCCGTCAGCTTCCTCATGGATTACGAGCGCAAGGGCTTTCTGGAAGCGCTGAACGAGCTCGCCGGCCGAGTCGGCCTGGAAGTGCCGGATACACGCGATCCCAATGCACCGGTACGTGAATCGCAGCAGCCGCTGTACGACACGCTGGAAGCTGCTGCGAAATATTTTGAAGCCCAGCTGCGCACGCATCGCGACAAGGAAAAAGCCGTCGGCTATTTCAAGAAACGCGGCCTCACCGGGCAGATCGCAAAGCATTACCGTCTCGGCTATGCACCGCCCGGCTGGGACAATCTGCTCTCCTCACTGGGCACGGACGAAGAGACGAAAAAACGCCTGCTCGCCACCGGCCTGGTGGTGCAAAACGAAGAGAGCAAGCGCATTTACGACGGCATGCGTGACCGCGTGATTTTCCCCATACGTGATTTCCGCGGCCGTGTGATTGCCTTCGGTGGGCGTGTGCTCACCGATGAAAAACCCAAATACCTGAAC
>JAVHYE010000160.1 GCA_031119295.1 Pedobacter sp. | reverse complement strand
CAAATGTTCAGCGCATACGGGAGGCCTAGGCCTCCCGTATGCGCTGAACATTTGTTCTATCTGAGTGTTGTTGTGTTCTTCTTTTTGCTTGTGGCCCGTATTGTTGTTTTTGGCCGCCAGCGTTGGTCTTGTTCTTCTTCTTGCTGTTCTTGTTGTTTTAGGGCCGCTGGCCTTTTTACACGTTGTATCTCAGTCTGGTATCGGGTCAGGTTCAGCTATGAAGCCTCCTGGTCATAGCTGAACCATCCCTTTCCACCTGCCGTTATCCGCCGGCTCTTCTTATTGTTCTTGTTCTTCTTGTTTTTATCTGGCTCTTGGCGGAGAGCGACTGCGCCTTGTTTTTGTTATTTGCGCTCTATCCCTATAGCAGGCGGCGTGCCAACTTTTCTGGCTCTTTGCTTTTCTATGTAAAACAAAGGTTTATCTTCTGTTCGAGAATGTGTGTTGCGGTAATTACGGAGGAAGGTAACAGTTTGTGGGGTAGTGCTGTAACAGGCTCGTGTAGGGGCGTAACACCCCGCCTGCGACCTGACCCGCAGTGACAAGAGCCGGCTCAGTCCTCGTCGCCCAGCTCACCATCTCCCGCATTTTCTCCTTCGGCACCGGTCTTGCGACGCGGGATGCCGAGGCGCTGGCGGCGTTCCCAGAGAGATTTGCGGCTGATACCCAGCTTCTGGGCCAGCTCGGTCTCCGACATATGTTCCTGGTGCTCCAGCACGAAGTGCTGGAAGTAGTCTTCCAGGGAAAGGCCGGCCGGGGGTTCATTGCTGGCCACGGTGCGGCCGCCAGTGCGCGTGGGCGCAGGCTCCTTGCGCACATGGTCTATGGCCAGGTGCTCGGGCCCGATTTCATCCGACTCGCAGAGAATGGCGGCGCGCTCGATGGCGTTTTCCAGTTCGCGCACATTGCCGGGCCAGGGGTAGTTGAGCATGGCCTCGCGGGCATCATCACCGAAATGCAGCACGCCTACGCCCAGGCGCTGGGCGGTGCGCGCCAGCAGGGTTTCGGCCAGTTCCAGAATATCGTCGCCACGTTCGCGCAGCGGCGGCAGCAGTAGTTCCACCACATGCAGGCGGTAGTACAAATCCTCGCGGAAGCGGCTTTCGCTGGCCAGTTTCTTGAGATCACGATGCGTGGCAGCAACAAGGCGCACATCCACGCGCTTGGCCTGGGTGGAGCCTATGCGGCGGATTTCCTTTTCCTGCAGCAGGCGCAGCAGACGCGCCTGTGCTTCCATGGGCAGCTCGCCGATTTCATCGAGGAATAGCGTGCCGCCATCGGCCGCTTCCACCAGACCTTTGCGACTGGACTGGGCACCGGTGAAAGAGCCTTTTTCATGGCCGAACAATTCGGATTCGATCAGGGTTTCCGGAATCGCTGCGCAATTCACGGAAATCATCGGGCCAGAGGCGCGCGGGCTTTGCTCATGCAGGGCGCGTGCGACCAGTTCCTTGCCGGTGCCGGATTCACCGCGCACCAGGACCGTGGTGGCCATGGGCGCGACTTTGCGTATGCGGTTGAAGACATCCAGCATGGCGGCGCAAGAGCCGATCATGCCGGTGGTGGGATAGCTTTTGGCGACTTCCTGCTTGAGAGCTTCGTTCTGTGCCTTGAGCGCGCTCTCGCGCAATACGCGCTCGATGGCGATCAGCATTTCGTCATGATCGAAAGGCTTGGAAATGTAATCCACGGCGCCCTGCTTCATGGCGTCCACGGCCGCCTTGAGATTGCCGAAGCTGGTCATGATCATCACGGGTGTCGGGCGCGCCCGTTCTATCAGCACGGTGCCGGGCTCACCCGGCAGGCGCACATCGGTGATGACAAGATCGAAATCTTCGAGGCTGTAGCGTTCCACGGCATCGGCCACGGAGCCGGCCTCGCTCACGGTGTAGTCATGGCGCTCCAGCAGGCGCTTCAGGCTGGAGCGTATGAGGGCTTCGTCTTCAACAATAAGAATATGGCTCATGCCTTGTTTCCGTTTTCCTGCGTGGCTGGCAGCGATGTCATGTAAAGAGGCTGCTTACTGCCGTTTTATTTCCACATCGTCCTGCCAGGCCGGCAGCATGATCTGCACGATCA
This sequence comes from Pedobacter sp., assembly GCA_031119295.1. GTDB lineage: Bacteria > Pseudomonadota > Gammaproteobacteria > Pseudomonadales > Moraxellaceae > UBA2031. The sequence goes on along the minus strand of JAVHYE010000160.1, from coordinate 4,491 downwards.
CACCATTGCCCTGATCGTAGTCTGCTTTGTCGATGAGTTGTATGCGGCCTTCGTGTTCTTCCACGATGCCATGTACCAGGGCGAGGCCGAGGCCGGTGCCCTTGCCGGTTTCCTTGGTGGTCACGAAAGGCTCGAAGAGGGCGTTGCGTATATCGCCGGTGGGCAGGCCGCTGCCGGAGTCCTCGATTTCAAAACGCACGCGCGGGCCATGGGTGGTGGCACGCGCAATGATGATGCCGCCTTTCGGGCTGGCATCGCGGGCATTGCTGAGCAGATTGATGAAAACCTGCGACAGGCGCTGAGCATCGCCCGGGACCAGCGTGCCCGGCCGGCATTCATTACGGAAATCATGGTCACGGCCGTCGGGGCCGAGTTGCAGCAGCTGTATGGCTTCTTCCACTGCCGCATGCAGGTCCACCGGTGTGCGATGCGCGCGCTGGCTGTCGGCGCGGGCAAAACCCACCAGCGATTGCACGATGCGCGAGATACGTTGTGTCTGCTCGAGAATCTGCGAGCTGGCATCGCGTATATCCGGCTCTTGGTATTCGGCTTTCATGTTTTGCGCGAGACAGGCAATGCCGGTGACCGGATTGCCGATTTCATGCGCCACGCCAGCGGCAAGACGACCAATCGACGCCAGACGTTCGTTATGCGAGACGCGCTGCTCGAGGCGATGCAGTTCGGAAATGTCTTCCACCACGATCACCTGCGAGTCCGGATGGCCGAGGCTGTCGCCCTCGCTGATGACGGCGCGGTTGAGGCTGACCCAGCGTGTTTCGCCCTGGCTTTCCACCGGCTTGCGATAGATATGTGCCGCTGGCCCGTGCAGGAATTCGAAAAACAGTTCGCGCCAGGGCGAGGGCAGGCTGGCGAGACGGGAGCCGATCACTTCTTCATCGCTGATGCCGGTGAGGCTCATCATGGCGTGATTCCAGGACAGGATTTCCAGATCACGGCCCAGCGAGCACACGCCTATGGGCAGATCGAGCAATGTCTGGCGATGGAAGCGGCGCAGCGAGTCCAGTTCGGCCGCCAGGCCGGAAAGCTTGTCGCGATATTCTTCGAGGCGGGATTCGATGTAGTGGATGTCTTCGGAGCCTTCGGCTTCGGTGCGCACCTTGTAAGGCAGGTGCTGGTCGAGAATGTCCTGCGCCACGGAAGGCCCGAGCAGGCCGGAGAGATTGGATTCGATCTGGTCGCGCAAACGGCGCAGCGTATACGGCCGGCTTTCACTGGGATGCACACCGAGATCGGCCATGGCCATCTGCACTTCGCGTTCGGCCGTCATGCGGCCCAGGGGCTCGGAAAGTCCGCGCACGAAATCGCCAATGCTGGTGGCGGAAAGTTCCCAGCGATAAGGCCGGCGCAGATTGTCTACCGAGCAGGTATTGGCGGCGATCTGTTCGCTGGCGGTCTGCTTGCCCAGCAGCGAGACGGCAACACCGATCAGGGCATTGATCAGCGTGGCGCCCATGCCCACGGTCTGCCAGTAATCCGTATTGTCGGTGAAGGAAACCTTGAGCCAGCTTTGCGCAGGCAGGAAACGCAACTCCGCGAGATAGGGAATCACCAGCATCACGAACCAGAGCAGCATGCCCACGGAAAGGCCGCTGACAAAACCGAGACGGTTGGCGCGCGGCCAGAACAGCACGCCGATAAGGCCGGGGGCAAATTGCAGCGTGGCCACGAAGGTGAGCATGGCCATTTCCGTCATGCTGTGGCGCTCGTCCAGCAGCATGTAAACCAGATAGGCGACGAGGATGAGACCGACGATCAGACTGCGTCGCACCCACAGGATCCAGCGATAGATATTCTGCTCGGGGCGCGGCTGGTAAACCGGCAGCACGAGATGATTCAGGGCCATGGAAGCCATGGCCAGGGTGCTCACGATGATGACGCCGGAGGCCGCTGCCAGTCCGCCGATAAACACCAGCAGCGGTAGCCAGGCCGAACCCGAAGCCAGTGCCACGCCCAGCGTGAAATAGTCCGGGTGCATGACCAGGCCCAGCTTCATGCCGGCCCAGAGCAGGATGGGCACGGCCAGCGACATGCAGATGAGATAGAGCGGCAGGCCCCAGCTCGCGGTGAGCAGGGCGCGCGGATTGAAGTTCTCGGTGAAGGTCATCTGGTACATGTAAGGCATGACCACGGCCGAGAAGAGAAAGGAAATGATGAGGCTGTGCCAGAACCCGCCCTTGAGCGGGTCGTAAAGCATGTGCAGTGCCTGGGGATTGCTGGTGAGCCAGGTATTGAGGCCGCTGCGTCCATCCAGCACGCCATGCCAGGCAAACCAGCCCACACAGGCCACCGCCAGCAGCTTGATCAGTGACTCCACCGCGATGGCCACCACCAGACCTTCATGCTTTTCCCGTGGCGAAAGATGACGTGCGCCAAAGAGTACGGTGAAGGCCATGATGACAGCGCAGAACACCAGCGCCAGCCATTGATGCTGCGTGCCGGGCGTGAGGATTTGTGCAGAGTCCGCCACCGCACGTATCTGCAGGGCCAGCAGCGGCATCATGCCGACGATCATGGCCAGCGTGGTCAGCGAGCCCACCGTCTGGCTGCGGTAGCGATAGGCAAAGAGATCGGCCAGCGAACCCAGCTGATAGGTTTTCGCGAGGCGCAATACCGGCGCGAGCAGCACCGGTGCCAGCAAAAAAGCGCCGGAAATGCCGAGATAAAAAGCGAGGAAGTTGTAGCCACTGTGCTGGGCAAAGCCCACCACGGCATAAATCCCCCAGGCACTCACATACACGCCCAGCGAGAGCACATACACAGCCGGGTGCCGCACCCAGCGCACGGGCACAAGACCGGACTCGCTGAGATAGGCCACGAGGAAAAGCAGGAAGAGATAGCCGACGCCCAGCGCCAGCAGTTCACCGGGACTGAAGGTCATGGTGAGCACGGGCTCCGGCGGCCGGCGGGATTACTGCGGCATGTCATTGAGGTCGCGGCTCTTGCCTATCCAGAAGCTGATGCCGATCAGCACCATCCAGATGATGTAGGGGCGATACCAGGCCGTGCCACCTTCGCTCCACCACTCGATGATGGCAGGCGAAAGCAGAAAGGCGCCGGCAATAAAGAGGAGAACAAGGCGGTCGATATACATGGCGGCGGGCCGGGCGGAAGATGCCGTGCAAGGTAGCAGCGCAGCGGTTTCTGCGCCATGCCTTCCCGCCTCGGGCGGCTGTCATCGGCAGCTTTCTCAAGCAGGCCGACACCGTCGTCTGTGGCCTGTCGCTGCGGGCCTTCATTCATATGGGGGATGCGGCCGGGCTTGCCTGTCTGTTATCAGTGCACGCTATGAGGTGTGTCCCTGTACTGGGGCCCGGGCATCTTGCCAGTCCGCCCCTGTTTCGTGGATAAACATGCCCTTGTACGCGAGTGCCGAAAGAATTTTTTATGAGCCGGATTTCCGGCGCCGGGCCATGCCGGTTTGTGACATCAGGGGGAAATCGATGAAGTTCAGTACGCTGCTGCCAGCCTGTCTGGCGGCATGTTGCATGGGCAATGCCTTTGCCGATGATGCCTATCTGCGCTTGCGCTGCGAAGGTGAGGCAGCCGGTGCGGTGGTCAGCATCAATGGTGTGAAGAAGGGGGAGTGCCCGATCGATCTGGCCATTCCCGAGGGCGAGGTAAAGCTCAGCGTGCGCAAGAGCGTCAATCAGTACAGCTACAAGCTTTACGAAAAAGACATGCTGCTGTCGGCCGGCGCCATGAAGCGTGAAAACGTGATACTGGGGCCGCTGCTGTTCACACCAGAGGGCCAGCGTATTGAGAACGAGCGCCTTGCCCGGGAAAAGGCGGATGCCGATGCCAAGGCCGCGGCCGAGCAGGCGCGCCAGGCACAGGCCAAGGCTGAGGCGGATGCCAAAGCGGCTGCACTGGCCGAGCAGCAGCGCCGCGAAGCCGAAGAGGCCGCCAAATACGGTATGACAAAAGAGTCGCTGGATATCATCAGCAGCCACTTCAAACCGGGCCAGGACAACATCAGTTCCTGGACCTTGTGGGTGCTGTATTCCCCGGTATTCCTGCCCCTGTCTACGCTTTCCGATCTGTCCTCCGGCAAGAAGCTGTTCCGTACGGCGGCAGATCCGGCGGCTTTTGCCAATCCCGATTCCATGGTGGCCAGGGCGGGTCGTCAGCAGGTAGAGCCGGCACACTGATGCTTTGCTGTTCGTGCTGAAAATCGTCTGTGCCATCTTGTTGGCGGGCGGCAGCTGTCTGGCTGTCCCTGCACAGGCAGACGGTGATTGGCCTCCTGCCCTGATTGCGGCAATGGCAGGCTCGCCTGCTGTCTTGTCGCCAGTGGAAGAGGAGGCCCGCCTGAGTGCTTTCTTCGCGCAGGGGCTAGTCACGCTTGATGCTTTTTGTGAGAGCCACTGCCAGCCTCGTCGCCAGAAAAAAGCCCTGTTCACGCTTTTCTTTCGTGGCAGCTTTGCCCGAACGGAAGCTTCAGCCCCTGTTGATGTCAATGCGGCTTATGCG
>JAVHYE010000018.1:11192-28885 GCA_031119295.1 Pedobacter sp. | reverse complement strand
CGCGAGGGGCTGTCACGTCGCCTGCATGTGGAGCGATTCCGTGCCGCCTTTGCCGACATTCCGGCAGGAGCGGTAGGCGGTGTGGTGAAATTTGCACGCGGTGGCATCAGTGCCACAGCAGACTCCGCTACCAGCCTGCTGCGCGTAGCCGAAGATGCCGGACTCAATCCTGCCCATGGTTGTCGCATGGGCATTTGTCATGCCTGCGACACCACCTTGCTAGCCGGCTGCGTACGCGATCTGCGTACCGGCCAATTGATGAATGAGGCCGGCAGCATCGTCCAGCCCTGCATATGTGCAGCGGCCGGCGATTGCGAGCTGGATATCTGATCGCGCCTCAAACATATAAAAATAAAAAGGGAGAGAATTCATGAATAACCCATCTCTGCCAGTGGCCCTGAGCGCCGCCCAGATTGAAGAGTTCGGGCGTGAGCTCGATGCCATACGCGATGAAGTCATGGACTCACGTGGCGAACGTGACCGCCGCTACATCCTTCGACTCATAAAAACCCAGCGCAGCATGGCACTGGGTGGCCGCATCCTGATTTATGCCGCCCTGTTTTTCCTGCCAGCCTGGAATCATGCCTTTGCCGGCTGGACCAGCTGTCTTGGCATCATGGGCCTGGGCACGCTCTTGCTCGGCCTCGCCAAAATTCTGGAAAACATGGAAATCGCACATAATGTGCTGCATGCCCAGTGGGACTGGATGAAGGACAGCGCCATCCAGTCCAATACCTGGGAGTGGGACAATATGAGCCCATCGGATCGCTGGATGCATTCACACAATGTGGTGCACCACACCTGGACCAATGTGATGGAAAAGGATCTGGATGTGGGTTACGGCATCCTGCGCGTCACACCGCTACAACCCTGGCAATGGAAATTCCTGCCGCAGCCCATTTATGCCTTCCTGCTCATGATGCTTTTTGAAGAGGGCGTGGCACTGCATGAGCAAGCCATCATGGACTGGGTGGAAAAGCGCAAAACCTTTGCAGAAATCAAACCACTGTTGGCACGCATAGGTCGCAAGGCCGGCCGCCAGATGCTGAAGGATTATGTGATGTGGCCGCTGGCTGCATTGCTCGTCGCCCTACCCATATCCCATTACGTGCCGGCCTCACCCTGGCTGGCTTTTGGTCTTGTCGCTGGCGCCAACGCCATCGCCAATATCATCCGCAATATCTGGGCCTTCGCGATCATTTTCTGCGGCCACTTTCCGGCCGGCGTACATACCTTCACGCCGGCACAGGTGGAGGGTGAAACACGTGCGCACTGGTATCTGCGCCAGCTGCTGGGCTCGGCCAATATCGGTGGCGGCAAGATATTCCACATTCTTTCCGGCAATCTTTCCCACCAGATCGAGCATCACCTCTTCCCGGACATGTGCAGCAACCGCTACCCGGAAGTTTCACCCCGCGTGAAAGCCCTCTGTGCCCGTTATGGCCTGCCCTATAACACCGGCTCCATGACACGCCAGTTCGGCACTACGGTCTGGAAAATCCTGCGCTACTCGCTGCCGGGCGGCTCGGACATGATCAAGGCCTGAGTCCATTCCGGGCCAGGAAAAAAGCCCCGCCATGCGGGGCTTTTTTCTTGCAGCTTTCACCCGCAGGCAGAGGAGGACAAGAAGAAGCAGAGAAGGCGCCACTCTCTTGTCATCTGCCTGCTCCTAGAATGGAGCAGGCATGCCACTCCCCGCCCTGAGTGAGACCGTCATCATGAACAGCCCCCTGATTCAGCAGAACAGCAGCGAAAAGCAACTGGAGCGAGCTATGGCCAGAGCTTGCTCCTATGCCGAATGGTATGAGCAGGCGCAGCAGCATGATGCACAAAGTGGCGCCGCAGAATGGCGCGAAACCCTGCAATCCACGCTTTATGATTACGCCGCCATACAGTCGCGCCATGATCGCCTGCAGCAATGCCTGGCGGAAAAATCCTCGGCCGAATTGCTCTATGCCCTCAATGAAGGTGTGCACGGCAATATGGGCGGCATGGGCCGACCCCATCTTTATGGCCGCGCCAAATGCGGCACCAAGCAGCTTATCGAAGATTATGTGGCGCTGATTGCTGCCTCACTGGAATACATACACCGCTGCCCCGAGAGCGAAATCAGTCTTGAGGAAAAGGCCGACTTCTTCCGCCGCGCCAGCCACTGCTATGGCCGCTCCGCGCTTTTGCTCTCCGGCGGCGCTGGCCTGATTTATTTTCATCACGGCATGGTGCAGGAACTGATCGACCATGAGCTGCTGCCCAATGTGATTTCCGGCGCCAGTGCCGGCTCCGTCATTGCCGCACAACTTGGCATACTCACCGATGCAGAACTGAAAGCCGGCCACTTCGCCAACAAGCGCTATATCGAGCCCACGCAGACACGCATGCTGGATGTCTTCATGGGCAAGCTGGACCCGGCTGATGCCAAGACCTCACGTGAACGCCTGCTGGATGAAATCATTCCGCGCGACATCACCTTCCAGGAAGCCTTCGAGCGCACCGGGCGCTTCATCAATATCTCCATTTCGCCAGCCGAGAAGCATCAGAATTCGCGCCTGATGAATGCCATCACCTCGCCCAATGTTTATATACGCGCAGCCGCCTCAGCCTCCTCTTCCATTCCCGGCCTGATTCCGGCCGAGCGACTTTACGCCAAAGGCTTTGACGGCAAGCCCCGCCCCTACCTGGAGGGCCGGCGTTGGGTGGATGGCTCACTGTCCGGTGATTTGCCGGCCAAGCGTCTGGCCCGGCTTTATGGCGTGAACCACTTCATCGTGAGCATGATCAATCCGCTGGTGATTCCTTTTATCGAAGACGTGAAAGCCCGGCGCAGCAGCAGCCTGCGCACCGCCTTTTCCGTGTCATCGGTGAGAATGGTCAACGATCTGCTGATCAAGATGGAAGAAGTACTGGACCGTCGCGGCAGTGCCGGCCAGCGTCTGGCCTCGCAGCTGGCCTATCTCATCAGCATGCTGGAGCAGAATTATCTGGGTGATATCAATGTGCTGCTGGAAAAAGGCGACTTCAAATGGCGGCAGACCGTCTTCGAATTCCGCGAAGGTGAAATTGAAGACCTGATACTGGCCGGCCGCCGCCGTACCTGGCCCAAGCTCTCCATGATACGCAATGCCGCCCTTATCTCTAAAACCCTGGACCGCATTCTGGGTGAGCGTAACCAGCAGGATGCCGGCAAGTGCGCCGTGAGCAAGCATCATCTTTATGCCTGATGCAGCTCCGCCAATAAAAAAGCCCCGCCATGCGGGGCTTTTTTATTTTCTGACAGGAAATCAGGACTGTACCGGCACACTGGCCAGTGCACGCCCATAGAGCTCAACAAGGTTTTCCGGCTCGTCATAGACAATACGCAGGCCGGCACGCTGATCACGGCGCATGAGTCGTATCATCTGTGTGGTTACGGCATCAGGAAAATCGAAGACCGGGCGCCCGGTCACCTCGGCAAGGCGGCCGGCAATCACGGCCGCATTGCTTACGACAGGACAAACGCGATAGCCGTATGTCCCGCCTATTTTCTCCGGCGGCAAATCCATGAAGCGGCCTTCGATCTGCTCGAAGAAACTCAGGGTCATGCGATAGGCGTTGTAACCCAGAATGGGCAGATCCGCCGGCACTTCTTCCTTTTCATCCAGAATCTGCAGATGCCGCGCCAGCGGGAGCAGATTCTGCAGCTGGTATTGCTCGGCCATATGCGGATTACCCACGCGCACCAGATTGGCAATCAACTCGCCCAGCGAGGCATGACCGATGATGGCAGCGCGCTTGGGCAGACCACCCCAGGCACCGTCGGCACCATTGGCCAGCGCCTCCAGCACCGAGGCATTTTCAAAACCACCCCCCGCATGCATATGCGCCACGATCTTGAAAGGCTGCGGCAGGAAGGTTCGCGCCATGGCGAAAAAAGCGCCCACCTGGAAAGGCAGATAGGTGCCGCGATCATCTTCAATGCTGATGCCCTGTATGGGCAGTGTGGACAGCAGTTGCAGCACTTCGCAGGTACGCTCCGGATTCTGCGCAAAGGCATCACAGCCATCCACGATATTGATAAGCAACTTGGTGGGCCCGCCGTTGTCGCCCTGGATGTTGTTGATCATCCAGTTCACGCTGGCCACTACGCTGCGCTTCAGGGTTTCAATATCGTACTGGCCCTGCATGCCGAGATCGCTGAGATAAATCTCATGCAGGCTGTTGGGCACCTTGTAGCTCTGCATCTTGAGCATGGAAGGATCGGGCGTGAACACGCCTTGTTCATCTTCTATGCCGATGGCCGTGAAGACATAGCAACCCGTCATGTCGGCGCCGCTATCGCGCAGCCACATCATGAAGTCGTCATCCACTTCCAGCTCATCGGCCATGGAGTAATCCAGGGTGCCGAGCAGGATGTTCTTGAAACCGAACTGCTGCACCAGCGGCAGAATGGCTTTCTTGTCGCCTATGGTCTGGCCGACACGGGCACCCACCGGGTTTTCACGCAGGGAAAGATCAATGAAGAAAGGATCGATATTGCGCAGCACATCAATCTTGTCCTGCGCGCCCTGATAATAGGCCTTGGCCTGTTGCAGCTTGCTGTTGAAATCCGTCATGGCTATTTCCTTTTTATTCTGGCTTGTCTGCGTTCAGGGCTTGAGCGAAGCGAGTATGTATTGCACAAGATCAGGCTGGTCACGCGCTGCCATATGCCCGGCATTCAGCACCTTGAGCCAGGACAGCTGGCCACCATCCTGATGAAAGCCGATGACATTCTTCTGCGCGTCTTTCCACTGCTGTGGATGCGTTGACTGGAAACGATAGGCCGCATCACCCTGCAAGAGATCCAGCCAGGCCTGTGTGCCGAGGAAATTGCAGTCTTTGGCATCATTGAGGCCGGACACCACACGCACATGCAGCTTGCTGCCATCCAGACGCACCAGCTTTTCCTTGGCGTTCTGGCCGGCATCAGGCCCACCATCAAGAAGCTCCTGCACGACAGGACGGAAAGATTCGTTTACGCGAGCCTGATAATTATCACCAATCTGCTGCGACCAGTTTTTGGTGAGCTTGGGATAATGCGCCGGCACATGCAGGACTTCGCGCACAGCCGGATCATTGAGGTATGTGTAGATGGGCTTGAAGGGTGGATCAGCCAGCTGTGCCGTATTGGTCATATACACGCCGCACAACTCGGCAATGGCATTGTTTATTTCCGGCAGGCGCTCTTTATAGGTTTCATCCAGCCACTGCTTTTGCGACTGCGAAATCAGGCCATGCGCAAGCGCCCAGTTGGTGTCCTGCGCCATCTGCACCATGGGATCCACCCAGGCATCGCAAAGTACCATCACGCGCAAATCGATTTTGGCCAGGCCTTTGCGATTACCTTCCAGAATGGCTTTTGCCAGCAAGGGCAGATAAGTGCCGGCATAAGACTCGCCAGCCAGGATGATGGGGGTTTTTGCAATCTCGGGATGTAGGGCCAGAAAATTCAGCAAGGCCTGATACAGCTGATCTATGCCGACATCCACATTCGCCGGAATATCCGCCACCTTTTCGGCATGCGACAAAGTCACGCTGAGCGGATGCTCGAAAATCATGTAGTTGGCGTAGTTGTTCCAGGCCTGCGGGCGCTTGGCTAATTTCTTGCCATCGGCCGAAATACTGTAAGGCCCGTTTTCCAGAAAGAAGCCCCAGAAACTGGAGGAGCCGGGCCCGCCATTAGTCCAGAGTATGGTGGGCTTTTTTTCGTAGTCTGGTGCGCCGACAAACCAGTAGAAAAGTTTTTCATCGGCTGAATCTGCACCGTTATTGCCGGTCTGGCCACGCACCGAGGCATAACCGGCAAACTGCACTTCATCCACTTTGCCATAACCAGGCAGATGTGTGACGACATCAGATGCGGGCAACGCTGGTTTTTTCGAGGCAACAAGCTTGCTGGCTGCCGCTTTCTTTTTGGCAGCGGGAAGGGCATTGCTCATGGCACGGTTTCCTTTTGTGCTGAGACAGGGAGAGCTTGGCGCCAAAACAGGAGCAGGCGCCAAAGAGCCATGACACTAGCGGTGGCCGGGTGCTGACGGCTATGCCGTTCAACCGGCAATTACTGCCGCAGGGAAGATGACAAATCCCACCCATGAAAAAACCCCGCACTGGCGGGGCTTTTTCATCTGGCTGACATCAGCTTTTTTTCGCTGCCTGATAGGCCGTCTTGCGGCCCTTCTTCTTTTCGGCTTCAGCAGCTGCTTTTTCCGCAATGGCACGCTGCACGATGATTTCTTCTGCCTCGGCATCGGCCGGTGTTTCCAGACTGATGCGGCCCAGTGTGGCTGTGCGGAACTCGTTGATGACGACATTGGAAATCTTGGCGTAATCCACGCGACCACCCGCACCCAGACAACCGCGCTGGCGTCCGATGATGTCCATGAACTCCTGCTCATGATCGGGCAGGGAAACCAACTTGAAACGCTGCTTCATGAGCTCGGGATAGGCTTTCAGGAAATACGCCGCGCCCCAGAAAGCCACATCATTAAGATCAATCGCCGTGTTCTTGATGGCACCGGAAAGGCCGAGACGATAGCCGCTATTGGCGTTATGGATTTTCGGCCAGAGGATGCCGGGCGAATCAATCAGCACAAGACCGTTATGCAAATCGATGCGCTGCTGCGATTGCGTAATGGCAGGCTCGTTGCCGGTCTTGGCGATGGTTTTTCCCGCCAGGGTATTGATGAGCGTACTTTTTCCCACATTGGGAATGCCGGTGATGAGCGCCGTGATATTGCCCAGCTTGTCGGTCTTGCCGCCCATGAGGTTCTTGCACACGCCGGTGAGCGCACGGATTTGTTCCGGCTGCTCGGTGGTGATGGCAATGGCTTTTACATCCGGCGCTTTCTGGAAGTGATCCAGCCAGAGCTGCGTGATGGCCGGATCGGCGAGATCACTTTTGGACAGCACCTTGAGACTGGGCTTGCTGCCACGGAACTGCTCGATGACAGGATTGGCGCTGCTATAGGGAATGCGCGCGTCCAGCACCTCGATGATGAGGTCCACCTTGGGCAGGATTTCCTTGATGTCCTTGATGGCCTTGTGCATATGGCCGGGAAACCAGTTGATATTGCTCATGGGCGGGACAGTCTGTGGTGCAAAAAGGACAGGCATTGTACCTGCTCCCCGGCACAGCCGGCAGGCATTCAGCCTTGCTGCCCGGTGCTCTTGAGCTTGTGCCTAGCCGTTTTCTGGTAATGCGCCAGGAAGTCCGGCGTCGTCACCGCTGCCGCTTGCGCATCGTCTGCATAGAGCGCGGCCAGATCGGCATGCATCTGCAGAAGCAGCTTGGCCGTCATGTCGGCATCGGCCAGGGCGCGGTGATGGCGGCCTTGCACCTGGATGCGATGCAGATCCACCAGCGTGGCCAGCCGGTGATTCGGTGCCCAGGGATAAAGCCGGCGGGCGATGAGCACGGTGCAAAGAAAATCGGCCGGCGCAGCACGACCCATGATGGCCAGCTCGTGCTGCCAGAAGCGGCGGTCAAAGCTGGCGTTATGCGCTACCAGCGTGGCATCACCGACAAAATCGTGGATTTCCGCCATCACTTTTTCAGGCGGCGGCGCCGCGCGCACCATGGCCTGCGTGATACCGGTCAGCTCGGTGATGAAGGCCGAGACGTGCACGCCGGGATTCATGAGGCTGGCCCAGGAATCCGTGATGCGGCCATCCTCCACCAGCACGGCGGCTACCTCCAGGGCACGACCACCTTGCCCCGGCATAAGTCCGTTGGTTTCAAAATCGATGACGGCGTAGCGGTGCATGAAAGCTCTGGCGGATGGCTCCGGATTCAAGGAGCGCAGCATGCCGCCATGTCAGGCGCAAAGCAAAGCGGAAAAATCAGGAAGGCTCGGGTACAGCCCGGGTCAGGGCGCGACCGGTTTTCTGGTAGCGATCGAGAAAAAGCGCGTCGATAGCCTCATCGGGATAGAGCAGAGCCAGATCCTTCTGCATGCGCAGGAATACCTGGGCCTTGAGCTGGGCCATATCCAGCGCCCGCTTGTGCAGGCCCAGGCGGTTGATGCCCTGCAACTGGGCCAGGGCCGGAATTTTCTGGCTGTCGGACCAGGGATAAAGACGGCGCGCGAGACGCAGGGTGCAAAGAAAATCCGGTATGCGGCCCAGTCCCGCCAATTCCATCTCATGCTGCCAGACCTGACGGTCCAGGCTGGCGTTATGCGCCACCAGCACCGAGTCACCCAGAAACGATTGCAGCTCAGCCATGGCCTCGGCCGAGAGCGGCGCTTCGCGCACCATGGAGGGTGTGATGCCAGTCAGTGTGGTGAGAAAGGGAGGCAGGGGCAGGCCGGGATTCATGAGGTGGTGGCAAGTCTGCGTGATGCGGCCGTTTTCAACACGCACCAGCGCCGCCTCGAAAACACGGCCGCCGCGTGCCGGCGCCAGGCCATTGCTTTCCATATGCAGGACGACAAAGCCGCTCATGGGCAGCCCCGGCGACAATGCGCCATCATCCGCAAAAATCCTGAAAACGCCATGTGCACTCATATCCCTGAGCTCGCGACCAATTGGTCACAAAACAGCCGCGAAGGCTAAGGCAAGGCCGGAAGTGCCGCAATTGGCCTGTTCAGGCTCCCGACTGACGGCAAGCCGTGCTAGCAAGCACGCCGGCTTGTCCGTACAGTTCAAGCCTTGGCCCTAGCCTGCGGGCATTATCTTTTTTGCAGCGGCGCTGCTGCATATCCGGGGAAGTACACGCCATGTTCGAGGCGGCAGAAGGCGGACAGGAAGTCAGCAAGGACGATTACAAGGCCCGGGTGCCGGCCCTGCGCGAGGCCCTGTTGCGGGCCCAGTACGCGGTGCTGGATGCCGGCCGTTTTCCCTTCATCATCATCGTGGGCGGCGTCGATGGCGCCGGCAAAGGCGAGACCGTCAACCTCTTCAACGAGTGGATGGACCCGCGCCATATCAGCACCTACGGCTTCGGCCCGCCCAGCGAGGAAGAAAGCCAGCGACCGCCCATGTGGCGCTTCTGGCAGGCACTGCCGCCCAAGGGCCGCAGCGCCATGTTCATAGGCTCCTGGTATACCCATCCCATCGTGGCTGGCGCTACCGGCAGTGCCAACGAAGCTGCGCTGGCCCACGAAATTGCCGAAATCCGTGCCTTTGAAACCATGCTGGAAAATGAAGGCGTGGTGCTGCTCAAGCTCTGGTTCCATCTTTCCGAAGAGGCGCAGAAAAAACGCCTGCAGGAATTGCAGGCCGACGAGAAAACCCGCTGGCGCGTGACCGATACCGACTGGGAGCGCTTCAAGCAGTACAAGACCTTCCGCAAGATTTCCGAAACCGTATTGCGCGCCACGCATAGCCTGGAAGCGCCCTGGCACATCATTGATGGCAGTGCGCCGCGGGCTCGCTCCCTGGCCGCTGGCGAAATCCTGCTCGCGGCCCTGCAGCAGCGTCTGCAGGCAAACGCGGCACAGGGCCCTGTCGCACCGGCATTGCCACCCTCACCCGCCGTTCTGCGTACGCTGGATTACTCCCTGAAAATGAAGCGCAAGGAGTACGAGGAAGAACTGGAAATCTGGCAGGGCAAACTCAATCTGCTCACGCGCGAAAAAGGCTTTGCAAAAAAATCCCTGGTGCTGGTGTTTGAAGGCCAGGATGCCGCCGGCAAGGGCGGCGCCATACGCCGCATTACCGCCGCGCTGGATGCGCGCCAGTACAATGTGATTCCGGTGTCAGCGCCCAATGAAGAAGAACGTGCACAGCCCTGGCTGTGGCGCTTCTGGCGTCGTCTGCCGCGTTACGCCCATATCGCGATCTTCGACCGCTCCTGGTATGGCCGTGTACTGGTGGAGCGCGTGGAAAGATTTGCCAGCGCCGCCGCCTGGCAGCGCGCCTATGAAGAGATCAACCACTTCGAAGAGCAGCTGACGGAAAGCGGCAGCATTGTGGTGAAATTCTGGCTGGCCGTTACCAAGGAAGAGCAGCTCAAGCGCTTCAAGGAGCGTGAGGATGTGGCCTTCAAGAATCACAAGATCACACCGGACGACTGGCGCAACCGCGACCGCTGGGATGATTACGAACAGGCCGTGAATGATATGGTGGCCCGCACCAGTACCAGCAATGCGCCCTGGCATCTGGTGCCTTCGGATGATGTGGAATACGCGCGCATCCACATACTGAAAGTCATTTGCGCCACACTGGAAAAAGCTGTCGGGAAAAAATAGCAGCTTCACAGCCAGTACATAAACACACTGCACAAGCCGGCGTTTTTCCGCAAAATTGCCGCTCCTGTTTTCTGCCCGCCACAAGGACTCCGGCATGCGCCATCTCGCTCTGACCGCCAGCCTCGCCCTGCTGCTTGCCGCTTGCAGCAGCCGTCCGCCTGCGCCTCCGGAACAGCCGGTAAAGCCCGAGGTTGCCGCGCGCTATAACCCGGTGGAGTGGTCGGCCCTGCCCGGCTGGCCCGGCGACAATCTGGCCGGCAGCTGGGAAGCCTGGCTGCAATCCTGCAAACGCCTGCAGAGCCGCCCTGACTGGAAGGATTTGTGCGCGCAGGCCCAAGCTATGAGTGCCCCCGACGATGCCGCCATACGCGCCTATTTTGAAAACGGCTTTGTGCCCTGGCAGATAGAAAACACCAGCAGTGGCAACACTGGCCTCATCACCGGCTATTACGAAGCCCTGCTCAAAGGCAGCCGCGAGCGCAAGCCCGGCAGCGTACCGCTCTATGGCGTGCCGGATGACATGCTCACCATCGAGCTGGGCAGTGTGTATCCCGATCTGAAAAGCATGCGTCTGCGTGGGCGCGTGGCGGGCAACAAGGTGCTGCCCTACTGGAGCCGTGCTGATATCGATGCGGGCCGCGCCAGTATCGGACCGGAAAAAGTCCTGGCCTGGGCTGACAACGCTGTTGATGCTTTTTTCATGGAGGTGCAGGGCTCAGGCCGCGTGCAACTGGACGACGGTAGCCTGCTGCGCCTGGGCTATGCCGACCAGAACGGCCAGCCCTATAAATCCATAGGCAAATGGCTGGTGGACCAGGGCGAGATGACGCTGGACCAGGCCAGCATGCAAAGCATACGCGCCTGGGCAGAAGCCAATCCGCAACGCCTGCCCGAGCTGCTGGCCGCCAATCCCAGCTATGTGTTTTTCCGCGTGGTTGCCGATGCCACTGGCGGCCCTATCGGCGCACTCAATGTGCCACTTACCGACGGCGCCAGCATTGCCGTGGACCCGAAATTCATTCCGCTGGGCAGCCCCGTTTTTCTCAGTGCTACCAGACCGGATAACGGCGCTGCCCTTAACCGCCTGATGCAGGCTCAGGATACCGGCGGCGCCATACGTGGCCCGGTACGCGCCGATTTCTTCTGGGGCTTTGGCCCCGAGGCCGCGTCCATTGCCGGCAAGATGAAGCAGAAAGGCCAGCTCTGGTTGCTGCGGCCCAAGGGCATCAATCCGCCGGACCCGGTCCGTCCCTGAGCACTCTTTTTACGCCTGTGCACCAGTCATCCCTGCAGCAAAGCCGCCGGTCCCGGTGGCTTTGTGGCTTTTTCGTAGTCCTCCCTTTTTTCTCCATGGTCGCCCCCGACAACTGTGGGAGAATCGCGATCCGCCCGGGTCCGTGACCCGGCATGCTGCTGGCCGATCTATCTGAAGCCCGCTGGCAAAAACAAGAATAATGCCTTGCTGCGGCAGGCAATCTTTTCAGGATTCATGACTATGCGAGTGCTTTCCGACTGGCGCCTGCGGGGAATGCTGGGCCTTGTAGTAGTGGCCGGAGGCCTGGGCTGGATGACCAGCCAATCTCCTTCCACGACAGACACCCCTCTGCTTGGCCGGGTATCGGCCTGGCTGGACGCGGCGACAGACCGGCATCCGGGCGTGGCTGATCCCAAGCTGCTCGCCGGCTATGGCGCACTGCCCCTGCACTTCGAGCCCAATGTGGGCCAGAGTGACCCAGCGGTGAAATTCCTCGCACAGAGCAGCGGCTACTCGCTCTTCCTCACCAATAACGAAGCGGTGCTGCGCCTCAGCCGCGGCCAGGACGAAGACGGTCGTCCGCAGGCACAGGCCGTATTGCGCGCCCGGCTGGAAGGCGCCAATCCTGCGCCCGTGCTCAGCAGCTCGGAAAAGCAGTCCAGCTACAGCAACTACTTTATCGGCAATGATCCGCGCCAGTGGCATAGCGGCGTAGCGCATTACGGACGCGTGCATTACGGCAGCGTCTGGCCCGGCATTGATCTGGTGTATTACGGCAACCAGCGCCAGCTCGAATACGACTTCATCGTCAAGCCCGGCGCTAACCCCGGCCTGATCCGCATGAGCTGGCACGGTGCCGACAATCTCTATGTGGACAATGAGGGCAATCTGATCGCGGAAACCGCGCTGGGGCCGGTGCGCCAGCACAAGCCCGTGGTCTACCAGACCATCAAAGGCGAACGTAAAAGCGTGGAGGGCCGTTATGCCCTCAATGGTCGCCAGGTGAGTTTTGCTCTGGGTGATTACGACCGCAGTCAGCCGCTGGTGATAGATCCCGTTCTGGTTTACTCCACCTATCTGGGCGGTGGCAGCACCAGCAGCTTCGGTTTTACCGGCATTGCCGTCACGCCCAAGGGGCGTGCCTTTGTAACCGGTTATACCGACAGCACGAGCTATCCACTGACAGATACGCCTTATCAGGACACGCGCAAAGCCACCTATAACACTGTGGTCAGCCAAATCGACTACAACGGTATGAATCTGATTTATTCCACTTATCTGGGTGGAACAAAACAGGGGCGCGCCAATGGAATTGCCGTGAACAGCAATGGCGAGGCCTATGTAGCGGGCACGACCCTGGCCACGGATTTCCCGCTGACGCCAACGGCTTCCGGCACGCCCTATCAGGCCAGCAACTTGAACAGCAAGGGCACAGGCTTTGTGACCAAGCTGTCTGCTGACGGCAAAACCCTGGGCTACTCCACGTATCTGGGCGGCAGCGGCGGCATCAGCGGCGACCGTATCACGGCCATTGCGCTGGATGCTGGCGGCCAGGCCTATGTCACCGGCGATACCGACAGCACTGACTTCCCTCATAACAGCGGCATCAAGCCAACTGGCACTCGCAGCGGCTTTGTCAGCATCCTGAATGCCGGCGGCAGCGCGCTGGTGGCCTCCTCCTTCCTGGGGGGCAATGGTGAACACCAACCCAATGCACTGGCTCTGGCCGGCGGCGATATTTATGTGGCCGGCACCACCTTGAGTACCGACCTTGCAGCCATCAACACGGCGGGTGGGGGCAAAGACGCTTTTGTGAGCCGCTTGAGCGCTGACACCCATACCTTGCGCTATACGCGCTATGTCGGCGGCAGCAATGCCGAAGAAGGCTATGGAGTGGCAGCCGACAGCAATGGCAATGTATGGATAGCAGGCAGCAGCAGGAGTACTAACTTTCCGGTGCTCACACCTCCCGCCAGCCTGCCTCCTGAGGGCAGCAAGGCCGAAGGCGTGGAAACCGCCTTCCTGAGCCGGCTTGATAACAGCGGCAACCCGACCTACTCCACCTTTCTGGGCGTGAGCGGCAAGGCAACTACCGTGGCACTCACCAGCAACAAGCAGCCCGCAGTGGCAGGACAAATGACGGCCGCCTTCACGCCGGTAGAAGCGCTGGCGCAAGCACCCAGCGACACCAGCAATGCGTTTATCAGCCTGCTCAAAGACGACGGTAGCCTGGCCTTTTTCACCGCACTGGGCGGCAGCCACAGCGACGAGTTGATCACGGCACTGGCATTGGACGAGGGTGACGGCCTTTACGTGGCGGGTACGACCCGCAGCAACAATTTCCCCTTGGAAAAACAGATTTACGAGTACTCCACGACCTTCAGCCGCAATGGCTTTGTCAGCAAACTCACGGCTGGCCCCGAAATGACACTCAGCCAGAGCCTTAATGCAGCAGGGGTGAATATGCCCGTGACGTTGCGCTGGCAGACCATTGGCGCCGACAGCTGCCGCTGGCGCGGCTTTGGCAGTGACGTAAGCGACCCGGTCAGTGGCACCCGCACCGTGCAGGAGCCCAGCATCGGCACTTATGAATACACTCTGGATTGCCTGAAAAATGGATACAAAAGCTCCGAGACAGTAAAACTGAACATCGTTGATATACCTACCGTCAGCTTCAGCCTGACCCGGAACAATGTCGCCGTTAATCAGACCGCGGTTAACCAGGAACTCACCGTAAGCTGGAGCACGACCAACACGGATACCTGCACCATAATCGCGAAAATTACTGACACAGAAGGCACAGTCAGCACCAATATGCTTGGGGTGGCCACCAACGGCTCAATTCCCTATTCACCGCTAGCAGCGGGGACTGAGGAATACACGCTGAGTTGCAAAGGACCGGCATCCGAAACAGCCGCCAGCACCAGCAAAACATTGCTGGTGGTGCCTGTGCCCACCCTGAGCCTGTCTAGTCCGCCCGGCTCCGTGAATACTCCTGGCACCATCACTTATTCGTGGAATAGCGAAGGGGTAAATAACGGAGATTGCAGCGCCACCACAACCACGCCTGCCTCAGCCACCCCTGTCATGACTCCCGGTCTTGATGCCAATGGCAGTTTCCAGCTCAGCACTAATGGCACGGGCAAACACACTTTCAAGCTGAATTGCACCAGCAGCACGGGCTTGCCACTGAGTAGTACAGCACCGGATGTCTATGCCTATGACACAGGCTCGGCTCCGGTGATTTCGCTTACCTCCAGCGCATCCCCCATCAAGCTTTACCAGAGCGTGACACTGAGCTGGCAAGTGCAGAATGCCAACTCCTGCACCAAGAGCACTGATGCCGGTGGTGCGCCTGACGCCGGCACAGGCAGCTGGGCCGGCAATATCGCCTCACCCGCCCTTCTGGATCAAAGCTCAGCCGTAGTCCTTCCCCAGACAGTGGCCAATCACAGCTATACCCTGAGCTGCACCGGCCCCGGCGGCAATGCCAGCAAGACCGTCGAGGTGGAGGTGGAGCCCCCACCAGCAGCAGCTGTCACGGCGCTACAGGCTTCACCCAACACCTTGTCCCTGGGACAGAGCACAACCATCAGCTGGCAAAGCAGCAATGCCACCAGTTGCACGGCCTCTTCGGGCTCACAGAGCATTCCCCTGGGCAGCTCGGGTAATGCGCTCGTGACCCCTGCAAGCCAGGGCACCCAGCAAATCACGCTGGTTTGTACAGGCGCAGGCGGCCCTAGTGACACAGTCAGCATTCCCATCACCGTAACCGCTGCCGCCACCGGCGGTGGCACGGGTGGCGGCAATACGGGCGACGGCAGCAGCAGCCCTGATAATGGCAGCAGCGGCGGCCCCGTCGACTTCATGTTGCTGGGCGGCCTGGGCCTCCTCGGTCTCGCGCGTCGCCGCCAGCTTTCACGCTGAGCGTGCTGCAATAAAAAAGCCCCGCATCGCGGGGCTTTTTTATTGCACACAAGGAGCGCATCAAATATCCATGGGCGCGCCAAAGCTGAGGCTGAACACCGTGCGATCCAGCGGGATTTCACCGATGGTATTGGAGAAGTCGAGATCCCCGCTCATCATGCCGGCACCGGCACCCACCCACACACCCTTCGACACCTCCACATGCAGATTGGCATGGGCATAGCCGACCACGGCAGCGTCGGTGTCATTGCCACCCACTTTCACCGTTACCGGCTGGCCATTAATGGTATAGGTCTGTTCCACCGGGTCAGACGACTGCGAGCCATACACAAAGGCCGGACCGGCACTGGCGCTGAGGCGCACATGCGGACCAAAATTCAGCGCGCCATACAGGCCCATGAAGGTCTGGAAAATCACGAGATCGCTTTTCACGGCGATACGCGCCGTAGTGCCGCCATCAACACGCACGGCATAGGCCACATCGGGTGAGGTCCAGCCTAGGCCCGCACCCGCCTCCCAGCCGAATTCCGCCGCGCCTTTACGCATGGGCACCTGAGCTGCAAAACGGCCATACCAGACATCTTCGTCAACATCGCTGCTGACCTGGGCCTCACTGCTCTCATCCACGGGAACATTGTTTTCATGCAGGCTGGTCATGCCGATTTCGGCATGGGCAAATACCGTCTGTTGCGCTGCCACCGAGCCGGACATCACCAACACGGCCAGTCCGGCCATCCCTGTCATCCATTGTGCTTTCATCGGTATTCCCTGCTGTCTGCGAAACCTGGCCACGATAGTACATTCAGTTCACGCCTGGCGGCAGCACTTGTCATGCGGGTCATGCAAGCCATGCCATTAAGGCCCTTGCAGGGCTGGACATGGAAACAGGCATGCGAGAAGTTCAGCCTCTTTGTTGCTGGCGGAAAATCCATGTCTATCCAGAAAAAAAGCGTTCACGCCTTTACCGATGACGCTCTTGGCAATCACGATGCCGTCGCGCTCGCCACCCTCATGCGCAGTGGCCAGCTCTCCGTGCAGGAAGTCACGGCCGCTGCTGTAGCCCGCGCGCAGAAAGTGAATCCCGCGCTCAATGCCATCGAGCTGGAAAGCTATGATCGCGCCCTGCGCAATGCAGCTGCGCCAAGGGCAGGCACCTTTGCCGGCGTGCCTACTTTCATCAAGGACAATACCGATCTGCTCGGCCTGCCCAGCAACCAGGGCTCACAGGCCGTGAATGCACAGGCCGCAAAAGCGCACGGCGCCTTCACCAAACAATTCCTGGCCCAGGGCATCATTCCACTCGGCAAAAGCAGCCTGCCGGAATTCGGTTTCAATGCGACGACGGAATATGCCAGCCGCCCGCCCACGCGAAATCCCTGGCATACGGATTACTCCAGCGGCGCCTCTTCCGGTGGTTCAGCCGCTCTCGTGGCTGCCGGTGTCGTGCCGATTGCCCATGCCAATGATGGCGGCGGCTCCATACGCATTCCGGCCGCGGCCTGCGGCCTCATCGGCCTCAAGCCCACACGCGGACGTCTGGTTGACTCCGAAGCTGCACGCGCCCTGCCCATCAATATCGTTGCCGATGGCATCGTCAGTCGCAGCGTGCGCGACACAGCCCATTTCTATGCCGATGCGGAGAAATATTTCCGTAATCGCAAACTGCCCGCCATAGGACTGGTGGAGCATCCCGGCAAAAAACGTCTGCGCATAGGAGTGGTCTTTGATTCCATCACGGGCAATGCCACGGATGCGGCAACGCGCAAAACGGTTGATGACACCGCGAAGTTGCTGACCGATATGGGTCATCATGTGGAAGAAGTACCACTGCCCATAGGCCCGGGCTTTGCCCAGGACTTCAGCATCTACTGGGGCATGCTGTCGTTTCTGGTCTCGACCTTCGGCAAGAAAATCATGAGCCCGGACTTCGATGCAGCCCGTGTCGACAATCTCACCCGCGGGCTGGCCGGCCTGTACAAGAAAAATGCACTGAAAACGCCACTGGTACTCTACCGCCTGAAAAAATCCGCACAGGACTACGCGAATTTTTTCCGCGACTGGGATCTGGTGCTCTCGCCCGTGCTGGGCCACACCACGCCGGAACTTGGCTGGCTGTCGCCAGCGCAGGACTTCGACCCGCTGTTTGAGCGCCTGCTGAAATACGTAAGCTTCACACCGCTGAACAATGCGGCCGGCAGCCCGGCCATTTCCCTGCCCATGGGCGCAACAGAGAACGGCCTGCCCATTGCCGTGCATTTTTCCGCGCGCCACGGTGATGAACGCAGCCTGCTGGAAATTGCCTATGC
>JAVHYE010000018.1:0-11092 GCA_031119295.1 Pedobacter sp. | reverse complement strand
CGGCTGAAATATTCGCCATGCCGCACTTCATCACCGGCCGTCTTGCGCAGGCGCCGGGCCAGCTCGGGATCATCGCGATACAGCTCGGAAAGTCGCTGGTAATAACCACCGGCCAGATTTTCACCGACAAAAGCGGCCAGCAGCTGCAACTGCATTTTCTTCATGGACGCATCCTCATCTCAAACGGCGGCTACCGGCTGGTTTTCCGGCGGGATATGCAGGCTGTTGCAGAAATCCAGCGCAGCTCTTATCTGTTCATCGGAGAGCCTCGGAATCACCCTGTCCACCAGCGCATGCGCTGCTTTGTGCACAGTGTGATAGGCCATATCCACCATCTTGTTGGCGAAAGAACCAAAGCTCAGGGTATGCAGGGTATTCACATAGAGATGCTCGACCACGGCATCCATGAGACCACGTATCACACGCACCAGCTCATGCACATGCGGCTGTGCCGGGCCGTTGCGCACCAGTGCATTGACAGCATCAATATCAGCCATGAGTTCGGCACTCACCGGAATACCGGTGAAGGTCACCGGATGTCCGTTCACATCGACACGATGCTTGCGCAGCACATCCATATAATCAGCCAGCTCACGCACATCAGTGTTTTTCATCTTGCGCAGCACACGCGCAGACAACATATGGCAGGTGGCCTTGGTGGTGGAAACCGTGACATCAACCACCTTGCGTGACAGCCCTTCCAGCTGCATGGCATGGCAGGCGCCGAGGAAAAGGCCATCCAGGGCTTCATCCAGAAAACGCTCCATCACCTCCACCAGCAGCGGAATCTGGTCTTCACTGCTGCCGGAACGGATATTGTTGATGAAGACTTCCACATCCTGACGCAGCTTTTCGGAATTGCGGATGCCGATATGAGTGGCGACAGACACAGCCATGATCTCCAGGCAGATGACAATGACAGGCAGGCTAAGGCAGGCCGACCGGCATGGGCAATGACGGGAAAGCGGCCACGGGATGGCCGCAGATGCCGGCTCAGGAGTGATCGCGACGCAACGTCGTGGCAAGGCTGCCAAGGCAGTACTGGTACATGCCGGCAATACGGTCACGCAATTGCTTGCGTTTGCGCGCCGGCATTTTCAGAGGCAGGCAGAAACGGGCACTCCAGCGCACCAGGCAGCGGCCTTCAGCCTGTGGCAAGACCAGGAAGGTGGAGAGGTAATGATTGTCTGCGTCCAGACCCAGGGCCTCGATAATGGAATAGCTGTAACGGCGCGCAGCGTGATCCAGCGATTCCAGACGTTCGCGGGTGACGCTGCCATCCACCACTGCAATCACCCGCACGGCATTACCGCCAGTATCGGCCGCCCCCGCCCCCTCCACCCGACAGCTCAGCACACCCGGCAGCCAGGACTGCAGCCCGCCGAAATCACCGGCCAGTTCCCATACCGTGTCGGCGGCATGGGCAAACTGCCGCTCTACTTCCAGCTCCAGCGTGACCATATTCCGGACCATGACGCCTCCCTTTGACTCCGATGTGTTTGCTGACCTGCAGCTCCTCCGCAAAAGCTTTGCAGAATGCAGGCCAGCTGGTCACTACTGTCTTTACCGACTGTCTTGCCATGTCATGGCAGCGGACGCTATACAACGCCGGCCGGTACGCTGCCGCAAGAGCCGCTGCCGTTTTCTTCCGGGGGGAATATGTCGATCAGGAACTGCATTGTTGCAGCCATCATGGTGGTGGCTGCCAATCAGGTGCACGCGCAGGATGCAAAAAGCCTGGAGGCCTGTCTGGTCGCTTTTGACGGTATCCAGTGGAGCCTGCCCTATTCGCCCCGCCTCAGTGCCGGCAATTGCCATCACGAAGGCAACAGTGCCGACATCGAATTCTTCATACATGAAGTGCTGGACGCCGACGCGCGCAGTCTCGATTACGACAGCCGCTACGCCGCGGATAAAAAGGCGCTCTTCGCTTTCTTCGAACAACTGTTTCGCCGCCATGGTTATCAGCTCGGCACGACGGAAACGGATGACGATGCCCGTGTTCCCTATGTGCAGCGGGCCGCTTTCCAGCGCAGCAATGGCGATGTGATCGAATACATGGCCTCGTCCAATGTCTGCCGTCTCAAGCTGAAAAAGGCGGGCCGCCCATGAAATACCTGCGCTGGTTACCGCTTGTTCTGGTGCTGATTGCCGCCTGGAACATGAATCTTCGCCCTCGCGTCATCAATCTGGATGAAGAACTGGATATCCAGGACCCCGCCGTGAGCGTCGCCACGCAGGGGCATAGTGAAGCCTGGGGAGGAATCGATCTGTGGGCCTATCCGGGTCTGGAATACTGGCGTGTATTGAAGCGGCTGCAGCAAGCTGGCTTCGAGTGCAGCGTTCCACAAGATCCCGCACGCGGAGGCCAGCCACAATCAGGCCAGCACACCGTCCATTGCAATCTGGAAAAGAGCTGGCCCTTGCAGCGCCAGCAAACACTGGAGCTGCGCGTCAATTACGACCTGCCTGGGGCAGGCGGGCGTTTGCAGGCCGTGCAGGCGGCAAGCGTGGTTAGTCCGGCAGCATGGCGGGAGAAAATGGCCGGGCTGCTGCGCGGCTTGCATTTGCTGGAGCCAGCGACGCTGGAGGTAAGAGGACTGGAGGCGCCTTCTAGTGACGATCTCGCCCGCATTGTGGCCGACACGCTAATGAATGCCTCCTGGACCGAGCTGTGCGGCGGCAACACACGCATGAGCTGCAACAGCATGCTGGAGAAGCGCCGCAAGGAAGGCTTTCCTGCCTTGCCTAGCGAAGCCTGGCGCGTTGGCAGCATTAATGAGTTGAGATTCCGTCTTGCTGATATGGGCTTTGCCAGCAGCGGACGTACTGTTGATCGTGATCGCTTCCTGCCGGTGCGTGTGGAAGCCGGCCGCATGTGGCTGGACATGGAACGTATGGATCTAGCCGGCCAGCGCGAAACCCTGGCCATCGCCATGGACCCGGTGGGTGCGCGCCCCGTGCAGATACAGCTGAAGGGCCGCAGCGGCCTGCGTGAATTTCCTCTGACCGGCAAAGCCACCACTTACAACGACAATCACGAGCAATGGTTGTTCCCGCTCATGGCCGGGGCTTTCGTGAGCGACAAGGACGAGCTCGAAAACAGTGGTGGGCGCAAAGCGCTGTGGCTGTATCCGCAGGACATGGACGAGACCGGCGACAATCTGCAACGTTTTTCCGCGAATCTTGCCTTTGTCGACCCGGCTTTCCAGCCGCAATTGCTGCAGGCCTATATCGACTTCCTGCGCAGGGATGATTCCGCCGAAGCCCAGCTGAAACTGCAGCCTCCGTTGCAAACAGCAGACCGCATGGCAGCGGCCCTGCAGCGCAGCACCGTCGGCGCCCTGTTGCCTGCTGCTGATGCAGATGCCCTGATTGCGGAAAAATACCGGGGAGCTGACAGCGCGATTGTGCGCGCAGCCTGGGCCTTGTACCGCTGCGAGCTCGGCAGTGAGCTACAGGAAATCGATGCTGTCTGCTGGACACATTTCACCCAGTCCGACAATGCCGCCAGCCAGTTGCTGCAGCAGGACCTGCAAACGCAGCTGCGGATTTACGCAAGCCTGGATGCCGATAATCCGGTGCAGCGCCGCCTGCAACGCCTGGCCGTCGCCTACTCCCGGAGTGCAAGCCGACCATGAATCGCAGTAGCCTCATCCGTATTTTCCTGCTGAGCGGCATTGCTGCCGCCTTCATCATCGGCCCCCTGCTGCAACTGAAGTGGTTCAGCGGTGACCTGCCCTTCAGCCCGTATTACTCGGCACCGAAAAAACCTTCCGACTTTGTGGTGACCAAGGTCGAGGCAGGCGCTGAGGACTATCTCCTGCAGTGGCCTGCTGGCCGCAATGACCATCCACCCGCCTTCAAGCTGCGCATTGCCCCCACAGACTGGTTCACGGCATTTTCGGGTGATCGTCCTTTTCAGGTCCGCGAGGAAGGCGGCAGCCCCAAGCAATTTTCCATCACGCTGCTGCATCCCTCATCAGCCAGCCCGGCACGTGGCAGCCTCTGCCGGGAAAGCGCCAGCAGCGATGACGAGGCACTGATATTCAAGGGCTGCCAAGGCGCCATGGCGCAGTTGCAGATGATGCGCTACGACAAGGACTGGAATATCGGTTTCATCCTGCGCGGCGAGGAAAAATTGCCCTCCCAGGAAAGCCTTCCCTATGCCGACCGCAGCACCCGCGGTCTGCTTTCTTTCTGGATAAAGCGCAACGGCGATGAGCAGCAGTTTGCTGGCTGGTCCTGTGCCGAAAATGAAGAGAGCGTGCGCACTGAAGTGCTGCGCTTTTTTGCCTTCCCGCCGCGCGGCGCTGCTGAATGCTTCCGGCCGAAAAGCTGGCTGGAGCGCTGGCGGCCGCAATGGTTCGGCTACGAACAGCAGCCGCTGTATCTGGATTGCCAGCCGCACAACGGCTGCAGTGCTTATTTCTTTTTCCGCCAGCGCATTGCCGAAGTGCGTTATGAATATCTGGCGCCGCGCGAAGCCGCCGAGGCACGTACCGCCCTGATCCTGAACGGTTGGCACTATCTGGAAAATGCATATCGCCAGGCTGCACAGCCAGCGCGTGGCGCCACCGTGGATATTCCTGAGGCCCGCGCCCAGCTCGCCAGTTGCCAGACTTTCGCCCAGCAGGCGGCAGACTGGACGGCACAAGGTGAAATCACGCGCGACAATCTGCGCGCCGGTCATGCCGGCTATTTTCTCAAGGCCAGTTGCCGCCGCGTGGCCGACAGCGCCCTGTTGCTGGCACCGGGCCAGCCTGCCGTGGCCCTGCCCTTGTTGGACGGTGTCATTCCGGCATTGCAGCAATCCGGCGCCGTGCAAGGCAGCAATCGCGAGCTGCTGGGCCGCCTGCATGTTGCCCGCGTGGAAGCCCTGGCTGCCAGCGGCCAGAGTGAGTCTGTCGCCATGCTGCAAGCGCAGTTACAGGCACTGGAACAAGCCAACGCCCAGGGCGGCATTGATGCCTCGCGCATCAATATCCTGCTGCAACGTGCGCTGGCTTTATCACATCAGCTGGGCAAGACCACGCCGGGCGAAAGCCGCAGCGCTCTGTTCCGCCTGGTCGATCGCTATTACAGCAGCAGCACCGATGCTTCGGTCTGGCAGAGCGCCTATAACAGCCTGATTGATGACATCGCCAGCAGCCAGGGGCAGGACAGTCCCGAGCTGATAGAGCCCCTGCGCAACCTCGGCTGGAAAAACTGGAGCGCAAGTGATTTTGCTGCCTTGAAAAAAACGGCCGATCAGCTGGCTGCTGTCATGCTGGCCCAGCCCCTGCCGGACATGAGCCCGGATAGCGAGGCTGCACGCAAACGTGAAGGTGGCGCTTTTGATGCCGTGTTTTTCTACCGCAATTACGGCTTTCATGAAAAACGCCTGAGCGAGGCGGCAAGCCTCATGGCACCGCTAGTGGCACGTCTGGATAAAAGCGTGGGACCAGAAGCCAATCTCACCAAGGCAGCGCGCTTCCATCAGCAGGAGGTCGTGAGCGGCCGCGCGGAAGTCGGCCGCCCTGCCGGTGGTGGCTATCTGGGTTATTGAGGATGGCGTCTGCTGAAAGCGGGCTCAGGCCCGGGCCGTGATCACACGATTGCGGCCATCGCCCTTGGCCTGATAAAGGGCGATATCGGCCTGCTTCATCAGATCGCGACTGCCTTCCATGAGCGAAGGAATGTGTGCTGCCACGCCTATGCTGATGGTCACCGGCAGATTTTTCCCATCGACAACAAAGGCCATGGCTTCTACCGCCAGACGTATGCGCTCTGCCACGATGGCCGCGCCTTCGGCGGCCGTTTGCGGCATGACGATGCAGAACTCCTCGCCACCGTAACGCGCCACATGATCGATGGGCGCACGCACAGCCTCCATCATGACGGCGGCTACCTGACGCAGGCAGTCATCGCCCACCTGATGTCCCCAGACATCGTTGAAGCGCTTGAAATGGTCGATATCCAGCAAGAGCACGGCAATCTGGTCGCGATAGCGATAGGCACGGGCATATTCCTCCTGCAGCACACGATCCAGATAACGGCGATTACGTACCCCGGTGAGCTGGTCGGTAGCACTCAGCTCTTCCAGCTTGGCATTGGCAATCTGCAATTCTTCGGTGCGGGCACGTACGCGCTGTTCCAGCAGTTCATTGGCTTCACGCTGGGCAATGAGAGCCTGTGACTGCGCCTCGTAAACACGGCGCTCGGAGGCCAGGGTTTCTTCCTGTGCACGGAAACGCAGGCGGCGCTCTTCATTGATACGCTCGACAATGGCGAAGGCCAGCAGTATGACTTCCAGCGTGGTGCCCACCTGCGTGGCATTTTCCGTGAGGAAATTGGAGGGCAGCACATCGAATTTGTTGAGGGAGAGCACCACACCGCCCAGCAGCATTGAGCCCCAGGCGATGGTGTAAAGACGCGCCGACCTGTCGCCCTGGCGCCAGCACCACAGGCCGGCAAAAAGCAGGAAAACGCAGGAGATGCCGGCCATCACGATCATGGGCCGCATCAGCACGTCATAGGCCACAAAAAAGGCAGCCACCATCATCAGCACCGCCACCGCCACCACTGTCAGCGTGGCGCGGGAAATGCGCGGCAAGAGCTCCGGCATGCGCATGAAACGCAGTGTGAAAAGTCCACCGAAGGCAACCGTGGATGCGAGCGTGACCAGCAGCACGCGATCATTCCAGTGCGTGGCCGTCGGCCAGACAAACTGGAAGCTCAGTCCCTTCAGGCTGGCCAGGAAGGCCATCATGCTGAAAATGAAAAAGGTGTAATAAAGATAGGTGCGGTCACGCAGGGCCAGGAAAACAAAAAAGCTGTACAGCACCATGAGGCCCATGATGCCGAAAAAGAGGCCATGCCCCAGCAGATGCCACTGGTCCTGCTCGAAATAACGACGCTCGTTCCACAGTGCCAAGGGCACTTGCACCGAACTGCTGGAACGCACCTTGAGCAATACCGTCAGCTCAGTACCGGACTGGAGATTGACCGGCACCAGGAAAAAGCGGTGCTGCAGCAAACGATCCGTGAAACGGTGCTTGTCACCCAGGGCATAACGCGCCATCAGCTCCTGGCCACGGAAAATCCAGACATCCACTTCGTCCAGCACGGGATAGGAAATTTCCAGCAACTGTTGGGGCGCTGCATATGCCGTATTGGCCAGCGAGAAACGTAACCACCAGGAGGAGCGGCTGTAGCCGCGATTGAAAACCGTATCGGGATTCTGCTGCCAGGCCGAAGCCGGCAAAGACATGATTTCAGCTACCGGACGTTCCGATTCCACATACTGCAGCTGGCGCCCGATGACGACACTGTCCTGAGCGGCAGGCAAGGAAACAGCCGCCTGCGCAGCAGCGCCCAGACAGCAGAGCAGGAAAAGCAGCCAGCGAACCATGTTTTTATTCTTGTACGGGAGGGGAGCTGAAAACATTCCCGGCAAGCATGCAGTCGGCCTTGGTGACACTCAAGCCGGTACCGATGGACCGCAGGGATTTTTGATGGTCATGGCAGGGCAGAAATGAAAAGGCCCGCCTGAGCGGGCCGAAGCAAGCAGAACCAATCAGTCACATTAGCGTGCGGCAGACAGCGGATCAGCCTGATGCAGCTCGGCCAGCAGGGCGTCCTTGTCCAGCCAGAGCTGGTTCACCCATTGCTGGAAGGCGGCGCGGTAATTTTCGTCCTGATCGTAATTGCGGCCGATGAACTGCGCCGGGATTTCCATCTTTTCGATACGCACCACGATCTTGTGCACCTGACCCGAGAGCAGGCTCCACAGGGTCGGGCGGCCGTCCGGATAATGAATGGTGACATTCACCAGCGCCTTCAGCTGTTCGCCCATGGCATCCAGCACAAAGGCAATACCACCGGCCTTGGGCTTGAGCAGGTATTTGAAAGGTGATTTCTGCTGCGCATGCTTGGCCGGCGTGTAGCGTGTGCCTTCCAGGAAATTGAAGACCGACACCGGATTGGTCTTGAAGCGGTCACAGGCACGGCGTGTGGTGATGAGATCCTGCCCTTTCTTTTCCGGATGTTTGGCGAGGAATTCCTTGGTGTAGCGCTTCATGAAGGGGAACTCCAGCGCCCACCAGGCAAGACCAATCACCGGCACCCAGATGAGCTCTTTCTTGAGGAAGAACTTGAGCATGGGAATGCGGTTATTGAACTGGTATTGCAGGGCGAAGATATCCACCCAGCTCTGGTGATTACTGGTGACAAGATAGGAATGCTGCATGTCCATATCCTGCAGCCCCTTCACATCCCAGCGTATGTCCTGCATGGCATGCATCCACCAGCCGTTCACGGCAATCCAGCGACTGGCAATCCAGTGCATGACATCACGTATGCCGCGCTGCGCCGCCTGAAAAGGCAGCAGGATTTTCACGAAGGTGAGTGCAAACAGCGGCGTACACCAGAAGATGGTGTTGAGGCACATCAGCAGGCCGGCAATGGCGCCTTTGACGGGAGTGGGCAGGAATCGCAGCACGGTCTTGTCCTTGTAGCGGGAAAGGGCTGACCGAAGCTTATGGGCTGGCCGTCAGATGGCAAGCCCTTAAGAGGCCAGACTCTGGTTCAATCGTCCGCCTTAAACTCCTTGGTCAACCGTGCCTACCCAGCAGCCTGACAGCAAGGAGTCAAAGTGCAATGGGAGGCTCACCATAATGAAAGACGACTTGCTGACAAGCGTCGTCTGCCGTATGCCAGACTTGATCAGTCCCCGCCTCACTGCATTTTTTTGCAATGCTCGCCCGCCCTTCCGTATCGCGTTGCACCTGCACCCAATAGGCCAGAACATCATCACCGGTTTTCCATATCCCGTCCGCACCGGCACCACTGTAGAAATCGGACATGCTGCTATCAGACAGCGTCTGCACATGCGAATACGCACTGAGCACATCATCCTCAT
Source organism: Pedobacter sp. (assembly GCA_031119295.1). GTDB lineage: Bacteria > Pseudomonadota > Gammaproteobacteria > Pseudomonadales > Moraxellaceae > UBA2031. The sequence continues at coordinate 2,190 of JAVHYE010000018.1, read as the reverse complement.
TCAGCCATATCTGGTCGGCACCCATTCCATCATAACTATCCACGCCTGTTGGCAGGCCCGAGCTGTCGTAGCGATAGCGGTCATAGCTTTCCACAAGACAAAAGGGATTGTTCAGGGCGGCACTGTAAACCACCTTGTCGATACGTCCTTCCTGACGCATCACGCTGGCGCGAAACCCTCGGTACAGAGGCACCAGCGACTGCCCACAAGAATTCGGATCAAGGCCGATTGATATCCCGTCAGCCACCGGTGACAGATAAGCCGAGCACAGGCTGCCGCAAGCAACCTTCTGTGAAGTTGCCTGGCCCACAACAACACAGGTGAGTCCGCAAAACCTCAAGCCGCTTGCATTCGATGACAGCTGGAATGCCTCAAATACGGGGGCGCCGTTCAATTTATCCAGCATGGGCTGCAGCGCCCCGGTGGTCAGATACGATTGCAGGCCGTTGGCCGCAATCCACTCCAGATCCTCTGCTGAAGCCGTGGCCGGGCGCAAATGCGCCAGATCTTCTTCGGAGAGATAAGCGCCACTCATTTCCGCTCGTATCTCGCCAGCCAGAGGATGGCGAGATACGCACAGCGAAGGCGAAACCCCCAGAAAGGACTCCAGCCCGAAACCGACAGGGCTACGCTCCCCACCGTTGCTGTAGCGACAACGGGTCACCGCCGCCACCCAATCATCTGCCGTCCCCCAAGCGCCATCCAGACCCGGGTCCTGGGCGGTGGAAATCTGGTCACCACCACCGCCCCCCAGCGTGAGATAACGATGCTGCAAGATCATGTGCCCGGTCTCATCCAGTACATCCACCCAGACCAGATCGTTGCCTACCGGCAACTCGGAAGCGGTCGACTGTTGCGACACAGGATCATTACCACCCCCACCACAGGCCACGAGCAAAAAAGAAAAGAGAACGGGCAACAATGCTTGATAGGAAAGGCGCACAACAAGTCCTTGGTGTTCGAGGTTTTATGGACGGAGGCAGACTCTAGCAGCCATGCTCTTCCTCCAACATCCGTAATGACCGCAGCGACAAGCAAGCCCTGCTACCATGCGCACAGGCATTTTCGGCGACAGCCCTCCCATGAGCATTTCCTGCGATCTCTTCTGCCGCGTCATCGACAACTACGGTGATATCGGTGTGTGCTGGCGCCTGGCGCGCCAGCTGCAGCGCGAGCACGGCGTGGCGGTGACACTGTGGGTGGACGATCTGGCCGTGTTTGCCCGGCTGGCGCCCGGGCTGGATATCCATGCCGCCACGCAAGCGTTCGACGGGCTCACCGTGCGGCACTGGCGCGACGAAGCCGCCGTGAATACACCGCCGGCCAACCTCGTGATCGAGGCCTTTGCCTGCGAGCTGCCAGCCGCCTTCATTGCGGCCATGCAGGCGCAGGCGCGGCCACCGGTCTGGCTCAATCTGGAATATCTCTCGGCCGAAGACTGGGTGGAGGACTGCCACGGCCTCGCTTCCGTACATGCCGCCACGGGCCTCGCCAAGCACTTCTGGTTTCCGGGCTTTACGCAGCGCACCGGCGGGCTTTTACGGGAGCGCGCTTTGCTGTCACATCGCGACCGCTTCCAGATGGACTCCGCTGCCGAAGCTGCTTTCTGGCAGCGCATAGGCGTGCCCGAGGCACCAGCCTTCCAGCGCCGTATCTCGCTTTTTGCTTACGAGAACGCGGCCATCGCCGGTCTGCTGGCTGCACTGGCCGAGGCGCGCGAACCGGCCCTGCTGCTGGTGCCGGAAGGTCGCGCCCTGGCCGATGTGGCGGCATGGGCCGGACAACAGGGGCTCAAGGCCGGCGACCGACTCGAACAGGGCAGCCTGACCGTGGCCGTACTGCCCCTGCTGGCCCATGAGGACTATGACCGCCTGCTCTGGGCCTGCCCCCTCAATGCCGTGCGCGGCGAGGACTCCTTCGTACGCGCGCAATGGGCCGGCCACCCCCTGCTCTGGCATATCTATCGCCAAGAAGAAGATGCCCACCTCGTCAAGCTGGAGGCCTTTATCCGGCAGGTGGAAAGGACGGTGGCCATGCCGGTGCTTTGGGCCGAAGCCATGCGGGCCTGGAATCAGGGCGATGCCAATCCGGAGATATGGGCCGCCCTGCTGGCTGATCTGCCTGCGCTGGCCATGCCGGCCCGGGCCTGGAGTGCGCAGCTGGCGAACCAAAACGACCTGGCCTCCGGGG
>JAVHYE010000159.1:3128-6588 GCA_031119295.1 Pedobacter sp. | reverse complement strand
TGAAATACACCGGCCACCAGTTCGGCCAGTACAACCCCGAACTGGGTGATGGCCGTGGCCTCTTGCTGGGTGAAGTACTGAATGCCCAAGGCGAGCGCCGGGACCTGCATCTCAAAGGCGCCGGCCGCACGCCCTACTCCCGCTTTGGTGATGGCCGCGCCGTGCTGCGCTCCTGCATACGTGAATATCTTGGTGGCGAGGCCATGCACGGTCTTGGCATACACAGTACACGTTCGCTTTGCATCATCGGCTCCGACGAAGCCGTACAACGCGAGAAAACCGAAACCGGTGCCATGCTCTTGCGCGTAGCCGATTCCCATGTGCGTTTCGGTCATTTTGAATGGCTCTTCCACAGTGGCGAGCACGAGCAACTGAAAACACTGGCCGACTATGTAATAGACCGGCACTACCCGGAATTTGCGGAAGACCATCAGCCCTACGTCCGCTTTTTTAGCGAAGTAGTGCGCCGCACTGCGGTACTCATGGCCGAGTGGCAATTGGTGGGTTTTGCTCACGGCGTGATGAATACCGACAATTTCTCCATCACCGGCGCCACTTTCGATTTCGGCCCCTACGGCTTTCTGGATGCCTACCAGCCCGGCTTTATCTGCAATCACTCCGACCACAGTGGCCGCTATGCCTTCAACCAGCAGCCCTCGATAGGCCTCTGGAATCTGAATGCACTGGCCCATGCCCTTTCCGGCCTGATAGACCGCGATCATCTGGTCAGTACCCTGCAGGCTTATGAAGGCATTCTGGTGAAACACTATGCAGAAGGACTGCGCCGCAAGCTGGGTCTGCAGCAAGCCGAGGACGGCGACCGTGATCTGGCCATCGCCTTTCTCGATCTGCTGATGAAAGGTGGGCTGGACTACACCCGTAGCTTTAGAGCGCTGTCATCCATTACCGCCTCCTCAACAGAACCCCCCAAGCTGCGCGACGATTTCCTGGATCGCGAAGCTTTTGATAGCTGGCTTGTGCGCTATCGCGAACGTCTCGCCCGCGAAAACAGCAATGATGTGGAGCGCAAAGCAGCCATGGACCGCGCCAATCCCAAATACATCCTGCGCAACTATCTGGCCCAGATCGCCATCGACAAAGCCGAGGCCGGCGACTTCAGCGAAATCGAAAACCTGAGAAAGCTGTTGAGCCAGCCCTTCGACGAACAGCCTGAAAACGAACACTACGCTGCCCTGCCCCCGGACTGGGGCCGGCATCTGGAAATCAGCTGCTCTTCATAAAGGAGAGGCAATAAAAAAGCGGGCCATGCCCGCTTTTTTATTGCCTGAAACATCGCCTCAGTTCGAGACCAGCATCAACAGGAAGTAAGAACTGAACTCCTTGAGTTCCTCGCCCTTCAAATCCGGGATCAGGCGTTTGGTAGCAGCCTGTGAACCTTTACGCAGAGCAGCGCCACCGACATCGGCCATCTTGCGGCCTATGAAGCCCAGTTTGATGGCGCCAAGAGACTCGTCATAGAAAGCCGTGTGAGCCTTTTCCGTGAAGATTTCCATGCAGGCCAGAAGCTCGGGCTGCAGGTTTTCACCCTGTGCGCATTTTTCCAGAACAGCCCTGAAGCGGGCGTGGAAATCGGCCGGCAATTCGAAAGCGATATAATCCTTTTCCTGGCCATTCTGGGTGAGCGTGAGGCGGCGCTTGCGCATATAGCCGGCCAGCGGACGCAGCTCGTCATTGCTCATCTTGCCCAGCACCTGCTTGATAAGGGCATGCACCGTGCTTTTGATGAGGCCTGCAAACTGCTCCAGTATCTTGGCACCGGAGTGATTATTCTCGGCCGAACGTACGATATTGAGCAGCAGCGCATCCACGATTTCATCCGTGAATATCTGGCCCACTTCCACAAACAGGCGACTTTGCGGCTCACGCACGCCCTGCTCGAAATTTTCCAGCAGCGTCAGGCTGCCATCACGAAGGCGATCAGACGCCGGAAAGGCAAAGTAGCTGGCCATATGAAATCCCTGTTCTTAATTTTATAGAGAGGCTGAAAAGCAGACTGGCGATGATTCCGCCCTGAGCAGGCCCTGTAAAGGGCCCGTCAGGCAAACTGCTGGCCTCTTCAGACTTTTTGCTGAGAAGCGCGTCAGATTTCCGTGATCAGACTTCTATGAACTGCGAGCCGTAGAAGTCGGCAAAAATGGCCAGCTCCTTGTTGCCCAGCTGCGGAATCAGCTTGTTCACGGCCACATGTATACCCTTGCTGATGGTGCTGCGGCCCAGATCAGAGGCCTTGCGCTTGATGAAGCCCAGATCCATGGGGGCGACGAAATCATCATAGAAGGCAACCAGGGCCAGATCGGCAAAACGCAACATGAGCGCATTGAGCTCGGCCTTCCTGTCCTTGCCCTCACCCGCTGCAATGGCAGCAAACAGGGACTTGAACTGGGCAGCCATGTCGTCAGGCAGTGCAAAACCATGACGCACCTCACCAGTAGCCGTGACAATGCGGCGCTGGCGCAGGAAGGCAGCCATCTTCGCCACTTCATCATTGCTGTGCTTGCCCAGCAGCTGCTTGACCAGTACATGGGCCGTGCTTTTCAGGATGCTGAGCAGAGTATTGAGAATGCCGGCACCTTCGGCATTGGCCTGAAAGCGGTGGATCAGTTCTTCCACGCAGTTCTTCAGGATTTCATCAATCATTTCCACCGAAACGCGGGTATGCAGTTCGTGCAGGGGCTCCTTGCTGCCACTGTCTATCTTGCCGAGGAGCGCATCAATCTCCTGCTGTACCTTGTCGGCCGGTTTGAAAGCGAAATACGTGGTCATGCAAAACTCCCTGAGCAAAGGTGGTGGCAATTCGGGGCTGCGGCATTGTCCGCACCTGCAGTGGTGCTGACAAGCCGGAGGGAGGGGCTGGTTAACAGAAGGCCGACACTTATTGCCGGAACAGGCGCACTGACTCGGGAGCCACGCTTTCCGTAGAGCGGAAAGGATTGATATCCAGGCCGCCGCGCCGCGTATAGCGGGCATAAACCGTGAGCGACTCAGGCCTGCAGCGCGTGAGGATGTCCATGAATATGCGTTCCACGCATTGCTCATGGAAATCCGCATGCTGGCGATAGGAAACGAGATAGGCCAGCAGACCCAGACGATCCACGGCCGGACCACGATAGCGGATGAGCACGCTGCCCCAGTCCGGCTGGTTGGTGACCGGGCAATTGCTGCGCAGAAGATGGGAGTGGAGCACTTCTTCCACCACATCGCCTTGTGACTGCAAAGTTTCCGGATTCAGGACAAAGCTTGCGCAGGAGAGCGGCAGATCATCCAGGCACACGCCGGGCAAATCACGGACCGCCAGCTGCACATATTGATCCGGCGCCACCAGGCTGACTTTCACGGGCTCACCGGCCACTCGCGAAAGATCCGTCTCGACGCGCAGCAGAAATGCCGCCGCATCGGCAAAGCGCTCGAAATTCAGGGAATTGAAATAGAGCTTGAGCGA
>JAVHYE010000159.1:0-3028 GCA_031119295.1 Pedobacter sp. | reverse complement strand
CTGACATCAGCGTGATCATCCCCAAAGCAAACCAGATATTCACATCACTCACGCCCAGCACGCCGTAACGGAAGGCATTCACCATATAGACGATGGGATTGATGAGTGAGACGCCCTGCCAGAAGGACGGCAGCAAATCGATGGAGTAGAAAACACCGCCAAGATAGGTCAAGGGCGTCAGCACGAAAGTGGGCACGATGGAAATATCGTCAAAGGACTTGGCATAGACGGCATTGATGAAACCGCCCAGGGAAAACAGCACTGCCGTCATCACCACGGTGTAAATGATGACCAGTACATGGTGTATGGCCAAGTGCGTGAAGAAGAGCGAGAGCAAGGTCACGATAAGACCGACCGCAATACCGCGTGCCACGCCGCCTAAAACATAACCGACAAGAATGGTGCTGTTGGGCACAGGCGAAACCAGCATTTCCTCTATGCTGCGCTGGAATTTCGCGCTGTAGAAACTGGACACCACATTGGCATAGGAGTTGGTGATCACGGCCATCATGATGAGACCGGGCACGATGTACTGCATATAGGTGAAGCCACCCATCTCACCGATACGGCTGCCCACCAAATTGCCGAAAATCACGAAATAAAGACACATGGTGATGGCTGGCGGCAGCAGGGTTTGCACCCAGATGCGCATGAAGCGGCGGATTTCCTTGGTGAGGATGGTCTGCAGGGCCACCAGATTATCGTGACGGTTCATGCCTGCGCTCCCGTTTTTCCGGCATCAGCAGGCTTGAGATTTTTCTCCACCAGCGACACAAACAATTCCTCCAGGCGATTGGCCTTGTTGCGCATGCTGAGCACGCTGATGCCCTGTGCCTCCAGTGCCGTGAATACTGCATTCAGGGACTGGGTTTTCTCCACATCCACTTCCAGCGTGGAAGGATTGGACAGACGCACGGGGTAACCCGGCAAATTCGGTATGGCGGCCAAAGGCTCGCGCAGGTCAAGAATGAAAGTCTCGACATGCAGCTTGGCCAACAGGGATTTCATATCGGTGTTTTCAACGATGGTACCGTGATCGATGATGGCGATATCACGACAGAGGCTTTCCGCCTCTTCCAGATAATGCGTAGTGAGAATGATGGTGGTGCCTTCACGATTAAGCTCAGTGAGGAACTCCCACATGGAACGGCGCAGCTCTATGTCCACGCCTGCCGTGGGCTCATCCAGAATCAGCAGGCGCGGCTCATGCACCATGGCGCGGGCAATCATAAGACGGCGCTTCATGCCACCGGACAGGGAACGCGCCTGCTGATCACGTTTTTCCCAAAGGCCAAGTTTGCGCAGGTATTTTTCCGCCTGCTCATAAGCGCGCTTGCGCTCTATGCCGTAATAGCCGGCTTGCGTCGCCAGAATGTCGATGACTTTTTCGAACTGGCCGAAATTGAATTCCTGGGGCACCACACCCAGCTGCTGCTTGGCCTGCGACAACTGCTTGTCCAGGTCGTAGCCGAAAATACGGACTTCACCCGCACTCTTTTTCACCAGTGAGCTGACGATGCCTATGGTGGTGGATTTGCCGGCGCCATTCGGGCCCAGCAGGGCATAGAAATCGCCCTCCTCCACTTCAAGATTGATGCCGCGCAGGGCCTGCACGCCATTGCGATAGGTTTTGGTGAGATTCTGGATGCTTAAGGCCGTGGCCATGGGAAACACTCGATGTGGCAGCTGCGCCCGATATGAGGGCGTTTGAAGGTTTTTCCAGAGTGGATGTGGCAATCAGCTCGCGCCCAGCACCTGGTAGCTGGAGATATCGCGCTGGCCCAGCTGGCCGCGCCAGATCCAGCGCACGGTATGGTGATCGTCAAACCACAGCCATGCGCCTTCCATCATCCAGGGCCAGTCGTCTTCATCCAGATGCTCCCGACCCATGAGGTGGTAGATGAAGGCCGCCAGTATGGTGTCGTGCGTGACGTGGATACTGAGACTGCCTACCGGGCCCTGGTTTTCATAGAGATGGCGCAAGATCTTGGCCCCGCCCGCCTGCGGCGACAGGATGCCATCCAGGCTTTCGCGGAAATGCCGGTTGGCAAAGGCCAGCGGCCCCAATTGCAGGAAGAGCGGGCCGACATGGCCGATGCTTTGCACATAACAGCCGGGCTCGACCAGATTCAGGGTTTTGCGGATATCGACATCCGCCAGCCCCGCACCACGTGCCATGGCCGACGCCGTGTCCATGCAACGCCCCACCGGACTGGAATGAAAGCTGTGCAGCGGACGCTGCAACTGGGCGCCCCAGGACTCCGCCAGAGCCACGCCCTCCGGCGTCAGCGGCAAATCATAGGTAGCCACCCCATTGGGCGAGGTTTCACGTACCGAATGACGAGTCAGCAGCGCCAAGGGCCGGTCTTGCGGCAACAGGGCCAGGGCGGGTCTGAGCGAGGGATGCAGTCCAGTCACACAAGCTCCGGAAATCGTTGAGATTTCGGCAGTCTAGCAGAATGAACGACGGCTCTGCTGTTGCGCTGGTCAGCTATGGCCAAAAGCGAAAAAAGGCCAGCTTCATGGACAAAAAGTCAATTTGTCCAATACAAAAAAATCATCCCGCTCACTATCTTGTGCTGGGCTTGTCCGGGACAAAACCGTCGGATTAGGCCGCTAAAGACCGGCGAAAGCCGTAGCGTCTGATACAAAAGATATTCGGGGGGCCGGATTTTTTCCCGGGGCTGCATCCATGCCCGGGCCGGCTGCGTAAAAGCCTGAGACCAGCACTCTCAAGCAGTGAGACAGGGATAGCAGTATGCGTATTGCCGTAGTCGGGGCCGGAATCAGTGGGCTCAGCGCCGCCTGGTTGCTGGCCCCCGGGCACGAAGTCGTCCTCTTTGAGGCCAGCCACTATGCCGGCGGCCACAGCAATACCGTCGATGTATATCTGGACGGCGTCACACATCCGGTGGATACCGGCTTTCTGGTTCATAACGACCGCACCTATCCCAATCTCATACAGCTTTTTCCGCTCTTGAAGGTGGCTACCCACCCCAGCGAAATGACCTTCTCGGTAAGCCTGCCT
>JAVHYE010000158.1:4388-6625 GCA_031119295.1 Pedobacter sp. | reverse complement strand
TGCTCGAAAGCAAAACCCAGCTCGCGACGGAAAGCTTCGTCATCCAGACCCAGCAGGTGCTGTGCTTCGCCCTCATCCTGCGACCACACAATCGACGAATGATGTGCATCGCCCTCAGCAGTGAGCAGCGGCAGGAAAGCCAACGGGCCGGCGCTCGTGAAGCGCTGCCAGGCTGTGTACTGGTGCGGCCTTTCTGTGCGCACTGTGGTGACGATGGCGCGCTGGCCATAATCGGTTTCGGAAACGGAAATTCCGGAAAACTGGCGGACAGCCGATTGTGCGCCGTCAGCGCCTATTACCAATTTGGCGCGGATTTTTTCACCAGAAGCCAAAGTCAGCAACCAGTCTTCAGGCAAACGCTCTAGCGCGGAAAGCTGCGCGTGGCAATGCAAAACCGTTTGCGAAGATTGCGTTGCCGCTTCTGTCAGCGCCCATTGTAGCAGGCGATTTTCCACCAACACGCCAAGATGGCTTTCGCCCAGTTCGCGCGCAACAAATTGCACGCGACCACTGCCATCCGCATCCCAGACCGTCATGGCCTCGTAGGGACAAAGCCGCTGCGCTGCCATGGCCTCCCAGGCACCGACATGACGCAAGAGATTTTCGGAAGCGCGGGTCAGCGCAGAAACGCGGGGCTCGAAAGCATCTTCTTTTTGCGGTGCAGAAACAGCAGCGCGCTCCAGCAAGGCAATACGCAGACCGGAATCTTTCAGCAGGGCCGCCAGCAGAGAGCCCACCATGCCGGCACCGACGATGACGATATCGGCTGTACTTTCATTCATGCCCGTCATTGGTTCAGCCCCATGGCATAACGCGCCAGCGCCTGTTTTGCAGCCGGCAGCAAATCAAACGTCACCATGCCGACATTGCGCGCCAGCGTGAGACCGGGAGTGTTATTGGAAAAACCGCGCACGATGCCGTCGGAAAAGCGTATGACATTGAGCTGGTCTTCAAGGCGGACCTTTTCATAATCCTGCAGCAGGGCGAAATCACCGATATCGCCACCCTCGCGGTGTACGCGATGCAGGCGTTCGGTCAGCGCCAGACAATCACGCAGACAGAGATTGAAGCCCTGCCCCGCCACCGGATGCAGGCTGTGCGCAGCATTGCCGATGATGACAGCGCGTGGCTGCGACTGGGCATGCGCCACCGTCAACGCCAGCGGGAAAGCAAAGCGCTTTGCAGTTTTTACAAAACGGCCCGCGCGCTTGCCGAAGGCAGCCTGCAGTTGTGCGAGGAACTCTTCATCACTGCAATCAATCAGTGCTTTTTCCTGACCCAGGGGCAGGGTCCAGACCACCGAGCGCCGCTGCTCTTCGGCAGAGGACGGCAAAGGCAGCAGCGCAATGGGGCCGTGCTCGGTAAAGCGCTCGTAGGCAATATTTTCATGCGGCAGATGTGTGGCCACCGTAGTCACCAGCGCCACCTGTTCATAGGAAGTCGTTTCGGCAGACACACCCAGAAACTGGCGCGAGACTGACTGCGCACCATCCGCGGCCACCAGCAGTGGCGCAGAAAGCGTGAAGGCTTCACCGTCACGTAAAAGCTCGGCCGTCATCTGCGTGGCTCCCGGCTTGAGGCCGGTAAGTTTTACGCCATCCAGAATACGCACATTGGGACGGGACTTGAGCGCACGCAACAACACCAGACCCAGCCAGGCATTTTCAATCACTTGGCCAAAGCTTTCGACTTTTTCTTCTTCTGCCACCAACCGCGCCATGCCGAAATGGCCGCGCTCGGAAACATGGATCTGGTGTATGGGCGTGGCATGGCTTTGCAATTCGTCCCACAGCCCAAGCTCGCGATAAGTCGCTACAGTCTTGCGCGAGAGCGCCGTGTTACGTGCGTCAAAACTGGGGCGATAGGGCAGCGGCTCGCCGGGCAGCACTGGAGGCAGGGCAATCGCCTCTACCAGAGTGATACGCAGGGAAGGCTCGCGCGCCAACAGCAGGGCCAGGGTCACACCCACCATGCCACCGCCCACAATCACGACATCGGCTGCAGCCGCATCTCTTGCAGCGGCAGTGGCTTCACTCAATCCCGTCATCACACACTCTTCACCAAAATCGTGCCGCCCATCACATAGTCCGGGCGTTCAGGCCGCGGAGGCTCCGTATAATCGCACAAAGCCCACCTTGCGAAGCCCTTATGAAGTTTATCGCCGCTACCACCCTGGCCGCCCTGCTCCTGCCCCTGTGCGCTCAGGCTCAAACCGCACCGGCTACTGCTGCGGCAAC
>JAVHYE010000158.1:0-4288 GCA_031119295.1 Pedobacter sp. | reverse complement strand
CGGCAACAACCTCCAGCACAGCGCCTTCGGCTGCGCCGGCCACCGATATCAGCACGCCGCCCGCCGAAAGCGCCGAGGCCATCGCCGCTCCCGGCCCGCGCATCTACCTCGTTACCCGCATCAAGCTCTCCGGCACCGACCTCACCCAGGTCGTGTTTTTCCAGCACCCGGCCATGAGCGATATGGAAGCCTGCGAAGCAGAAAGAAACCGCGGCCTCATGAACCAGTGGAATTACTTCGGCCGCTATTATCTGAAGACGCTGAAGGGAGTTTCCTACAAGGTGGATTACCGCTGCGTGGAGAGCGAGACGCGCCTGGCTTACTGGCGCCAGGGCAACCCCAACAGCATTTCCTATCTGGTACGCACCGGCGACAACAAGCTGAAGGTCAGTGACCATCGCAACTTCTTTGAATGCCGCGATGCCCTGCGTGCCGTGGCCAAGGAAGAAAGCGTGGACAACTTCTGCGCCGTTTCTTCCCAGGTTGTCATTCCCGAGCTGCCTGCTGAAGAGCAACCAGCCTCGACTCAAACACCACAGGGCTGAACCAGCCCTGTGCCTCAGGCCTGCATCAGGGCTTCAATATCGGCGACATTCTTGACCACAGCCTGCGTCAGCACATCGCTGCCGGTCTTGGTCACCAGTACATCGTCTTCAATACGCACACCTATGCCACGCCATTTGGCATCCACGGTCTCGTCGTCCGGGGCGATATAAAGACCGGGCTCCACCGTCATCACCATGCCGGGTTCCAGTTCGCGCCAGCGATTGTCCACCTTGTAATCACCAACATCATGCACATCCATGCCCAGCCAGTGGCCGGTGCGATGCATGAAGAACTGGCGATATTTTTCTTTTTCTATGCACTCGGCCTTGCTGCCCTTGAGCAGACCCAGATCCAGCAGGCCTTCGGTGAGGATGTTCACCACGGCCTCATGCGGTGTATTCCAGTGCGCACCCGGCCTCACGCTGGCAATGGCGGCATACTGCGAATCCAGCACCAGTTGATAAATGGCCTTCTGCTCGGGCGAGAATTTTCCGTTCACCGGGAAAGTGCGGGTGATGTCCGAGGCGTAATGATCCAGCTCGCCACCGGCATCAATCAGCACGAGATCACCGTCCTGCATGACACGGGTGTTTTCCACATAGTGCAGGATGCAGGCATTGGCGCCGGAACCAACGATGGTGTTATAGGCCGGAGCCTGACAGCCGTTCTTCATGAACTCGTGCACCAGCTCTGCCTCCAGCTCGTACTCGGTCATCCCCGGCTTTGAAATCTGCATGGCGCGGGTATGCGCGCGTGCAGAAATAGTGGCGGCGCGGCGCATGACCTTGATCTCTTCCGTGGATTTGAAGAGACGCAGATCGTGCAGCAGATGATCCAGCATGAGGAATTCACCCGGCGCATGCAGGCCGGCGCGGGATTTGGCGCGTATGGAATTCACCCAGCCCATGAGGCGCTGGTCGAAAAGCGGCTGCGCGCCCATGGAAACGAAAACACGCTCGCGGCCCTCGATCAGACCGGGAATGATTTCGTCGAGATCGGTAATGGGGAAGGCGTCACTGGCGCCAAAGTCCTTTACTGCGCCTTCCGGGCCAGCCCGATAACCATTCCAGATTTCCATCTCGCGATCACGCTCGCGGCAGAACAACACGTACTCGCCCTGCGGACGCCCGGGAATCAGGCAGATCACCGCTTCGGGTTCAGCAAAGCCGGAGAGATAGTAGAAATCACTGTCCTGGCGATAGCGGTATTCGGTATCGCGATTGCGACGGTGATGCGGAGCGGCCGGCAGGATGGCAATGGAGCCCGGCCCCATCATGTTCATCAGGGCCTGGCGGCGGCGGGCGAATTCAGTGGCGGGCAACAGGGACATGGGACTCGCGACTTCAAAGTGGGGGAATCAATGCAGCGTGGGTGGCTCAGCGCCCTCTTCGTGCTCGCGCTGCTCTTCCGGCGGCGCCAGCTCCTCGAAGAGATGTATCACGGCCATACGCACGAATTCATAGAGCTCGGCATAGGCAGACTCATCGGCTTCGTCATTGTCTTGCGCCGTGGCATCGACGCTGGAGACATGCACGATGTCCTGCAGCGTTTCACGCACGGATTCAGCATGCACACGGGTATCATTGGGGCGCACAGCAGTGCCGAAGCCCACCAGAAAACCCTGGCACCAGTCGGACAGCGCCGTCACGCGGGCCGCCAGATCATCGTCGTCATCAGGGAGCAGTGGCGAAAAAACGAGCTCGCTGTCGCCCAGGTCTTCCAGGGTCTTGAGCTGCAACTGCCAGAGCGAGGCCATGGTCTCGTCGGTAAAGACCTGGTCAGATTCCGCATGGGTTTCCAGCACTTTCTGCAGGGTAGTGCGATTGAGGCGGGCACCGCCGGACAGCAGGCCGGTCAGCACGCCATGCAGCTCGGAAGCAGTGCAGGCGGTATTCAGTCGGGCCAGGGCATTGGCCAGCTCGTCGAGGCTGGGTACGGAGGCAGGTGGGTGCATGGCGGACCGTCCGATTGACCCTTGATGAAATGAAAAACTATAGTACCCCCCACGCCGCCCTTCGGCCATCCTTGTGACCATCAAACCGCCATGCTCGACAATGACATCAAACTACTGAGCGAACGTATAGACAGCCTTACCGAACTGTCTTCACGGCTCATGGCGGAAAACAAGAAGCTGCGCACCCAGGAGTCGGCCTTGCTGGCCGAGCGTGACGAGCTGCAAAGGAAGAACGAGCTGGCGAAAGCCCGCGTCGAAGCCATCATCCTGCGCCTCAAGGCCCTTGAGGCTCAAGAGTGAGTGCAGGAATGACGTGCTTCATGAACCCAGGGATGAACCCTCCACTCCACCGCTACCCGGAATATTCATGAGCAGCGAAACGAGTACGCTCGAAGTCTTCATCCTGGACAAGTCCTACCGCATAAATTGCCCGGAAAACGAACAGGAAAGCCTGCGCTCCTCGGCCCAGTATCTGGACCGCAAGATGCGCGACATCCGCTCCTCCGGCAAGATCATCGGCCTGGAACGCATTGCCGTGATTGCGGCGCTCAATATCACGCACGAGCTGCTCAATGCCTCGCGCAGCATGGACGCACAATCGGATTCCAAAGCCGAGCTGGCCAAGCTCATCAGCAAGATCGAGAAAACCCTGGATCATTACCAGACCCTCGATTCATGAACAGGGGCGCCTGAGCCGCCCGGAGCGCAATGCCTGCCACGCAGCGGGCGCTGCGCCGCAACATCCCCGCAACAAGCCCTTCATCATTTTCCTGATTACCGGAAAGCCGGCTTTGGTATACTGCGGTCGTGATCCCCTGAAGTGTTTGCCAGCCGGTCCAGTCCCCTGAGCCGATATCATCACCCCGGGAAGTTCACGTGATTGTTGTGTGCATGTCCGCCCGACGGAAAGCCTGATACAGCCACTGGGCTTCCCCCTTGAACCGTTGGGTTCAAGGGTTCAGATCGGCAGCGGCACTTCGGAGGACACACTTTTTTGATTTCTTCCCCGCCTCTTTCTGCAACTGACCGCGCCATTTTCCGGCGTGAATTGCGTCAGAAACGTCGCGCACTTTCGCCTTCGCAACAGAAAATTGCCGCCCAGCGTCTCGCCCGGCATTTGGCTGCCTTGCCTGCCTTACAGCAGGCGCGACGCATTGCCCTGTACTGGCCGGTGGATGGCGAAATCGATGCGCGCGCGCTGGCACACCAGTCGAATTTTTCCCGTCACGATTTCTATCTGCCGGTGCTGCAGGCTTTTCCTGCAAACACCTTGCGCTTTGCACGCTGGCCGCAGGCACAGCGGCAACAGCGCAACCGCTTCGGCATTCCCGAGCCACGCGGCCGTCGCGCCCTGCCTGCACAGAAAATGGATGCCATCCTGCTCCCGCTGACAGGGTTTGATGCGCAGGGCAACCGTCTTGGCATGGGCGGCGGCTTTTATGATCGCACCCTGGCCTTCAAGCGTCGTTGCGGCCACAAGAGTGCCGGCAAGCCCTTGCTCATAGGTGTGGCCCATGCCTGCCAGCAAGTCCCCAGCCTGCCAGCAGCAGACTGGGATGTGGGCCTGCCGCTGGTGGTGACAGACAGGAAAATATTCCGGAAATAAATCCGGAAATAAAAAAGCGGCCGAAGCCGCTTTTTTATTTCTTGGCAGACTCACTGCCCGAAGCGCTCCAGCACCCAGGGCACCACCTTCTGCATCAGGCGATCGACATCCGGCGCCGTCTTTTCACCAAAGGCCGGCTCGAAATAATGCTCGGCATCTTCCTCGATGAATTTGCGATCCGG
>JAVHYE010000157.1 GCA_031119295.1 Pedobacter sp. | reverse complement strand
GGGTTTCCATATCGCTGAACAAGAGATCGGGATCAACCAGCGTGCGCAAATCCTCGATGGCGGCGAGCTGGCGCGCCACTTCCACATCCGTGCCATCCGGATCGGTCAGGGCATTCACCAGATTATTGCCAGCAGTGAGCACCTCCTTGAGCTGGGCACTGAACTCACGCATGAGTTCCACATTGTTTTTCACATAACCCAGCGGCGTGTTGATCTCATGGGCCACGCCCGCGACCATCTGGCCTAATGAGGCCATTTTTTCCGATTGCACCAGCTGGGCCTGCGAGGATTTGAGCTGGCCATAAGCCTGTGCCAGTTCACGTGCGCCCTGCTCCACCTGCTGCTCCATGGCGGCCAGCAAGGTCAGCACGCCACCCATGCCCACATAACGCCCCTGCTCGCTGATGACGAAGTCTTCAGACAGCGGCGTCTGCATATGTCCGGTCACATATTGCGCGGCATCCGCCAGGCTGAGCGCCAGATCCACACGCAGGCAGTCCGCATTCATGAACTGGGTGACCGAGCGGCTGCCATACAGTTCACGCCCGAAATTTTTCAGGAAAATGCTGTTGAGCTGGTAGCGACTGATGCTGCCGAGAACAAGACCGTCTGCATCCACCACGGGTACGGAGAGCGCATCGTGCAGCGCTTCGTCATCACGAAAACGCTCCATGACACGATTGATATTGTCGTCAGGAGAAAAAGGAATGATGTCATGTGCCAGGGCACGGATTGCGGACATGATGCGTCGCTCGCCGAAGAAGGCACGCCCTGTGCCTGCAGCCGTTGAACAACGGCAGAATCCCGGCGATGAGACTAGGAAAGCTTTATGACAGAGAGGTTAAGGGCAGACTAAAAAAACAACATCTGCATCCGACTTTGCAAAATATTGCCGCACGCCATCCAGAAAGCATGCAAAACGAGTCAAACCGAAGAGATGGCCTGCATCAGCGCCGACGATCAAACGCCACGTAGTCGGAATCCGCAGGCAGGCGACCACCCACATACTTGCTGAGACGCGAACGCCCCTGGCAATAATCCCCGCGCACAATGCCGGGAATATAATGGTCGGTGAGCATATGCCCTTTTTTCTCGGGGCGGACAAACACGGGGCCGGATGTGGAGTAGTAATGCGACAGCACGCCTATGCGCGCAAAGAAGTCCTGACCATTGGCAAAGTGCTCCACATAGGGCACCGGATGACCATGCTCGGCGGTGAGGCCGTAATCGATATCCAGACTGTCGGCCACACCGGCCAGGCAATAGATTTCCAGCTTGTGCGCATGCAGGCGCAGCTCCGGATCTTTCAGCACCTTGCGCACGATATAGCTGGCGATGATGGTGCCCTGCGAATAACACAGCAGCGCCACATGCTCATGCGAGAGCAGGGCATTGCGTACGATATTGAAAGCGGGCCGGGCCAGCTTGCCGTCCTTGCGCAGGGTACGTGCCGTAATGGCATCCCATAAATCCCAGACCGCACCGAAGGTGGGTGTGTGTATGAGATGTATGGGCCGGTGAAAAGCCCGCGCCAACTCTTCGGTTTCCAGCAGGGCCATAGCCGGTGCTGTGGCAATGCCGTTAAGGAAAAACCATTTGGACTGCTTGGTGGTATCCGACCACTGGAAATTGGGCGGCAATACCACACGCGTGCCTTCCGACGCCGAGTGCCGTTCTACTGGCAGCAACATCTGCCCCAGCACGCTGAAATATTCCCAGCGGCTTTGGTAGCTGGAAGGATGAAACTCGGGGCGCACACCCTCCTCCGATTTCACCGGGAACACTATCCAGGGCAAGGTGCCGGCATTGCGCGCCACCAGACCGAGATCACGCACGATAGAGCGACGGTTGCGCACGACGCGATCAGCAAATTTGCGCAGGCGGGCTAACGGCCGGATGGAGGCAGGAGAGGAAGTATTCATGCAGGGCAACGCTCAGAAATCAGAAAAAGCGTCGGCGAGGCCGCCAGCGCAAGGCAAAAACAGGCGAAGAAGCGGAGTTTACAAATAGTAAATGAGCATTCTTCGCCTGTTTTTAACGCCGCGAAGGCAACGCAGCCAGCTTTTCAGAGGATGAAAACGTAAACCAGGGCCAGCAGCGCAATCAGCAAAGCCACCACCAGCACCACTGCCAGCACGCGGGCATTACTGTCGAAGCCATCCAGCGCAGCATCCGCCGGCAAGACAGGAGCAGCAGTTTCCGGCTCTACCGGTACACGTGGCGGCATGGTCTTGTAGAAAACCGCAGAATCATCGGGCAAGCGCAAGCCCGTGCTGTCCGCGGAGAAAGCCGGTGTAGCCGGCGGCGTTTCTTCCAGCGGCGGCAGGGCAGCAGACTGGGTTTGGCCAGCCTCCAGCGCCTCCAGAATTTCACGGCGGGCCAGACGATAATCTTCGTAGGCCAGCTGGTTCTCAGCGTAGCGGCGCGACAACTGGCGCAGACGCGAATTCTCGGCAAGATATTCCGTCATCAATGACTCCCTGCCACTTTCACGATCACCACGGAAATATTGTCGCGCCCGCCATTCTGCAGAGCTTCGTCAATCAGCTTGGCCGTGCCTTCTTCGGCATCCAGTGCGAGCTTGCGCCGTATGCTGTCTTCAGCCACTTCGTTGTAGAGACCATCGCTGCAAAGCAGATAGGTATCACCCGCTTCCGGCGCAAATACGGCAGCATCCACATAAAGATGCTCGGCACCGCCGACAGCACGCGTGATGACATTGGATTTGGGATGACGGTCGGCCTCGGCCTGGGTGATGGCTCCCGCCTCCACCATTTCCTGCACGGCAGAGTGATCACGCGAAAGACGGGTGAGCTGGCCATTGCGCAGACGATAGAGACGCGAATCACCGGCCCAGAGACAGATGCCGGTACGTTGCGAAAGAATCAGGGAAACCACGGTGCTGCCCACCGTGCGGCCGCCGAGCTGGTCGTTGGCGTAATCGCGCAACTGCTGGTTCACCGACATGAACAGGCCTTCGACGGCATCGACATAGTCGGCGAGTACGGCGGGCGGCTCGAGCTGGGCCAGGGGATGAACCACGGCATTGCTGGCGACATCGCCCGCCGCATGCCCGCCCATGCCATCCGCCACGACCCAGAGACCGATCTCGGGACGTGCCAGCAGGGAATCCTCATTGATCTTGCGTTTGCCACCCACATCCGTGGCTGATGCTGAAGTCCATGTGATCAAAATGACACCCGCAGGGGCTGGGCCAGTTTCTTATAGTGCCTGAACTTTAACGCGGAGCTGTTTGTTTTCACAAGCAAAATGCCCGGGGCTTACTTGACCCGGGCAATGGCAACCCCGCCTATCAGCAAACAGGCCGCGATCGGCAGGCCGGCGGCCAGTACCGGCGAGAAGTCGTAGACGAGGCTGGCGTAGCCCAGAAAGTCCTGGCCGTAACGGAAAAGCAGGCCGGCCATGACACCGGCGAGTATGCGCAGACCCATGGTCACCGAACGCAAAGGCCCGAAGATAAAGGAGCAGGCAATCAGCACCATGGAGAGCGTGGCCAGCGGTGCCAGTGTCTTCTTCCAGAATTCGAGGTAGTAGCTGCCGGCATCCAGCCCCTGCTTCTGCATGTAATGGGCGTAGCGATAAAGATCGGTGATCGAGAGGTTATCAGCCTTGCGCGTCACCAGTTGCAGGAACTCCGGCGTCAGCTGGCTGGGCCAGATACGTTCGGGCGTGACCACGACTAGGCTGCTGCCATCGGGCTGGAAGCGGGTTTCCCGCAGATTGCTGAGCCGCCACTGGCCGCCTTCGTAGTAGGCATTTTCAATCAGGGTGCTTTCCTGCAGACGGCCTTCAGGCGAGAAGCGGAAAAACACCAGACCATGCAGCACACCGGCCGGATCGACACGGCCGATACGCAGCAAGGCATCCCCTTCGCGGTGCCAGTAGCTGTTCAGCCAGCCGGCCATGGCGCTATTGCCCTGGGCCGTGGCCTTGCGGGTTTCCGCCATGGCATCGGTTTTCGGCACCACATACTGCGCCATCAACACGCCAGCGAGCACGAAAAGCAGGGCCGGACGCAGCACCCACCACACGAGACGCAGGATGCTGACCCCGGAGGCGCGCATCACGGTGAGTTCGGAGGCCGAGGCCAGCATGCCAAGACCGGCAATGCCGCCGATAAGTGCGGCCGTGGGCAGCAGGTCGTAGGCACGCCCGGGCGCGCTGAGCAGGATATAGATGAGGGCCTCGGTGGCGGTGTAAGCCCCTTTCACATCCTCCAATTCACCGATGAAACTGAAAACGACCTCCAGTCCCAGCAAAAGCAAAAGCACCAGCAGCATGGCGCTGAGCACGGAACGCGAAACATAGCGGGTCAGCTGTTTCATGCCGCCACCTCCGGCCGCGCACGCAGGGCACGCCAGCGGCGCTGCAGGTTTTCTGCGCCCAGCACCAGCAGGGCCAGCAGGAAATAGCCCAGATGCACCGACCAGACCAAGGCCTCGCCAGCCTTGCCTTTTTCAATGGCATTGCGCGCGGCACCTATGGCCACCACATAACTCATATAAAGCAGGATGGCAGGCAGTAACTTGAGATAACGCCCCTGGCGCGGATTCACACGGGACAAAGCAAAGGCCAGCAACATGGCACTGGGCACAAACAAAGGCAGCGACAAACGCCATAACCACTCTGCCAGCGCCGTGCGGCTGGTACGGCTTTCCTTGTAGAGCGTGGGCGTGTCATAGCTGCTGAGCTTGCTCAGGCTTTCCACGAGGGCAGGTTCCGGCAGGCGGAAGCGGTAGCTGGCAAAACGGAATTCACGATAAGCCGCTTCGCCCGGCGACAGCTCATAACGCACGCCGTCTTCCAGCACGAGAAAACGCTCGCCAGTCACGGCATCGCGCTCGCTGCGCCCGGTCTGGGCATGCACCAGCACCTGCTTCACGCCCTTGTCGCCCGGCTTCTGTTCGAAGAGGCGCACGTCCAGCAGACGCTGTTTATCCGGCGACAACGCGCCGGCATAGAGCATGCGCTTGCCCACCGGCTGGAAACGGCCGGGGCGTATCAGGTCAAAACTGTTGCGCTCGGCCTGCTGCGCAAACAGACGCTCGGAGCGGGCATTGCTGGCCGGCGTGATCCACAGACTGGTGGTGGCTACCAGCGCCATCACCAGCGCCCCCGGCACCAGCAGATGCCCCACGATCTGGGCACGACTGACGCCGCTGGCGTAAAGCACCGACATTTCATTATCGAGATAGAGGCGGCCAAAGGTGAGCAGGATGGCAATGAAAAAGCCCAGTGGCACGATGAGATCGAGAAAGCCCGGCAGGCGGTAAACCAGCACGGCAGTGAGCAAGGACACATCCAGACGGCCGTCCGCTGCCTGGCCGAAATACTTGATGATGCGACCGCTCATGAGGATGACAGTCAGCACCAGCGCCACCGCGGCAGCGGAGCCCAGAACCTGCAGGGAAATGTAGCGGCGGATGATCACGTAAACCGGCCTTCCGGATTGGCCATGGAACCCTGAGGTTCGTGTTGGCGTTGCGACAAGCGGAGACAGTACACTCACCCCTTTGCGGTGGTGCTGTCGGCAAGGCGGCGATTATCCGCCAACTCTTCTGTATTTGTCTTGCGAGGTCGTGATGGAGTTTTCGCTCAAGGTTGCATCCCCTGCTTCTGAAAAAACCGGTGCCGTCATTGTGGCGGTGAGCGGCGACAAACTCTCCCCGGCCGCTCTTGCCTTGGACGAAGCCAGCAACGGCGCCCTCTCCCGCGCACTCAAGACTGCCGGCTTTGAAGGCAAGCCCGGCCAGAGCCAGGCCCTCTTCGGCCTGCCCGGCATCGCCGCCGAACAGGTGCTGGTGATAGGTACCGGCCCTGCTGCCGAACTGGATACCCGTGGCCTGCAGCGCGCCGCCGCCATTGCCACCAAAGCCTTGGCCCAAGGCCCCAAGAAAGCCGTGAGCTTTCTTGCCGACGTGGAAACCAAAGGTCGTGACCTTAACGCCAATCTCAGCGATATCGTGCGCGCTTCGCTTGAAGCCGCTTACCGCTTTGACGACTACAAGAGCAAAAAGGGCGGCGAGAAAGCCGTCTCCCAGCTGACACTGGCGGTGGCCGACAAGGCTGCTGTTACCGCCGGCAAGAAAGCCGTGGCCTGGGGCGTGGCGCTGGCCACCGGCATCAACAAGACCCGCGATCTCGGCAACACGCCGCCCAATATCTGCCACCCCACCTTTATTGCCGAACAGGCCAAGGCCCTGGGCAAAACCCATGAAAAGACCCTGGATGTGAAAGTGCTGGGCGAAGCCGAGATGAAGAAGCTGGGCATGGGCGCTTTCCTCGCTGTCTCCCAGGGCTCGGAGCAGGAAGGCAAGCTGGTCGTCATCGAATACAAAGGCGGCAAGAAGAATGACGCTCCCGTGGTGCTGGTGGGCAAGGGCGTGACCTTCGACACCGGCGGCATTTCCATCAAGCCGGCAGCCGGCATGGATGAAATGAAATTCGATATGTGCGGCGCCGCCTCCGTGCTGGGCGTGATGACGGCGCTGGCGGAATCCGGCCTCGCCATCAATGTGGTGGGCGTCATGGCCTGCGCGGAAAACATGCCCTCCGGCAAAGCCACCCGCCCCGGCGACATCGTTACCACCATGTCGGGCCAGACCGTGGAAATTCTCAATACCGATGCCGAAGGCCGTCTCGTGCTTTGCGACGCTCTTACCTATATCGGCA